>CAZXUA010000019.1:0-36106 GCA_964643755.1 uncultured Desulfatiglans sp. | reverse complement strand
AGCGGTCAGCCATCAGCATTCAGCTTTCAGCAAAAGACTTTCAAATCAAAGAGTTAGCTGATAGCTGAAAGCCCCATCCAGAATTTGCCTCTTTCTGGATGGACACTAGATAACTAATTGAATTTAAAGCAACATTAAGCCTTTTTCACAGGGATTTTTAAAAAATAGAGGACAATTGCGCCAATAATGCACCAGATGGCAAGGGCGTAAAAGACCCCCTGATACCCATGACCGCTGTCATACAGCCTCCCTGCGACATATGGTATTATTGCACCAAAGGTGGTATTAATAGCAAGGGAAAGCCCTATCAGGGATGCAAATGTCTTTACACCATAATAATTGCTTAATACCGTGGCAACACAGACAACGCCTCCTCCGAATCCGACACCGATAAAGGATGCAACACATACAAGCAGAAAGGGTGACACAGCCTTAACAGAGAGTATCATGCCAATGCTGAACAGGGCTACAAAACCGGCCCAGATCTTCCTGGGTTCAATCCTGTCGCCTGATGCAGCAATAATTGCCTTTCCTAATAGGCTTGTAAGGGCAATAAGGCTTATGGCCCATGAGGCTGCATCACGGGTATGGCCTATATCTATAAGGTGCACTACGCCATGACCCAAAAACAGGGAATAGCCGCAGCCCATTCCCATGTGGCAGATCATCATGATCCAGAAGGAGCTACCGGTCAATACCTCTGCATAGCTCCAGTTTACCTCTGTCTGGTATACCCTTTTTTTATTTTTGCCAGCATCGACCATGTTCAAATTTTGTGAAACAGAGGTGTCACCATCGGGCAGCTGCCCCAGCTCCTTTGGCTCCTCCTTTATAAAAAGGATGGAGATCAACAGGGCTAAAATGGCAAGCAGAGTTATTATCATCCACCCCATGCGCCAGTTTTTATCGGATAAAACCAGAACCTGGTTCAGAAGAGGGGATGCAATAAATCCGCCAATACCTGAAGCGGAACTGAAAAGGGCAAGGGCAAGTGCCCGTTTTTTGATAAACCATTTTGCTATGCCTGCCTGGGCGGCCACCACACCTCCCATACAAACACCTGCCCCGACAAGTATTCCAAAGGCAAGGGCTGCGGATAAACCGCTCTTTACAACCGTGGCCATAAGAGTGGAGCCAATACCTACGAGAAGGCTGCCTGAAACCATGGTAATCCTTACGCCGAATCTGCCCACGCACATTGCAGCAAGGGGACCTGGAAGACCTGACATGATCGTGTGGATAGAAAAGATGCCCCCAAGTGACTGACGGTTCAGGTTAAGGTCAATAACCATAACCGCATCGAGCACCCTGGCGCCGTAGATGGGAAAGGCAAGGTTGATACAGACAATCGCCCACAAGGCAACTAACAGCTTCCAGCCGTAGAAACTTCTGTCAGGCATGATTACCTCAAGGGTATTGCACAGTATTAAGATGCAATACCCATTTTCTAAAATGAGGGTTAATCTACTTGAAATAAATCTTGTTCTGTTTTCTTATTTCATCCATGATGCAGTCATTAACACCAGGGAAGATACTGCCTTCACCGCCATAGGTGAGGCATGGAATAAACATGCCGCCTTCATGGTATTCTTTGCAGGCGCGGGCTGTTTCTGCGCGGACGACCTCCTCTTTCCAGTCAGCACGGTCAACAATGGAGGCGTCAATGCCGCCCATAAGTGTAAGCTTGTAATCAGTATCCTTCTTGATCTTCTGGATATTGTTGGATGGGAGTATGCCTTCCCAGATATCAATGCCCACCTCCACCATATCCTTTGCAATGGGTTCGCAGAAGCTGTCAGCATGATGCATGGTGATGACACCCTCCTTTTTCATGGCGCCATAGATCTCCCTGTATGGCTCTTTAAGAAATTCACGCCATGTATCAGGGCTCATGAACATGTTGTATTTTGAGCCCCAGTCATCATGGAACATGATGACATCAGGACGCAGGTTCTCGATAAGGAGTCTTACCTGCTGCATCTTTGCCTTTTTAACATAGTCTATAAGCTCATGCATGGCATCAGGTTCTGCCAGAAAATTCATGAGGGTATCTTCAAAGCCCATGAGAAAGTGGAGCTGCTCAAATACGCCTGTTGGAACCCAGACCATGGCAAATTTACCCTCTGCCTTGATTCGGGCTGTATCGGCCTTGGCAGCTTTCCAGTCCATAGGCACCTTGTCAAGGTCAGGGGCCTTGCAGGTCTTGCGCCACTCAGTTATATCAGGGCACACCTTGGTCTTTTCATTAACAATAGGCATGATACCCGGTTCATGTTCTCCCCAGTAAATTGTAACCCCCCAGGGGTTGACAGCGGTCTGGCCTTTTGCTACCGGAAACAGATAGAAAAATACCGGGTCCCACACCTGCGGAAAGGGTTCCCACTCATTTACAAATGCATCCGGTTTGCCGTTTTTCAAAGTCTCATATACATTTTCTTTTAATGTTAACACGGATTCTCCTCCTTGATTTTGATATTGATCTGCTTATATCACCAATATCCAAAAAAATTAACCTTTTTATGCCTGTTGAATATAAAAAAAATTATAATGCTATGACAGGTATAAGCAGAATAGCGGTTTTGAAATGAATCTGATTCGGCATAAATCAGACCTGTTTTGTACACTTTCAGGTAAGCATTTTGTCTATAATTCCATACAATATACTCTTTTTCATTTAGTAAAAGCCTGCAGAATGATACATATTTTTATCTATCTGAAAAAAAACCTTACTTTGCTGCGTTAGTAAGAGCCTGTACTGTTAGGGGTCTCATCCAGCTAAGGAGGGTATACTGGGTGTAACTATATGTGGTTTGTATATTATCTATTGTTGATGGCATGAAAAATGCCTTAATCTGTAATATCTGTATTTGCTTTATCAATAAAATATTCGGGCATGTGCGGGTATTGATACCCGGAGGATTAACCAGTATAACTATCAGACAGGAGAATATAAAATGAGTCAGTTAATATTAAAAAATTTTCTTTTTATCCTATTAATAATGTGCCTCTGTTTTACCATGTCCTGCAATTCCGGGGATTCAGACTCCAAGGATACTGCTCCAGTAATACCGGGGAATAACAGTACGCCACCGGCAGGTAATAATAATGATACCTCTGATCCTTTGAGTACCGGCGCTATTATAATAGATCATGAGAGCACGGATCTGGCAATGGTACCGCTTGAATGGATAAATGAGGCAAAGGGGAAACTTCATATTGCCTATGGCCATACCTCTCACGGAAGCCAGATAACCACAGGCATGAGCGGGCTTACAACCTTTGCAAATGCCCCTTATGGAGGCTCAACATACAGGTGGAACAGCGGCGGGACAAACAATGCCCTTGACCTTCGTGATTCACCATTCTCCGGGGCAAACGACCTTGGTAATCCCAACCGCACCGCCTGGGCTAATGCCACCCGTAATTATCTGAATAACCATCCTGAAATAAATGTCATCATGTGGTCATGGTGCGGACAGGCTGATGGCACTGAAGAGGAGATAGACCTCTATCTTGACCTCATGAACGATCTTGAGGAAGAATATCCTGATGTAAAATTTGTCTACATGTCCGGCCACACCAATGGGACAGGGCTTAATGGAAACCTTCACCAGCGTAACACACAGATCAGAAATTTTTGTGAGGCCAACGGAAAAATATTATTTGATTTTGAAGATATAGAGAGTTATGACCCTGATGGTGAATATTATGGGGATCTTAATGTGACAGACAGTTGTGATTATAATGGCGGCAACTGGGCCAGGGAGTGGCAGCAGAGTCACACTGAAGGGGTGGACTGGTATAACTGCTCATCAGCGCACAGTGAGCCCCTGAATGCAAATCTCAAGGCATATGCAGCATGGTGGCTCTGGGCAAGGCTTGCGGGCTGGGATGGAAATTAACAGGTGTTAAACAATATAATTAAAATATCTGATCAGGATACAGAATCCTCTTCATATGGATACTGTCATTCATGCCGCAGTATACATTATCTGAAACAGGAAGGCGCAAAGGAGCACTGCCTTGATCTGATGAATACCCTTGAGGAAAAGGGCACCATAGATATCCATGCACCTGAAGACAAGAGAGACCCCAGGCTGACACTTGACTATATTAAAGGCGAGGCCAGGGGGCAGATGTTCGGTGTGCTTGAGTGTGTTGATGCTGATGGACAACCTCTTATCATAAAGGCATTTTCCGGACAGTATAACGGGGTATGGGATGTAGAGGGGTGGGTGCCCCCCCTGTTTGATACCAAAGAGTATGATCTGATTGTTGAGAGCGTTGATAAAGAGATAAAACAGCTTGGTAAACTTATCAATAAACTCCTTAATGAATCAGACAGGCTGGAATTGATTTATAAACGTAAAAGAGTGTCACAGGGTCTCATGAAAGAGATACACAGTCTCTACCGGGTGCATAATTTCAGGTCAGAGGTAAGCCCCCTTACCGCTTTTTTTAAAAATGGCATACCGGCAGGTGCTGGCGACTGCTGCGGCCCCAAGCTTTTGAATGCAGCCGCTAAAATGAATCTTATGCCTAAATCAATGGCAGAGATATTCTGGGGAAAAACAAATCTTTCTAAGACACGTATACAGGGTAATTTTTACGGCCCGTGCAGGGAAAAGTGTCTGCCATTGATTGGTTTTATGCTCTGCGGGGCCAATGCAGATCGGTCTGATAATGAATAAACCCGATATAATCTATAATGATTCATCCATTGTTGTAGTAAATAAACCTGATGGCCTTTTGTCTGTGCCTGGTAAAGGGGCTGATAAACAGGATTGCCTCGCTAACCGTATAAGGGATATGTTTAAAGGATGCATACCTCAGCCCGCTGTCCACCGTCTTGATATGGATACATCGGGCATCATGGTCTTTGCATTAACAAAGGAGGCACACCGGAATCTCTCCATCCAGTTTCAGGACAGGAAGGTAAGAAAACAATACATTGCTATTCTTGACGGCATTGTTGAAAAGGAGGGAGGAGAGATCAATCTGCCCCTTCGTGTTGATGTAACAAACAGGCCCTTTCAGATATATGACCCTGTCCACGGCAGAAGCGGCATAACCCTTTGGGAAAGGATAGAGGTAAAAGATAATCGTACAAGGGTGCTCTTTACACCCTTAACAGGACGTACACACCAGCTTCGGGTACATGCATCCCACCCCATGGGGCTTGGGTGTCCCATTGTAGGCGACAGGCTCTATGGCCATGTAAACCCCGGGGAACGCCTGCTGCTTCATGCAAACTGCCTTACATTCAAACACCCTGACAGCAATGAAGTAATGAATTTTATAAGCCAGCCTTTATTCTAGTTTTAAATAGACTTGAAATCCTCATTGTTATATAACTAAATGTAAATATTGCAGAACTTGAGTTGGGTTCTCCAAAAGATGAGATGGATATATTTATGTGCTCTTGGATATCATTTATGATTATTCAGATTATGTGAGGGGCTTAGATGCCGAAAAAACCTTCTTATGATGAATTGGCCAAAAGGGTTGAAGTGCTTGAGGCCTTAAACAGTAAGCTTGTTGCAAATGAAAAGAAATTCCAATCCTTTTTCAATCATGCAGGTATTGGCATCTGTATGATAGATTCCCTAACAGGTAAGATAATCGAGTTTAATGATGTGGCCCATAACATGCTGGGTTATTCCCGCGAAGAGTTCAATAAACTTTTTATCTATGATATCGATATCAGTGTTAATGAAAGCACCATCGCAAGCAGACGTGAGAAAAATGAAACAGGCTCATATGTCTTTGAGACCCTCCACAGGACAAAAAACGGTGATCTCAAAGATATGCTTGTCAGCTATGTCCCTATGGATATAGATTGCAGAAGAATGATCCAGTCTGTCCATATCGATATTACAGATCGCAAGGAGGCTGAAAAAAGGTTCAGGGCGGCAATAAAAACAGCGGAGGAGGCCAGTCAGTACAAGAGCGAGTTCCTGGCCAATATGAGCCATGAGATAAGGACCCCGATGAACGGTGTAATAGGCATGACCAGCCTGCTTCTTGATACACCTTTGAACAGTGAGCAGCAGGAGTATGTGCATACCATACGAAAAAGCGCGGATTCACTGCTTTCCATTATTAACGACATTCTTGATTTTTCCAAGATAGAGGCGGGCAAGCTCGATATAGAGATACTTGAATTCAATCTGAGAAATGCCATAGGCGAGGCAATGGAGATACCCTCTGTAAATGCCCATGAAAAGGGGCTTGAGTTTTCCTATTTTATCGACCATGACATACCTTCAATGTTAAAGGGTGACCCTGGCAGGCTCAGGCAGATACTTATCAATCTGATTAATAATGCGGTGAAATTTACAAAAGAGGGTGAGATATCTATCAACCTGTCCCTCATTAATGAAACTGATACCCACGTAAAGATCAGGTTTGATGTGAAGGATACAGGCATAGGCATATCTCAGTCAGATGCAAGAAAATTGTTTCAATCTTTCCAGCAGGTGGACGCATCAACTACCAGAAGATACGGGGGCACAGGCCTGGGGTTAAGCATATCGAAAAAACTTGCTGAAATGATGGGCGGTGAAATCGGGCTTGAGAGCGAACCTGGCAAGGGGTCTGACTTCTGGTTTACCGCGGTTTTTGAAAAGCAGATAAACATTAAGGATGATGAACCTCTTGTTCCTGATGAGATAAAGGCCAAACGGGTGCTTATTGTTGATGACAGCAATACAAATCTCAAGGTACTCGGGGGATATCTAGGGAAATGGGGATTCACCTATGATGAGGCGCAGAGCGCTGAGGTGGCAATGAAACTGCTTAGTGCAGTATCAAAGGTGGGCGCCCCATACGATCTGATTATCACAGATATGCAGATGCCCGGCACAGACGGGATCGAACTGGGAAGAAAGGTCAAGGCTGATCCTGCCCTTAAAGATACCAGGATGATCATGCTCACATCAAGAGGCATAAGGGGCGATTATACAGCGATGAAGCGGATCGGGTTTGACGGTTACCTTATAAAGCCCATAGGCAGAAATCACCTGTTTGACTGTATTGTTACCGTCCTTTCAAGAAACAGATCCAGAATAGATCAATATCGACAGCCTCTTGTTACCCGCCATACACTCTCTGACGAGAGGATTAAGAAGGTAAAAATCCTGCTTGCCGAGGATAATATAATAAACCAGAGGCTAGCCCTAAAGCTTCTGGAAAAATTTGGGTTTCAGGCAGATGCAGTTGCAAACGGAGAGGAGGCAGTAAAGGCCCTTGAGATGATTAATTATGATATTATTCTGATGGATATCCAGATGCCTGTCATGGACGGGTACAGGGCTGCTGCAATAATCAGAAGCCCTGAATCAAAGGTGCTAAATCATAACGTTAAAATAATAGCCCTTACTGCACATGCCATGAAGGGTGACCGGGAAAAATGTCTGGAGTCAGGTATGGATAACTATCTCTCAAAGCCTATTAACCCGAACGAATTATACAGTGTAATCGATCAGTATCTATAAAATCTATCTGCCGCAGCATTTTTTGTATTTGAGGCCGCTCCCGCATGGGCATGTGTCGTTCCTGCCTATCTTGGGTGTCTCGCGTATTACCTGTTTTGTTTTTGGCACAACGCCATCCATGAATATCCATTTGCCATCTATCTTTTCAAAGGAGGCCAGTTCGTGGTGGGTTATATCCTTCTTGTTTTGCCTGAATCTTGCTATAAACTCGACCGTCCCCTTTTCATCATCAGGGCCACCGTCAAGAGTCTCTATGATCTCAAGCCCTTTCCATTCTGAATTCTGCGCCCAATCCTTTGTCTCTTCTATATTAAATTCCTTCCGCTGGTCAGGGGATACGGTTTTATAGAGGTAATCTATGTCGGCCTTTACAAAGGCGCTGTATCTTGCCCTCATTAGTTTTTCAGCGGTCTCGGCCTCCTTTATACCCTTGAGAAAAGGCTCACAACACTCACTGTATGTTTTTCCACTCGCGCACGGACATTTTTCCATATCTCATCTCCTTTAAAATGAAGATCATTTTTATAAAAGCGGAGGTATCTATAATAATTATCCCTCTTTTATGTCAAGAACAAGTTCAATGCCAATCAAAAATATTGATGAAAAAAAAGGATTGTTGTATCATCCTCAAATCCTTTTCTCATAAAAACATAACAGGTGATATACATGGATTCGAGCTCTGTTTATGCACGTTTTACTGAACTGAAAATCATCCCGGTTATTACTATCGAGAGTAGTGAATATTCTCTGGACCTTGCTGATGCTCTTATTGAGGCGGGTCTTCCCTGTGCTGAGATTACCCTGCGAACGAATGATGCCCTTAATGCTATCAGCAAAATAGCCTGCAACAGGAAAGATGTGCTTCTGGGCGCCGGCACCGTGCTGAATGTGGATCAGGTCAAAGAGGCCTGTGATATGGGCGCAGGTTTTATTGTCTCCCCTGGGTTCGGCCCAAAGGTTGTAGAATATTGCATGAAAAACAGTATTACTGTTATACCCGGCACAAGTACTCCCACTGATATCGGTATGGCCCTTGATCATGGACTGACTGTGGTCAAATTTTTCCCTGCTGAGAATTTTGGCGGGGCTGGCACCCTCAGGGCGATAAGCGCCCCATATCCGATGATGAGGTTTATACCCACAGGCGGGATAAATAGAGTAAACATGATGGACTACCTTGCATTATCAAATGTGGTTGCTGTGGGAGGCAGCTGGATGGTGGAAAAGGGGCTTATCAATAGCGGCAATTTCAGTGCGATTATGCGGCTTACAAAAGAGGCTATCAGTATTTTTAAAGAAAAAGGGGTGAAATAATGGCGTTTCTTAAAATAAAGGGCGTCTCAGAATGCAGATATGATCTTGTCTCTCTTGGAGAGGTGATGCTCCGCCTTGATCCGGGTGAGGGCAGGATACATACCGCAAGGATTTTTAAGGTATGGGAAGGCGGGGGTGAATACA
Organism: uncultured Desulfatiglans sp.; assembly: GCA_964643755.1. Classification (GTDB taxonomy): domain Bacteria; phylum Desulfobacterota; class DSM-4660; order Desulfatiglandales; family HGW-15; genus JAAZBV01. Next base: position 27,152 of record CAZXUA010000019.1, on the reverse strand, counting down.
ATGTCGCCAGGGGCATAAGAAGGTGCTTCAACATGCGGGCTGCCACTGTCACTGCTTTTGCAGATAATGCGATTGGCAGGCTTGTTGAAGATCTGATGCTTCAGGGAGGGGTTGATACCTCCTTTATTAAATGGCGTGAGTATGACGGGTGCGGCAGGGAGGTAAGAAACGGGCTTAATTTTACTGAAAGGGGTTATGGTATAAGGGGTGCTATCGGTGTTTCAGACAGGGGAAATACAGCCGCATCACAGCTTAAAAAGGGTGATATTGATTGGGAATATATATTTGGTAAATGCGGTGTGAGGTGGTTTCATACAGGGGGTATATTTGCAGCACTTTCAGAAACAACACCTGAGGTTATAGAAGAGGCAATGGATGTAGCGAGAAAATATAAAACCATTATCTCTTATGATCTTAATTACAGAGCCAGCCTGTGGAAAAATAGAGGCTGTGAGAAAAGGGCACAGGAGATAAACAGGCATATAATAAAATATGTGGATGTGCTCTTTGGAAATATAGAGGACTTTACAGCTAGACTCGGATATGACACGGTTTCAATAGAAAATAATCAGGTAAATATCGATATCGTAATGTTCAGTGAGATAACAGATAATATACTTGCTGATTATCCCGGGATAAAAATAATAGCGCCAACCCTCAGGAATGCCAGGTCTGCTTCCATTAATGATTGGGGCGCGATATGCAGGGTAAAAGATAACTTTTATCAGGCCGCCCGGAGGGAAAACCTTGAGATTTTTGACCGCGTTGGCGGTGGTGACAGCTTCGCATCCGGCTTTATCTACGGGATGATGAGATATGATGACCCTCAAAGGGCAGTAGAGTATGGCGCTGCACATGGCGCCCTCACAATGACGACCCCGGGCGATAACTCCATGTCAAGTTTGTCAGAAGTGGAGAACCTTATTAATGGCACAGGCATAAGGATGATGAGATAGTTATGGCAATTATAAATGAAGAGAGGTTCTTTCCTGCAGAAGAAAAGACCAGGGATATCGCCCGTGCTATCTATAATCAGATAAAAGATCTGCCCATTATAAGCCCGCACGGTCATACTGACCCTGCATGGTATGCATATAATATTAATTTTACCGATCCTGCCGCACTTTTTATTATTCCTGATCATTACCTTGTAAGGATGCTATGCTCTCAGGGGTATACACATGCGGAGCTGGGTGTAAAACCCCGTGACAACACCCCATATGAAAAAGACCCGAAGAAGATATGGGATATCCTGGCAAAAAACTACCACCTTTTTTTAGGCACCCCCACAAGGTTGTGGCTCGATTATGTTTTGAGCGAGATATTCTGCATAGAAGAGGAGCTTGATGAAGGGTCTGCTGAATCCATTTATAATATTATTGATAGGAAACTCAAAACCGAGGAATTTAGAATTAGAAACCTCTATAAAAGGTTCAGGATAGAGGTGATAAGCACAACTGATGAGCCAAACAGCGATCTTGCTCATCATAAGAGGATCAGGAATGAATGGAATGAAAGGGTAATACCATGCTTCAGGCCTGATTCGATCATAGACCCCATGCATGAATCGTTTGTAACAGAGGTAAAGAGGCTTTGTATAGATGGCATAACATACCGTAACTATCTTGATGCAATACAGGAGCGCAGATTATTCTTTAAAGAGATGGGGGCTGTTTCAACTGATCATGGCTCTCTTGAGGCCTATACAGCAGATGTTTCGGATGAGCTGATGCAGAGGCTTCTTGATAAGGCGCTTAAAGGCTCTATTACTTTTGAGGAGGCAAGGGATTTCCATGGCCACATGCTCATCGAGATGGCCCGGATGAGTATAGAGGATGGTCTTGTGATGCAGATACACCCCGGTGTATACAGAAACCACAGCAGCTTTGTTTTTAAGCGCTTTGGACGTGATAAAGGGGTTGATATACCGGTTGAAACGGAATATGTAAAGGCGTTAAGGCCTCTTCTGGAACGTTATGGCCATGAAAAAGATCTGAAGATCATCCTCTTTACACTGGATGATACAAGGTATACACGGGAGCTAGCGCCTTTGGCAGGTTATTATCCTGTCTTAAGGCTTGGCCCGGCATGGTGGTTCAATGACAGTCCTGAAGGTATGATGCGCTTCAGGGTCTCTGTCACAGAAACAGCAGGCTTTTATAATACTGTGGGTTTTAATGATGATACAAGGGCCTTTTTATCCATACCTGCAAGGCATGACATGGCAAGGCGTGTGGATGCATCCTTTCTTGCAAGGCTTGTGGCAGAGCACAGACTCACCATGAGACAGGCAGAAAAGGTAGCAATCGATCTCGCCTATTATATACCAAAAGAGAGTTATAATCTGTAAACTGACATTAAAGGAAAAGATAATATTTATCATGCAGAATGGCTTCAGGGAGACAATTCAGTTTTATCTGGTTGACTGCAAGACACCCCTTGGAAAGATAATAGATATTTTTATTATTATGATGAATCTTTTTATCTGCGCCATTCTGGTCATAGAAACCTATGCGGTATCTCAGGAGACACTATCCCTGCTGTGGCAGATAGAAAAGGTGATAGTGTTTTTCTTTGTCATTGAATACCTGGCAAGGCTTTATGGCGCTGATAACAGGGGCAGACAGTTGATTGATATCTACAATATAATGGACCTGATTGCCATTATGCCTACACTCATCCTTATCATTTTCCCCTATTTTGGGCTTACCCACGATGTGCATTTTATTCAATTTATAAGAATAATAAGGATATTCAGGATATTCAGGTTTTTCAGGTTTCTCGCTACCCCCAATTTTTTCTTTGGCAGCCTTACAATGCATGTGCTCAAGGTCATTAAACTCTTTATGACAATATTTATGATCTTTTTTATATCTTCAGGGTGTTTCCTCTTTTTTGAAAAAGGGACAAATCCAAATGTTAAGACCTTTGGCGATGCATTTTATTTCACGGTTGTTACATTGACAACTGTTGGTTTTGGAGATATTGCCCCTGTTACAGGCGGAGGCAGGATGGTTACAGTGATAATGATAATATCAGGCATTATCCTCATACCCTGGCAGGCAAGCCAGATTGTTAAGGAATGGGTCCATATGTCAGCAAAAAGGGATGTCATATGTAAAAAATGCGGATTGAGATATCATGACAGGGATGCATCGCACTGTAAATCCTGCGGAAGCATAATCTATCAGGAGATAGAGGATTAAAGAATATTATGAATATCCTGAATTATTCACATAAAATAATACTCTCTTCAGAGCAGATAAAAGAGAGGGTAACAGAACTTGGCAGGCAGATAACCGCCGATTACGAAAAAGGGGATCTTCTTGCCATCTGCGTACTAAAGGGATGTTCTGTTTTTTTTGCGGATCTTATACGGGCTATTGACCTTCCCCTTACTACTGATTTCATATCGGTCTCAAGTTATAATGGGAAAAAGAGCACATCAGAAAAGGCAGAAATAAAACATGATATTTCCATGCCTGTAAGAGAGATGGATATACTTATTGTTGAGGATATTATTGATACCGGGTTATCTGTCAGCCGGATTGTTGAACATCTTAAAGAGAAAGGGCCTGGTTCATTGAGGATTTGTGCGCTTCTTGACAAAAAAGACGCAAGAAATCCATCCTGTCATGTAAGGTGCGATTATACCGGTTTTGAGGTGCCTGATAAATTTTTGATAGGTTATGGTCTGGATTATAATGAAAAATTCAGGAATCTGCCATTTATTGCAGCCATGGATTAAAATTGCTTTTACTGAACAATGAACCTTAACAGCTGACTGCCTGCATCCAAAGAGGCCGGTTACTGAAAGCATACTACTTGGAATATTTAGCGAGCACCTCTTTAAGCTTCTCAACATTTACAGGCTTTTCCAGAAAATCATTCATGCCTGCCTCAGTGGCATTTTCACGGTCTTCCTTGAGAACAGCCGCTGAAAGGGCAATAACAGGGGTATCTTTGCATATCTCGTTGCGTATGATCCTTGTTGCATCGATCCCGTTCATCTCAGGCATCTGCATGTCCATAAAGATAATATTATAGGTATTATCCTTCCGGAGCATTTCAACTGCCTCTTTGCCGTTTTTCGCCTTGTCTATAATAATCCCATACTTGCTTAAGAGTGTATCCATCAGTTTCATGTTTATGAGGTTATCCTCGACAACCATAACCTTTAGACCCTTATATGATATCTCCTCTGCCATGTGACGCGTAACTATATTGCTTTTCTCCCTGCGTTTATCGCCTAAGACAGTTCTTATTACATTTATCATCTCTTTTCTTAAGATCGGTTTTGATAAATACCCGTCAAATCCCTTTATACGGGCATTCATGGACTGGCCTGGTATTGCCTCTGATGTGGCGGCAATTATCTTCAGATTTTTAAGTTTATCATCGCTCCTGATCTTTTCTATAAACCCATACCCGTCCATCTCCGGCATCATCATATCGCTTATGATGATGTCAGGCATGATAGTGGCTTCTGCAAGGTATTGAAGAGCCTCCTCACCTGAGCGTGCCACAAGCAAAACCTTCATTCTGGCTGTTGAACAGTATTCGCTGAATATTGCCCCTGCATGGATGTTGTCATCAACAATAAGCGCCTTTTTTCCGTTCAATGAATCATAACTGACTGGCTCAATCTCCGTATCAATAATAGGCTTTGCCTGTTCAAGTTTTAGTGTAAAGATAAATTCGCTTCCCTTTCCTTCGCTGGATTCCACCCATATCCTGCCGCCCATTTTTTCCACAAAAGCCCTTGTTATGGATAATCCTAATCCTGTTCCGCCATATTTACGGGCTGTTGAGACATCTGCCTGTGTAAATGCCTCGAATATCACCTCGCGCTTGTTTTCAGGGATGCCGATACCTGTATCTCTAATAGATATCTTCATGATGCGCATCATGCCTGGTTCACCTTCTCCCATTGTGTCTTCAGGCGCAGGGCCGATGGTGGTGAATATCTCACCCTTTACAGTAAATTTAAGGGCATTGCCTATCAGGTTTATAAGTATCTGGCGGATACGCGTCGGGTCTCCCTTGAAATATCTTGGCCCGCTCTCCATTCTGTACAATACATCAACCGAGCTCCCTACCATCTTTGACCTGATCATGGAGAAGATGCTTTCAATAAGGTACATAAAATCAAACTCTATGGATTCGAGCTCATACTTATTTTCCTGTACCTTTGAGAAATCCAGTATATCATTGATTAGTGAAAGCAGCATATTACAGCTTGTCTGCATGGTGGAGAGATAGTCCTGCTGCACTTCATCAAGGTGTGTCTCCTTCAGGAGCCTTGTAAAACCTATAATGGCATTTAATGGTGTTCTGATCTCATGGGACATGTTGGCAAGAAACTGCCCCTTTGCCTCAAGGGCAGCTTCTGCCTGTTTTTTTGCTTCAATGAGGGCTGTTTCTATCTTTTTACGCTCATTAACCTCTTCAGCCAGTTCATCCCTTGAAACGGTTGTCCTTTTCAGATCCTCTATCATCTGGTTAAAGCTTTTTGCAAGTTCCCCTATTTCGTCATTTGATGAAATCCCTATATGTGAATCAAGATCACCCTCACCGATCTTTTTTGCAGCGTCCCTTAAATCAATTAACGGTTTTGTGATCTTTTTTGAAAGAAAGATGCTGATCAGTACCGCAAGGAGCAGACATGAAAAAAGAAAGATGATGGTCCTCTGTAGAGAATCAATAATATCCCTGAATGCCTCAACAGCTGGAAGTTCAACAATAACAGCCCAGTCAGGGTTTTGAAGAGCCGCATAGACTGCTACCACCTGGTTACCCATGATGCCTGTTGTTATATTGCTCTCTGTTTTAGCTGTATGTTGATCTGAATTTATGAATCTGGATACCTCATGGAGGTTTTTCAGGTTTTCACCCTTAAGAACCCTGCCTGTATCACCAAATGCCAAAAGATTTCCTTCCCTGTCCACAACAAAAGCCACACCTGTCTTGCCTGTCTTTATGGCCCCGACAATATCCCACATAAACTTGAGATTGATTTCAGCAGTAATATACCCCTGATAGTCACCCATAACATCTATTAACGGGATGGCTATTCTCATGAGCGGTTCGCTGTTTGTAACCTCTATGTAGACGTTGCTTATATAGACATTTTTATTTGTTACCTCTTGCAGGATTATCTTTAGATCCTCTTCATTGAGCTGATCTGCCAAAATTCTTGATATGCGTGATGCCCTGTATATCTCCTGGCCATTTATATCAAACAGGATAAGCTTACGGAAAGAGGGGTCTAGCCCAAGAAGCTTGTCCATGATTAGTTTCCGCTCTTCCTGATCAGGGGAGGTGAGGTGGCCCAGTATAACAGCAGCCTGCAGTATTTCTATCTTTTTTTGGATAAAGGATTTTACAGAATTTGCCGCTTCACGGGCAATCAACTGCTGTTGTGCGATCACCTGCTTTTTCTGATTATTATAGCTGAAGTAGAGTTCAAGGCCGCTTGCAATAGTCAATACCAGGAGGCTGACAGAGATAAAGGCTATTGCCAGTATAACAGTCAGGCTGTGGAATTTGAAAGTTTTATTGCTCAGGGGGGTGGACAACGCTAAAAATTATCTCCTTTTAATGTCAAATTCATCTTATTAAAAATAATAAAAAATATAATTAAATAATATTAGTTCATAAAAAATAATATTAAATTAATATTAATTTTTGACATATTCAAAATAATATCAATCAAGAGAGTAAAAAAATATTAGTCTGCAAATGAAATGCCAAAAAGTGAGAATTTTCAATAAAATAGAGAAAAATAAAACTTTTTTTCTAAAACAATCATTCATACATTACCTTTGCAGGCTTTCTGTCTACTGTCCTGTAGAAACGCATCTTTGGATAACCGAGTATAATAACGCTGTAGACACTGTTCCCTTTTGGGAGCTTCAGCTCATCCATAACAGCGGGAGAGTTGTTTGCAGCCCCTTCAAATATCCCTATATAGGTGTATTCCAGCCCCATTGTCCTTGCAAGGAACCCCACGGTTGTTGATGCGATAACGCAATCATCCTTTTTACTGAATGCCTGCATGGGCGCATGAAAGATCATAATAAGTGGGGCATTGTAAAATACCGGGTCAATGCCCATATCACGGCTCTCTCGCATCATCTCTCCGTAAAAGGCGATCATCTCCATGAGTTTTATCTCACCCTCATCTGGCTTTTCTGTCAGCCTCATGGCCTGGGCATTTTTCATAGACTCTTCACCGGTTTTGATCATAAAGTCAACAGTAAGGTCTGTGAGCCTTTTTCTCTTTTCAGGGTTTTGTATTAAAAGGAGCTCCACCATCTGGCTGTTACTCCCGGTCGGTGAATATCTGACAATATCAACCAGTCTTTTGATATCCGCTTCAGGTATCTTTTTATCAGTAAATGCCCTGTGAGACCTCCTCTGTCTTGCAAATTCAAAGAAATCATCAGGTGATATGAAATTGCTTTTTTTTATCTCATGGAAATTTCCCATCTCCATTTGAGAGTGACTTATTGCCCCTTTCGGGCAGAGGGCAACACACCTGCCACATATTGAACAGCAGTTAATGTCTGCATGCGCCACCACCTTAGCATCCTTTTTTGAAAAGCATCTTGCACATCCCTCAAGACATGCCCCGCACATGCTGCATTTTGCATAATCTATTGAAACCCAGCTCATAACCATCCCTCCTGAATTAAATATTGACTCAAATGGAGACAAATAATGAATTGATTTTAAAAGGTCAATGGTTTTGGCCGGTTTTTCTTTGACAGGAAAAGCCATTATTTCTATACTCCCCGGGAAAACCTGTAAATTTCATGTAAATCAACGCAAATAGTATTAATGGGTTAATATTTAATTCTGTAACAACCGTATCAGGTAGAACAGGTTTCAGGAGATTATCCTGTGGGAATACAAGCATGGTGGATATGGGCAGTCCTTACTGCCCTATTTATAACAGTGGAATTAATCCGCAGGTCGTTTTTTGTATGGCTCGGGTTTGCATCCGCTGTTTCATGTATTTTATCTCTTCTCAATACCCCCTTTACAGGGCAGATTGCTGTCTTTGTTAACCTCTCGGGTATATTGATACTCCTTGAGCAGAGGTTTAAGGAGCGATACCGGTTCAAGACACCCCAGGAGATGGGTGAATCAAAAGAGACTGAAACAGATAAAAAAATTAATACGAATATTTTCAGGCGGACCGGGCCTGTCTGGGAGGTGGTATTTAATGGTGACTCTTTTACCATAAAACATTCAATCGGCCTTTCTCACATAAGAAATCTTTTGATCAAGCAGAATCAATGGGTATCATGTACCGAGCTAAAAAATATCTCTTCGGGCATGAATGGTTCAGTAAAGGATATATATGGCAGTATGTCTCACGAACAGCTCTCCATTGAAAATCTGACCCACGCCGGAAATCTTGCCCCTGAGGATGTAATTGACAGGCTTTCTATTGAGAATATCAGAAAGATGAGGGAACTGCTCAAGGAAAAAATTGATTCAGATAATTTTGATGACCCTGAAGAGCGCATGCAGATTATTAATTCTATTGATTTTTTAGATGATTACCTGCGTAAAAATATTGATATACATGGAAGATCAAGAAAGCTATCTGACAGGGGAGAGACAGACCGCAAGGCTGTGTCGGCTGCTATAAACAGGGCACGGAATAGCCTTAAAGAGCAGAGAGAACTTTATACCCATTTCAAATCATTTATTCAGGCAAAGGGAAATTCTTTCAGGTATCTGCCTGACAGGCCAATTAACTGGATTGTAGAATAAAGAACCCATGACATATATTAATGAAGTAGCAATATATGCCTGTTTTTTATATTTAGTGTCCATCCAGAAAGAGGCAAATTCTGGATGGGGCTTTCAGCTGTCAGCCAAATCTTTGTTTTGAAAGTCTTTTGCTGAAAGATGAATGCTAATGGCTGACCGCTTGGATCCAAAAGCAACAGTTTTTGGATGGACACTATTTAGCAAACTGTAGACAAGACTCCAACAATACCGGCTCTCAAACATGGGTTGTCTCTACTCCGCAAGCAGACCATCAAGTTTATTCTCCTTTTCCAGCGCATTCAGTTCGTCAGAACCTCCCACATGGTAATCGCCAATGAATATCTGTGGCACTGTGCGCCTCCCGCCGCTCTTTGTTACTGCCTCTGCGGCAAGTTCAGGATTAAGATCAATCCTTAATTCGTAGTAGCTTACCCCTTTCTTTTCAAGAAGATTTTTTGCCATGATGCAGTATGGACAACCCTGGGTCGTATAGATTGTTACCTTCTTCATGGAGTCTCTCCTTTATATTGATATAAAGTTTTCTGAAATATACTTAGAAATTTTTGCCATTTTATTTCAAACTGGTCTAATGGGCCACTGTCGATTGTTCTTAGTTCTATTGACGGGCCTTTTATATTCAGCCTGATATCTGTAAATATGGTAGTAAGATGATACATGAATGCATCAAAGGACAGATCATCTGTCTCTAAAAATGGCAGATTTTTCCCGATATGATATGCCCTTGCAGCGTGATTTACAATCATCTCAATTACCTCATATGGTGTCATGTTATGCATGACTTTAAAGGGCTGGCCGCATCTGGTGGGATCAGTATTGGCCCATATATCCCTCCTGTCATGCCCCATTTTAAACTCATCCATCGCAGACATCTTTATCATAATGGAAAGAATGAGGGGCAGCTCCTCTATTTTATTTATGCCTGCATGAAGATGAATGGATGCAGTCCCCTTCATCATCTCTAAGCCCCTTTTGCCGCACATGGATAGCCTTTTATGCAGATTGATATATCTTTCCGAATCAAGACAGAGTGGTGCATCCTTCCGTCCTGGCATATAACCCTGTGCAAGATATTCTATACCCAGATCATTTTTAATAATATCCAAAACATCTTTTATCTCGTTCAGGTATTCGGTAAATCTTCCTTTTTCGTGTATGAGGAGTGGCTGAGTATGGAATTCTATCTGACCGCCAGGCTCAAAATCTATATTGATGCCTTTTTTATTTACAAAGGCAGCCCCCTCTTTTTTAAATCCATTTGCAGGCAAAAACCCGTATATCTGCTGCATGATTTCAAGGTTGAGTGGAAGCCTTGGTAAAAATTCATATTCAAATCCGAAGGTCTGCTGGCCTGGTATGACCTTTTCCTTAATTAAGGTAAGTAGTCTCCTGCTGTATTCTGTAAGGTATTTACCCTGAGTCATAAATTCTCCTGAGGTTCAACTAAGGGGCTTAACAATTTCCAATATAATGTTGTGAAGATTTTTCACCACGAAGTACACTGAGATCACGGAGACTGACATTAAAAACCTTCTCAGTGATCTCTGTGGTAAATAATTTTTTTGGATTTACCAAATCCCTCAACATGATATTTTTATATGCTGTTATCTGTTTTTTGAACACTATAGTCACTCATTATGAAAAGAAAAGGTCATACCATAAGGTAAATATGATAATGGCATATACCCTGTCAGCCTCTGAGACCAGAGTCTGGGGGCCGACCTTCTCCTTTGATATAAGAGCGATATCTTTTTTCAGGGTATCCCCGTTTATAATGCCCTGTTTTTTAACCATATCCCCGAACATCACCTCTTTAATGCATTCAGGCAGTCTTGAAGGGTCTGAAAGCCAGTCTGCCATTGGTATGGTAAAGGGCTGTTTTTTTCTGAGGGCTGTATCCCTGTCCAGGATGGAATATCTGGCAAATGAATTACCGCATATATATTTTTCACGGTTATCTGCAAGGTTTACCTTGTAGTTTACTGGCAGGCCAGCCGCAAACTCTGCGAGCCTGTAATCAAGAAACGGGGTGCGCGCCTCAAGTGAGTGTCTCATGGATAGCTTATCAAGCCTTAATATCACATAATCCGGGAGCCTGGCCTTTGTTTCCATTGCAATAGCGGCATTCAACGGGTGTTCGTTACCCCTTAAATATGGTGTGGCATCATCCGGAAACTGATCATTCAATATATCTTTACCGGTCAGCTCCTTCAGCTCATCCCCTGTAAAAAGTGATTCACTCTGAATATATCTCTCAACCGGGTTGTTACTCCTTATTTTCATGTATGTGGTTAGTTCAGGATATAACTCTTCAAGCCCTTTCTGCTCCAGGATAGAGAGGCTGTGATAAACGCTTGCAGCACTCTCTATAAGAAATTTGCGGTATCCGCCAAATATCTCGTCTGCCCCTTCACCCGTTAACACAACCTTTACCCTTTCACCCGCCATCCTGCAAACCTGGTCTGTAGGAAGGATTGTGCCAAGGGATATTGGCTCTTCAATGGATTTAATAATATCGGGTAATTCTTTAAGCATCTCTGATCCGCACAATGCTGTATGGTGCCTTGTTAATCTGAAACGGCTCTCATTCTTTTTTATAAACGCATTTATAAGGGGGAGTTCATTATACTTGTCTTCATTAAAGGAGATGGAAAAGAGCCTGATATCGGGTTTTGTTACTGTTGCCTCTGATGAAACAGCAGAGGAGTCTATGCCCCCGCTTAAGAGTGTGCCGACTTCTACGTCTGACCTCATCCTTATCCTGACCGCATCCCTGAAAAGCCTTATGAATTCCTCGGACGCCTCATCAAACCCCGTGTGCGGTACAACCCGGTCAAGCCTGTATTCCCAGTATCTCTTTATTTCATATTTTTTACTCTCAAGGTTGTATTCAAGGTATGAACCGGGCGGCAGCTTTTTAATACCATCAAACATGGTATATATACCCGGTACATAGCGGTATTTAAAAAAGGTCTCTATCCTGTTGCGGTTTATCTCGGCAGGCCTTGTGCTACCCTGTAAAAGTGGTTTTATCTCTGAGGAGAAGAAGAAGCTATCCTCATACTCGGTATAGTATAAGGGCTTTATCCCGAACCTGTCCCTGAAGAGTATTATCCTGGAGTTGATATTGTCATATACCGCGCCTGCATACATACCGTTCAGCATGTTCAAAAAATCCAGGCCATGCTTTCTGTATATGTTAAGGGCAACCTCTATATCCCCTTTTGTATTGTATTCCATTTCAGGGGCAGTGGCCCTTAGTTCAAGATAATTGTATACCTGTCCATTACATATGATGGCAGATTGATCCTGTTGTGATACGATCGGCTGCATGCCTGTTTCAAGGTCAAGGATGGAAAGCCGCCTGAAACCAAAGCCAACAAAACCTGATTTGAAGGCATAAACGGTCTCTTTTTTGTCATCCGGGCCGCGATGGGCCTGAAGAGCGCCCATCTGTTCAAGCCTGTGGTATATTTCATCTTGAGAAAGATTATATGATATTATTCCGCTTATTCCACACATAATAAAGTTGTGATTATTTTATTGCCGGTATCTTTACCCCATCCGGCAGCCCCTTAAAGCCTGCAACAACAGTCTTTATACCCATCTCATTCATTGTCTCTTCAGCCCTGATAAGGGGGTTGTAATTCTGTAAGTTTCTTTCGCCATTTGGTGCTCCTGCCTTGAACCAGAGCTTTCTCGATACAGCGCCATATATGAGCGGCATGTATGGCAGGAACTCGGATGAACCCTCTGTTGATCTGTGTGAGAAGAATGCTGTTGCCCCGATCTTTTTGATATTGTCGAGCGCCTCCTTAAGGCTGTTAACACCAAGGGCCTTAAGCTCTTTTAATACCCCGCTCAGATCCTTTCTGGCGGTTAGAAATCTTTCAACACGATCCGGGTCTGCAATCCCAAGCACAATCTCTGTTGCAAGAGAGGTCTCTGTGAATGTCCCAGCCTGATTGAGTTTGATCAGTACAGAGTTACCGGCCCTCTCTTTCTGCTCAGGCGAAGCAAGGAACGGGATAATGAACCGCATCTGTGTTACAGCAGCATCATCAATAACAATCTGCACCCTGTGGCCATATTTTTCATTCATAAGTTTATGTGCCCTGATATCCGATTCAGAACCGGGGTCTTCCATGGTCACAAAGTTATCCGCACTATTTACAATCTCTGCATCAAATTCAATAAGCTCTTCACGGGTCTTGATCCCAAGCCCTGAAAATCTCATGTCGTAAAGCCCCTTTTCCTTAAGCTCTTCAGTCTTTTGTATCTCACTGAAGGCATTGTCTGTGCCTATCGCATAATCGGTAATTTTTAATCCAAGCTGAGTTGCGCATTCCCTGATCCTTTTAAGCCCTTCATAATTGTCTTTAACCGGAAATACAAACCCTCTCTCCTTGGCTGTCCCTGTGGGAAGCCCATCCCTTACCAGATTCTTTTCAAACTGCCTGAAGAATCTTATTGCCTGTGTAAAAACACCCTTGATAGACCTTTCATTCATTGCAAAAAAGAACATCTCCTGTATATCCTGCTTGGTGCCTGGCACATGCTCGCCGCCACATACCATATTGAAGGCTATGTTGGGCATATAAAACCTCTTCATACCTTTTGGGGCAAGAAGTTGCCATGCCTCGTAATCTGATGCCTTTAACAGTGTCTGGAAAAAGACCGTGGATGAGGCAAGACATGCATTTCCGCCCCATTTTTTCTTATTGGGGCCCGCATTTTCAACAAGCTTGAGATCAAACTCCTCAACCGCCTTTATAATGTCTGCAGGTTTTTTGATAACCACCTTTTTAGGCAACAGTGGCGCTATATTTTTTTCAATGGATTTTATTGCCTTGTCATTCTCGATATATATCGCCTCATTTTCACCGTCTGAAGTCCCTTTTGCAATGCCGTTTCTCTCTTCAATTGTCCATGTGTCACGCCCCCTTTTAACCCTTGCTGTCATTACGCCTTCAATGGTGTAGGCTGCATAGGAGGATAAAACCTCTCTTCCACTGAGTGTAAAATTTGTAATTATAGTTTCTTTTGCCATTATTCTTCTCCAGATAAGGTTTTTTAATGATAAGTCATCAATGACCTTTTTATTAGCCGCGTAAATCCTGATACTTATTTGGGTTGAAACAGGGGGTAATTATCTCCATTATGTTATGGAATATCAACCTTTTATTATACAATACAATTTTTTATCTTTGTTCTCAATATATCTTTTGTGACATTTTCTGCTGTTCTTCAACAAGCCTTGCACCAAGCTTGAATGCCTTTTCACAGTCAACAGGAAAGATCTCTTCGCGTCTTTTCCTTCTCTGTGCCTCATCAATGCCGTCAGCAACGACCTTTGAATAATCTTTAAACTGGTATGTCTCATAACTCATGATGGACTCTGCCTTACCAAGTATCATGTTCATGATCTGTTCGTTTCCGCTGAACAGCCTGTCATAGCCAACTTTGGCTGCAAACTCCTCAGGGCAGTTCATGGTATATATAAGGCCAACCCCTATCTTTTTGGGAAAAAGGGTTTTAGGTGGAAAGGTGTATACAAGATAGGGGAAAAGAAGACGCTCTGTAAAAGACCTCAATTCACCTGTTACATCACCGAAATATATGGGTGAACCGAGAATCAACACATCTACCTCTTTTACCCTTTCATAAACAGGGGTCATTTCATCATTAAACCCGCATGTACCGTAACTCTTTCCATTCCTCATTTTACAGGCAAAGCAGCTTGTACAACCCTTGAAATTATAATCATAAAGGTGGATCATCTCTGTTTCTGCACCCTTTGATTTTGCGCCTTCGAGGGCATTATTTAACAGCATGCCTGTGTTCCACTCCTTTCTCGGACTCCCGTTAATAGCCATTACCTTCATTTTGGTTTCCTCCGGTTAAAATTGCCTGAAAATAATATCTGAATGCATAAAGATTACCAGATGACTTTCCTTTTATAAAGAGCTATATATATCCGATCCAATCATTTTTTTAAATATACCAAACAGGGAGAGTCTGATGGAATTTGAAGAAATTGCTTCTGAGATTCACAGGATTATAACCGGCAGAAAAGAGAATAAACAGGCGGTTCAAAAGATCGCTGCCATTCTGGGAAAGTCACAGCAAACCGTGTATGACTGTCTTTACGGACGAATCAAAATTAACCTCGATTTTATAAAGGCAGCTGTTGAGGCAACCGGTGACCCTGATATAAAAGCATTTCTGGAGCCTTCAGGGTGGGCCCTTTATCAGAAATCTGTTCCAGGTGATATAACAAGCAACTTTGAAAAAGAGGTAAATGATATCTTTTTGGCGGTTTCTCATCTTTCAGAGTCAATAAAGGAGTCCATTAAAAATAACAAAATGGATAGACAGGAACTTGCCCATCTTAAAAGACTAAGGGCTGAGGTTGCCAGGCAGACAGATGAGGTGATGCTGTTTGCAGAACAGATATATTTAAAAAAATGATGACCATTAATATTAAGGAGGGATGAGATGTTTAATAAAAATATTTACGAGTATCCTATTCTTTACACTAATCCCATACCAAAGATTTCCCTGGGATGGGGGGCTTATGAAACAATAGCAGATGAATGCAGGGCATGTCGCATTAAAAAGGCCCTGATAACCACATCAGGTCTTAAGGGGACAGGTATTATTGATGAGATAAAGGTGGTCTTGAAAAACGGCGGTATTGCGTTTGAGGTTTTTGACAGTATAACATCGAATCCAAAAGATCATGAGATAATGAAGGGCTACAGGTTATTCAGGGATGCGGGATGCGACGGAATAGTTGCTGTGGGCGGAGGCAGTTCCATTGATGCTGGAAAGTGCATCAGGGTAATTGATGCTAACGGCGGAAAGGATGTAACTGATTTTGCAGCAAAGCTTAACCCTCCATGGATGGTGACACTTGCGAGACTTAACCCGTGTGTTATCCCGCAGATATCTGTGCCAACTACATCCGGCACAGGCGCTGAGGTGACATCATGGGCAGCAGTCAGCAACACCAGGGAGCGTGCAAAGGTGCTTGTAGGCGCACCAAATATTCAAACCACAGTAGCCATTATTGACCCCCTGTTTATGAGGCTAATGCCCAAAAAGCTTGCTGCCTGGACAGGCTTTGATGCCATGTCACACGGCTACGAGGCATTTTTGACCAAGATTCAAAGCCCCTATTCATACGGCATTCTCATCAGGGCGATTGAACTTATATATAAAAACATAAGGGACTTCACCCATAACAGGATGAACAAGGATGCCTGTGAAAAGATGTGCTGGGCAAGCACTATGGGCGGGATAGCCATAGGGTTCGGGGCAGGGGCAGGCATTGTACATGGCCTGGGTCACCAGTTAAGCGCTGTAACTGACTGTCACCACGGCCATGCAAATGGGGCACTGGTGCTCGCAGCCGAAAGATACAATCAGCCAGCGGCCATAGAAAAATTTGCCGCTATGACCCAGGCAATGGGTATTGATACAACAGGCATGACACAGCTTGAAATGGCAGATCGCTGGTTTGACGAGATGGAACAGCTCCTCCGCGATATTGAGATACAGCCCGGTTATCTGAAAGAGCAGTTTGGCTTTAAGGAGGATGATATTGATCATATATATAAGATATATGCAAATGACTTCTGCAGCCAGGGCAACCCAAAGGAATTGGTTGAAGAGGAGGTAAAGGCTTTTTTAAAAAGAGTTCTTGATGCGCCCTATTAAAATTAAATTGACAACATCATGGGGCACCCTGTGAAAGATCTATATATCAGATACGGGCATAAGAAATTATTCTTCAATGTGCCTGAAGGCTTTAATATCCTTGATGTGGCGGATTTTGAAGATAATCCTGTTTTATCCGATATAAAAAATATTGTCATAAATGCCATTGATAACCCTGTTGATACTCTGCCCCTTGAAAAACAGTTAAGGCCAACTGACAGGATAGTAATACTCATAGAGGATAATACCCGCAATTCACCCAAAAAAGAGATACTTAAACTTCTGCTTGAAGAGCTTGAACGCATATCCATACCAAAAAACAATATTATAATTATTGTTGCCCTTGGCACTCATGAGGCGCTGAACAGGAAAGAGATGATATTGACCTATGGTGATGAGGTTGTTAATAATTACACAATTATCAATCATGACTCTCTCTCCGCTGATCTTGTTCCTGTCGGTAAACTTCAATCAGGTACGGTCGTTAAGATAAACAGGATGGCCCATGAGGCTGATTTCAGGATAGGTATAGGTTCTGTTTTTCCACACCCGCTGAACGGTTTTGGCGGGGGTGGAAAAATCATGTTTCCGGGCATTTCAAATTTTGATGCCATACTTGAACATCATATGAGGTATGCATTCAGGAAGGTTGTTCTAGGGGAATTGGCTCACAACCCGTTTTATGAGGAGGTAATCGCCCTCTCCGGTGCCGGAAAACTTGATTTTATTATAAACAGTGTGCTTGACCATAATGATAATCTGTACCAGGTAGTAGCAGGCAACCCTGTATCAGCCCATAAAAAGGGCGCCGGTATATGTAAAGGCATTGTTTCAAAGACCTTTAAGAAAAAGGCAGATATCACCATTATAAGCCCATTCCCCTATACACAGGCTACACAGCTTATGAAACCACTTGAGCCGGCATCCATTATCACAAAGGAGCGGGGTGTGATTATTCTTGCAGGCAAATGCACTTCAGCCTTTAACAAGGGATACCTTGATGCATGCTTCGCATTCAGGGAAAAGTACAAAGGCAGGCTTAAAGAGACACTTTTTGATTTCTTTGATTCAGGGCAGAGGATCATCAGCGGGGCAGCGCCTGAACTGAACATGTCTATAGCGCAGGTGATTCTTGCCCTTGAAAATTATCATGTTATCCTGTTTTCAGAAGAAGTCCCTCAAGCGGATACAGGAAAGCTCGGTTTTATTAATGCTTCAACCATTGAAGATGCAATTAACAAAAGTGCACAGTTTATACCCTATCCGAGTGTTAATGTTATTCCATCGGGTGGCGTAATAATACCGGTACTGGGATAAATATACGGTTGTAAATTCAAAGTTCAAGGTTCAAAATTCAAGGCGCAGGATTCACGGTTTGCGGGATTTTTTTCGACAGGCAGCTATTCTATGAGTAAATCCCATCCTCTGCTGAATCCTATAACCATTGTCGGTTCAAGGCCGCTCTTCTGTGGCTTTTCGCAAGTCACACCTGCATATTCTGATATGAAATTTACAGCAACCTTTGCACATGCCGGTGTCAGATAAAATGGAAAGTACCCTGTGGCTGTTGGCTGTCCAGTAAACATGGCCATATCTGTAGGCATACCCGCCGCATGAAAGGCATCACGAAATTTTGCCTGGAATCTCTTGACTTCACCAGACTTCAGGTCATCACCGCTCAATAGGATTTTTGTCCAGGCCATTTGTTACTCCTCTTTTGAATTACCACAATTATTTTTATAAATTTCTATCTCATTATTGAACTAAATCTTTCAATGTAATATATTGAAATCGGAATCTCTATAATATCTCATAAGGAAAAAGTAAAGCATATGCAAATAAAAGAAAGGGCCTTTTATATTTTAATGATACTTGCCGGAACAGTCATATCTGATCAGGTAACAAAAAGGATTGCACAGGAATATCTTCAGAATTCTAAAACGATCTCATTTTTCCATAACATCTTTGTCCTTACATACGCAGAAAATACAGGAGGATTCCTGGGTATGGGGGCTGCTGTAAATGAGGAGATCAGATTCTGGCTCTTTTCTGTTGCCGTATCCCTGTTTCTTCTGGCCATGTTTTTCTACCTGATCTTTTCAAAGGCCTTTTCCATAAGGCAGACCCTTATGCTTGCAATGGTGCTCGGAGGGGGCATAGGAAACCTTATAGACAGGCTTATGTATGATGGAAAGGTAATTGATTTTATGAATTTTGGTATAGGCCCTGTCAGAACAGGTATCCTGAATATAGCGGATATTTACATAACCTTCGGGGCAATTTTTCTCTTTTTGTTTATTATTAGTGATGGAAGAAAGATTCAAAAAGAAAAGCAGGAGTTATTTTAAAGGGGAAATGTATTTTTTGCTTATGCTGCATAATCTTTAAATATACGTCAGTTAAAACAATAAGGTATATTTTCACCACGGAGAGCACGGAGAAAATATTCAAAAAATAAAACCTCCGTGTACTCTGTGGTGAAATAAACGGAGCCGGTCAAATATCACTACGATACCTAATAATCCATAACTCTAACTTCAGTAATAAGTCTCCTGTCCTCACCGGGGTATCTTTTTTCACCTGTAACAGTAATGCTCTTTTCCAGCCTGATATCCTCGCTTGATGAACCGATCATGATCCTTATCTCGCCTGGCTCTATTATATTCCTGTAATCAAGGCCGGTAAATGTAAGCAAGTCCGCATAAAGGGTAAATACTATTTTTTTCTGTTCACCGGGCAGTAAGGAAACCCTCTTGTACCCCTTAAGCTCCTTTACCGGCCTTGGGATAGAGGCAATAGGGTCGTTTATATAAAGCTGTGCAACTTCATCACCCGCCCGTTTACCGCTGTTTTTTATCTTAAAACTAATCTCAACTTTACCATCAACAGCTATTTCAGATGATGAAATATCTAGATCGCTGTATGTAAACTCTGTATAGCTCAGCCCGTGACCAAACGGGAATACTGGCGTGAATTCAGGCAGTCTCGGGAAGCCCTGTGACAGAAATTTATGGTTATAAAAGAGGGGTTGCACTCCTGCTGACTGGCTGAATGTGAGTGTGGTTTTGCCGCCAGGATTAAGGTCTCCGAAAAGGGCGTCTACAATAATGCCAGCCCCTTCCTGGCCCGGGAACCAAGCCTCAAGGATTGCTGATGCCCTTTTAGCAATCTCCGGCATGGCAAATGGTCTGCCATTTAGGAGAACTATAATTACAGGCTTTCCTGTATCAAAGATTGCTTTAAGAACCTCTTCCTGTCCGCCAGGCAAGGAGAGGTCAGGTGTGTCTGTCCCCTCGCCGACTGTGCCAGCCCTGAAATGGCCTGCCTTGTCACCAAGTACAAGGATGGCAATATCTGCACTACTGGCAGCATTGACAGCCTCAGGTATCATGGAGAGCTCTTTATCCAGTATGTTGCATCCCTTTGCATAAATAACCCTCTCTGCGCCAATTTTTTCCTTTAGCTTATCAAGAACAGTGGGGGCATGCACCACCTTTTCTGCCATGTCTTTATAATGGGTGGATACCACGTGGTTTTCAAAGCTGTAGTTGCCAAACAGGGCCATAACCTCATGTGCATTGGGGCCTATAAGGGCTATCTTTTTAATATCCTTTGATAAGGGTAGGACACCTTTACTGGATAAGAGGGTTATGGATTTTTCTGCTACCTTTGCGGCAAGTGCGCGCTCTTCGGGAAGGTTTAAACTGATTGCATCTGTATCCACGTAGGGGTTTTCAAAGAGGCCCAGCCTGAATTTTTGTTTCAGTATCCTTGTTACAGATCTGTTTATATCATCCTCTGTTATGAGACCATCATTAAGTGCATCTTTAAGCCCCTGCGGGTACATGGTGGGGTTTGGGAGTTCAATATCAATCCCTGCCTTAAGAGATGCTGCAGCGGCCTCCTTTGTTGTTGATACAATTCTGTGCATCTCTTTTAGAAAGGTGATGGAGCCGTAATCAGAAACTGTGTACCCATCAAACCCCCACCTGTTTCTTAATACCTCGGTGAGCAAAAAGTATGATGCGCCAGGTACCTCGCCGTCAAACTCATGATAGCCATTCATGAGTGAGAGCGCCTTACCCTCCTTTACAGCCATTTCAAAGGGGATAAAAAAGATATCCATGAGGTCGCGTTTACCCGCATGGACCGGTGCAAAATTTCTGCCCCCTTCGCTGAATGAATAGCCCACAAAATGTTTGAGTGTGGCGATGATGCCATCTTTAATATCCTTCCCCTGAAGCCCCTTTACATAGCCTGTTACCATTGTGCCAACAAGATAGGGGTCTTCGCCCATGGTCTCTTCAATTCTCCCCCATCTGGCATCCCTGCCAACATCGCACACAGGGGCGAGCCCCTGGTGTGTGCCAAGCTGCCTCATCTGTCGTCTGATTACATCACCCACCTTTTGGATCAGTTCAGGCTCCCATGTGGAGCTGTAATTAACTGGCGATGGAAAGGAGGTTGCCCCCTGGGCCATAAGCCCGCTAAGGCACTCCTCATGGCATATTACAGGTATGCCCAGTCTTGTTTCTTCCCTGAGCCTTTTCTGGATACGGTTTACTGTCTTTGCGCCATTAACAGGGTCAACAGGCCTGCTGCCAAAGGCCCTCGTGATCTGCCCTATGCCTGCCCTCAGAAAATATTCTATATCAAGCCCGCATGCGTTTTTATCAAGATCATCTCCCATTATTGTGGGGGCCATTTCACCCTTTTCAGGGTCAAAGGCTAACCATATGGATGTAAGCTGAAGTATCTTTTCTTCAACTGTCATCCTGTTAAGCAGGTCTTTTACCCTCTCATCAACCGGTTTTGAAGGGTCTTTATATACAGGCTGGGTCATTTCATATTCCTTTCATATGTCATGGGAGATTGTTGCTTTTTTCAAGTTCATTATATCGTTTAATTAGTTTATCCATGATATTTACATTTTCAGGTATGGGCATTTTTATGGATGAACTATCTTTATTTACAAATCTTTTTGCTGCCTCTTCATACGGGATATTCAAATCCTTTACAGCAGCGCTTATGGCGCATCCCAGTGGCGCTGCAATAGCAGGGTTTTCTATGGTGTAGGTCTCTGCATTAAAGACATCAGCGATCCATTGCATCATGAGGCTGTTTTTTGCGCCACCCCCCACAACGCACAGCTCCTTGACCTCTCCTAGGTGGCCTGAATGGAGTTTCAGTGATAACACCTGTGACAGAATCAATGCCCTGATGTTTTTTTCTGGATTATCTTGAGAAAAATCATCTCGAATGATTCCCTTTTTCCTTAACGGTACAGACTCATCAAAGAGATAGGGGAGAAGCAGTTTCTCATCAGCAGAGATCATAGCAGCGCCTGCCATATCCACATATTTTCTCCAGTCCGAATCCAAAGGGGTTTTGTCTTCAGATTTAAGCAGGTATCTCTTTATAAAATGGTCATGCACCTTTGCGCCATTGGTGATTACAGAAAGGGCCATTGCCTTTCCCTTTGTATAGCCGAATATATTGTATTCGCCATCTTTGGAGGGGATTATCTCCTGCATTATACCATTCACAGTGTAGCTGCTCCCAAGGGAGATAACGATATTACCGCCGCAGCCCAGTAGTGTGGCAGGGTTATCGCCTGTGCCTGTCAGGATTTGAGTATAAGGTAATAGGCCATATCTTTTGCAGAAGTAAGGATTAATTACACCTGCATTTGAGTCATAATGATCGATTGCGCCCAGTTTTGAAGCAAGAGGCGACCTGATCCCTGAATCAAATAGATATTTCTCCATGACCCTGATAACCTTCTCATTCCAGCAGGGGTTATCAATATCAAGGGTGTTCAGGTTTGTGCCCCATCCATCACCTGTGTCAACAGGTGATATTTTACCGCAAAGAATAGAGGTAATAAATGCGCTCAGGACAAATATATTTGAAGTGCTGTTATACCCTTCAGGGCTCTTTTTTGCCCACTTAAGGATCTGTGATGCCGGGAATCTGAGTTCAGCCCTGTTTCCTGTAAGGTTAATTATACCACCTTCATTTTTCAGCGCCTCTGTAAGGTATTCTGCCTCTTTATGAGTGCTCCTGTCCTCCCATATAGGTGATGAAGGGCGCGAGATAGCGGGCCTAAGCTGCCCAATAAGTCTCTCATCAGGGTCAAGGCGCAAAACCGATTTGCCAAATGATACGTCAGTATATACAGTGCAGTGCTGCATCCCGTCGCTCTTTATGGCCTTTATTGCGGAAATATCTATCCCGCTTTCCTTTATCCTTTTAAATGCAAGGTCAATTGCCTCAATAAGCATGAATGGCGATGTGTGCCTGATATCACTGGATTGAGAATGCAGCACACCTCCTTCAGTGTTATATGAGGGAAATGCCTGGTCATAGTTGAATGAATCCATAAAACAGACGCTGTTGCCGGATAGATCAAGAATCACAATCTTACATGACTGGGTGCTGAATTCAATACCGCAGGATAGTGGCATATTTTCTCCTGATTACAGGTTTTTTTAATCTTGTTTTTCACGAGGGGCAATGTTGTTGATTTAGGCTTCATAGCACGTCATTCCCGCGAAGGCGGAAATCTATTTGTTTTATTTTCAAATACATAAAGTGTATCCCCGCCGAAGTTTATCTCTTACTTTATACGGGGCGGGGATGACAATTGAGCCGAAAAGCCTGTGCGGTTTTATAAAATCAACAATATTGGGATTTATTCCCTACCGCTCTTTGTTTTTTTAATTTCGTAGACAAGGCATGCCTTGTCTCTACATAAGGGTATGAATTCCCTTGACCCCTTGAACCCTCGACCCCTTTACCTCACATACACCTCATTGAAGTATTTGCATGCACGCATAACAGAATCCCTCATAAGGTCTTCTGCCTTTGCGGTCTCTCTCTTTACAAGGTATTGCCATAAGAGGTTATAGTCCAGGTCACTTGCTGCCCTTTCACATGCATCCCAGCTCAGGA
Source organism: uncultured Desulfatiglans sp. (assembly GCA_964643755.1). Lineage (GTDB taxonomy): Bacteria > Desulfobacterota > DSM-4660 > Desulfatiglandales > HGW-15 > JAAZBV01. The sequence goes on along the minus strand of CAZXUA010000019.1, from coordinate 3,671 downwards.
CACTCCTTACAACCCTGTCTATGCCCTGTTCCTCTGTATCATGGGCCCTCACCTGCATGTCATGCCCTTTCCACCTGTTGAACCCTGCCTGATCTATCAGCCCTGCAATGGCGATGTTCATGCCGTTTATCCTTGCGCCGTGGTCAATATCGAATTTACCAGGGCCGCCCAGTATGATGCCGTCATTGTATCCCTGGCTGTTTACATGCATGTGCATAAGCATTTTATTATCTATCTCTTCCACTGTATCATAGATATGATCAAGGCCTATCATCTCTGAGTGGCCGAACTCCTTGTTGACACCCTTTTTGGAAATATCAATGCCATAATCCTGTTCCAGCCTTTTCCAGAATACAATGGCGCTTGCAACCGTTGGAAGGAACATGGCAGGGTACCCCTCATTTGGCTTTGGTTCAATTGCAATATAGAGCTCTCCGCCAAGGGATTTTTCCAGCCTGCATAGCCCGGCAATCCCCTCCTTGAGGTACTGATACATCTTCTGTATCCCTGTTGAGGCAAGGTCATAGCCGTATGAGCCGTTCCACAGCACAAAGGTCGGGGGGACATCCTTATCCCATGCCTTTTTCAGATCTTTATATGCCAGCTCCACCGATCTTGCGCCATATGCATTTGCCGCCTCTCTCTCTACCGGATCAGGCGAGCATATGCCGCCATAGGGGAAATGCCTGTGTGCGCCAGGGGTAACCATGGCAAGCGCGATATTGTTCTCACACAGGGCATCTGCAATTGCCTTTGCATTATCTTCACAGTATTCATAGTCATAATGGATCTCAAACCCGAGTTCTATATGGCCGGGAAGCCTTGGTCTGATCCGTTCATTTATGAGTTTTATCTTTCCAACTGTATCAAGTTTGTCGCTGGCCCATGCTGCCCGTGTATCATACGGGGTAAAACCTCCCTTGCCGGCATTAAAGGTCCATGCGCACAGGCTGTGATATGATTTTTTCATAATTGATATGCTCCTCTGTAATTATTTTTTGTAAACACCATATTCAAATGCTGCTTCACTCATGGCATGTAAATTTTCAGGTTTGCCCTTGTCAAGGGATGCCCCGCCTGCAAGTATGTAACCGCCTCCCTTGCCAACTATCTCAATCAGCTTTCGGCAGTATTCCTTTACTTCCGAGGCCGTTGAGGTGATTAGCATGGAGGTGGGTACATTACCCATAAGGCAGGCATGATTGCCAAGTATCTCCTTTGCCTTAAACATGTCTGTCTGGTCAAAGTACCAGATTACGGCTCCCCTGGGCAGGTCTTTGATAATCTCAAGCCTTTCATTATATTTCCCTTCGGCAAATAGAAGAGGAACAACCCCTTGCTCATAGATTCCTAAAATTACCTTCCTGAAGGTGGGCCAGTAGAATTCTCTGTACTGCTTGTCAGACATCATGGTGTCATCACCCTTGTGAAGCGGAAATACTGCTATCGGGACGCCTGACATATCCGCACCCTTGACAGCGATATTGATGTTGAGCGGCACTATCTTTTCCATTGCCTGATGAAGCTTATCTGGCTGTCTGTACATATCCATAATTATGCCGCGTGTGCCCCTTAAGGTGTCGCCCATAAGGTCAAATGGCGCATGGGCATAAGCCCCCATCATGGCCGGGTATCCCTCTGCCATTGCCATCTGCCTGAATTTCGTAATGGGGATCTGCCACTTTGCCTCTTCCTTACCATACTCTACCATCTTTAAAAGCATATCCTGAACCTGCGGGTTGGACATAGCGCTAAGGAACATATTGGGGAACCCGAGTGAATTTGGCAAAGGCGGAAACATGGTAAGAGGCTCCAGCAGCCCCAATGTGCGGGGAAGGTAGCATCTGAAAACGAAATCGGACATATCATTTATAAAGAGATCATACTCATCACTCTTCATATATTCGCCCTCAACAAACTGGTTGCCATGGCCATCCTCCGGGAGGCCATGCCCGGGATATTTTGAGCATTTTGTGTTGACAAGTTCAGCGGCCCTGCCTGAGGGTATCATGGGCGCCGCATAATCATCCGCCTTAAATACCCTGAATACATCCATGTATGCCTTAACGAGCTTTTCACTGTCATACATGGCCTCTCTGTAGGTCATCCCTGCCATGTATATCGGTGTGGTGCCGGTGGGAAGCATAACAGGCACCCTGTCAGGCTCTTCAAGTTTTATGGCCTTGATAAACCTAGTAACTATATCTTTGTATTTCTGTTCTGCCTCCGGGCTGTTAAAATGCCTTCCTTCTGTTGAAATCCATTTTTCAAATCGCTTTTCACGTTTTTCTTCAGGCGATAGAGTGCTCCAGTTTTTTTCCATTTTTATGACCCCCGATTGATTTTTGGCGGATTATATGTTCTTTTATATTTCATGTCAAAGGGAACAATTATATTTAATGGAGGAAATTTTATGATGAGTAATGCTGAATTTACCATAAAAGATATCAATTATTTGTCACGTTCATTTCAGCAGAGCAGGGTGTTTCTTACTGCATTTGAACTGGGGGTATTCACTGTGCTGGGTAATGCGGATAAGACTTCAGAAGAGATAGCCAAAGAGATAAATACAGACTTAAGGGCAACAGACCGACTGCTGAATGCCCTCTGTGTTACAGGCGCTATACAAAAGGAAAATAACAGGTTCAGGAATTCTGATGCAGCTAAAAAATATCTGGTCGCGGGAAGGCCTGATTATCAGGCAGGTATGATGCACTCTGTAAATTTATGGAATTCATGGAGTAACCTTACAGATTCTGTTAAATCTGGCGGAGCTATAAAACAGAGCTCTATTGAGGAAAGGGATGAGAAATGGTTTAAGCCCTTTATTGCCGCAATGCACAACAGGGCATTTGCAGAGGCCCCATCACTAATAAAAGAGATTGACCTTACAGGTGTAAAAAAGGTGCTTGATGTCGGCGGCGGTTCCGGCGCATATTCAATGGAATTTGCAAGGGCAGGGGAGCAGATCTGCGCCTCGGTCTTTGACCTTCCTAAGGTAATCACCATGACAGAACAATATATAAAGGGCGCCGGTCTTGAGGCAAAGGTTAATACCATCCCCGGTGATTTTAATACAGATGAGTTTCCTGCAGGGTATGACCTGGTTTTTCTCTCTGCTATTATCCATATGAATTCACCTGAACAGAATATTTCTCTTATTAAAAAGGCGGGAAGGGCGCTGAACAAAGGGGGGAGGGTGGTAATATCTGACTTTATCATGGATGATGATAGAATCACACCTGCATTCGGGGCATTCTTTGCACTCAATATGCTGGTTAACACAAAGGCAGGCGATACATACACAGAGTCGGAGATAAAGGGGTGGTTTAATCAGGCAGCCATTGCATTTGTAGAAAGGAGGGAGACTGCATCAACAGGGCTGATCATCGGCCAAAAGATATAAAAGACTCAATTTTATAATAACTGTTCCAAGCCAACTGTAATTCATGTACCGACAGAACAAATGTTTTCCTTGCGCCTTGAGCCATGTGCCCTGCGTCAGCATAAACATCCCTTCATCTTGCTGCATAAGCAGACTATTTTTTGGACAAACACTTAAATTTTATTTATTAAGCTGTCTCACTCCATGTATAAAACTTTCCATAGATAAAAATTCCGGTATACGGTACTCAATTACATAATAAAATGGTAATCTTTTACACAGTCCG
>CAZXUA010000018.1:19979-36390 GCA_964643755.1 uncultured Desulfatiglans sp. | reverse complement strand
GATAATGAGCGGTGACTGGAGTTCAGACGTGTGCTCTTCCGATCTCAAGTTTTTCAAGCATCCTCGTGCCTACATCGACAACCAGCTCTTCATCATCCACAAGCAGTATCCTGCCATTCCCTTTAATTATCGATTCAGTCACAGGGGTCTCTTTTATGGCCTCCTTTTCCGAGGCCGGAAAATAGAGTTTGAAAATGGAGCCAACACCCTTTTCACTGTAAACATCAACAAAGCCCCCGTGGTTTTTCATAATGCCGTAAACAGAGGCAAGACCAAGCCCTGTGCCCCTGCCCATCTCTTTTGTGGTAAAAAATGGATCAAATATCTTTTCCATGGTGGCCTTGTCCATCCCTGTGCCATTATCTGTAATAGATATCTTCACATATCGGCCCGGTTTGACCTTGTATGGCTTATAAAAGGACTCCTTCAGTTCCACATTTTCGCTTTCAATATACAGGTCGCCTCCTCCGGGCATCGCCTGCCATGCGTTCACAAAGATATTCATGAGGACCTGCCCTACCTGGCCCCGGTCAACCTCGCTTGCCCACAGATTGTTGGCCAGGCTCTTATGTATGCTTATCTCCTTTTTCATGCGGCCAAACATATCAGCGCTTGCAGAGAGCAGCTCATTCAGATTTACAGGCTTTACCTCATATTTCCCTCCCCTGGCAAAACCAAGCAACTGTTGTGTAAGAGATGTTGCGTTTTTCACATACTCCTCGATCCCCATCAGATGCTCATATTCCTGGTCATTGCTATTCTTTTCAAGAAGCATCAGTGAGGTTCTGCCCTGTATGCCCATGAGCAGATTGTTAAAATCATGTGCAATCCCGCCCGCTAGAGTGCCAAGGGCCTCCATCCTCTGTGCCCTTTCATATTTGATGCGGAGATTCTTTTCCTCTTCCTGCGCCTTTTTTCTCTCTGTAATATCTATCCATGTACTGAGTGAGTACTGAAATTCACCATCTTTAATAACAGGGGAGGTAGAGAAAATAACCCAGAAATTCTCACCATTCTTATTCTTAAATGCCCCCTCCAGATTTTTAACTCCCTTAATTGTGGCATCTCTCCAGGCTTTCTCTGTGAGGTTTTCATCCACCCACGGAAAGGGAAAGGTGGTGCCTAAAAGCTCTTCTGCTTTATACCCGGTAAGATTAATTAAGGCCGGATTTACATATTCTATTTTAAACTCCGTGTTAATTAACATTATGGGGCTCGGTGTGTTTTCGAGGATAGAAAAGGTGAACTCTTCGCTTTTTTTAAGGGCCCTCTCTGTCTCCTTGAGCCTGGTTATATCTGTAACCACATTGTTATATAGGATCTTGCCTTTAAAATTCAGGAATTTTGTTATCACCAGTACATCCTGAATATCTCCCTTTTTTGTCCTTACCCTTGATTCATAGGTGGTTGATTTCCCGGAAATTACAGGAGGCACTTCAAGTGGCCCTCCCAGGGAATCACTCACCACAATGTCCGGGATATTTAATTTCATGAATTCATCACGGGTATATCCAAGGCTTTCATATGGCTCCCTGTTGAATTCCTTAAATGCCTGGGTTTCAGGATCAACAAGGTTTATTGTGACCCCGGCATTATCAAAGATGGACCTGTAAAAATCACACCTCTCCTCAATCAGCGCCTTTTCAGCATAAACCCTTTTGAGCTCCTCCTTCAGATTTTTTATTTCATCTTCAGTTTTTTTAGAGTCGATTTTTTCCTGCATTCAGAGCCTCCATTAATCATGAGTAATATGGACATAGGAATAGAGATTGTGATTTTGCATAGGAGCTTTTTACCCTCCCTAAAATAGGGAAAGAGGTTGAAATTCATTGTATGCATTAATACAAGTCGTTATTTTTAGGTTATTTTCAGAAAAATATCAAGTGTGTTGAAAAGAGAAATGATATACGGGGTAAAATATGGCTATTTATGTCTCATTCCGGGTTTAGAATAACCATATTCCATATTTCTTCGATATGGATCAACAATCCTGCTCTCATAATTAGTGGAAGGATCAAAGGTATTGTTTACAATTGCGGCATCTGTTTCTTGATCAGGTTTGATTACATTCATTGAAAACAATTTATCTATCCATGAAATCTTGGGTTTATGCTGAAGACCTCCATGATTTTCTTTTTTACAGCCGGAGGTCTCCTTTTTTGTATAGGGGTTAATAATTCTAAGTGAGTATTTTATATCAGGGTTAAAGGTGTTTTTTGCTATCGCAGGATCAATATCTGGTTTAGGCCTGATAATATGAAGAGAAAATTGAGATTGTTCAAAAGGTGCGAAGATCATAGTTTCAAGGCTCTTCAAATCAGTAATTTTTGTATTTCCTGACGATTCCTTTTCACTGGTTGTTCTCTCTTCATCAGAGAGGATAACTCCAGGCAAATAAAAGATCAGAAGAGCTGAAATTATAAAACAAAAGTGGTAATTACCTCTCATATTTCTCCCCCTTGATATAAAAGCTCTTGTTCATGTGGGATGATCCAGAATTTACCTCCGTTACGCTGATCTGTCTGATACCATCTAAGGCAGGATTATAAACATTTGCTGGCCACCCAATATCTTGTTTTACAGACTCAAAACCGGCAGGAGAAATTACTCCTGTCTGATTAAATAACAAGCCAGAATTGTTTTCAGGATAAACACTATCTACAGCAAAACCCTGCCAGTCCACTTCGATACAAGAAATATCAGTGAAATCCATCAAAATTTCCTTTGTTTTTTCTTCAGATTGATCTACCTCTGAATAGTGATTTTTTTCTCTTTCTTGAATGACAGACTTTTGGTTATCAATTTGTTTTGGAGCAGGTTCAGCTTTGTGATTTAATTTAAATGATTTATCTACGATTATATTCAGTACATTACTACTATTACTCATATCGTCGTCATGTTTGTTAAATGAATGAAATGATAGAAGACATATCATAAGACCTGCTGCAGATGCTGCAACCCATTTCCATCCGGGAAAATAAAAATGCGTGTCTTTATATGATTTTCTGATCTCCCTGCTCTTCTCCTTAATATGCCCAAGTATAAAATTATCAATTGATTCATGGATCTCAGCAGGATCAGGCATGGATGATTTAAAAAGCACGGCTATATCTTTAAGATCATTCACCATATCGTTATCAGGTGTAACCGTTGAATCATATTCTTCGCCTGTTCGGTATGCCTCCATTTCTACCAGAGATTGATCTTCATTTTCTTTTATATGTTTTTCATTCGTCATATCTTCACCCTTTAATTGGTTAAGCGCATGAAACCCGAAAAAGGTTCCATAAAATTAATTTTTTTTGTTTTTTCTCAATTTATCATCCTCAGTAGTTTGTTATGATGGTGAATTAGTTAGGTTAAGGATTTCAATTATCTTTAAATCTTTTCACTCGACCTTGGAACCCTCGAACCCTTGAACCCTGATTATTATTTATTAATCTTTTCTCTCAGACGCGCTAATAGCCTGTTTAACCGTGACTTTATTGTCCCTACAGGCACCTTGAATATTTCTGAAATCTCAACAAGCTGTAATTCATCATAAAATCTCAAGCATACAAGCTCTTTATCTTCTTTTGAAAATCCTTCAAGAAATTCTGATAGATTCCTGAACTCTTCTGTCCAGTTGAGGCTCTCATCCGGGATACCTTGAGCAGCCGGATCATCAATAGAAACCACTTTGCGTTTTTTTCGGATGGTACTGATGGTGATATTTTTAACTACCGGGTAAAGAAAGGTCTTCAGACTGCTACGCAACTCGAACCCCGGAAATTTATTAAAGAAGTATATAAATACCTCCTGCAATATCTCCTGTGCATCCTCTTTATCCCCGCACAACCTGAAGGCAAGCCCGTACACCCAATCCCTGTATCGATAATAAAGGGTTGTCATAGCAGAATCCTCGCCTTTGTTAGCAAGCTTAATTAGAGTGATATCAGAGATACTTTTATCCATCATCATCTTTTCATGGTGGCATCCCTCCAGCCATCCTATGTTAGGTTTTCATCCACCCATGGAAATGGGAAGGTTGTGACAAGAAGCTCTTCTGCGATATACCGAGCGCCATTTTTTATATCATCTTCAATTTTTTAAAGTCCATTTTTTCCAGCATATGTCTTCTCAATTTTAAATGGTGTTCAACCTTTCTTTTTATTATAACAATACCAGATATTTTACCTTGACAATAAATTTATTTTAGCGTCAAAACTAATTTGAGATTCAGTAATATGTTATGTTTATTATGTAGATAACATTTTTCAATAGCGTTATTAATGATACAGTGTCAATGGAAAGGTATAAGTAAGGAGGTTCGCTGTGTATCACTTCAGACCGGTAACAGAACGAATGCGCACCATGTATGAAGCGATTCGTGAACGTATATATCATGTAGACCCGGAACGTTCACTTATCGTTACAGAGGCACATAAAAAATATGAGAATATTATCCCCCTTCTCAGGTACCCGATGATCTTTCGCGAGATGTGCGAAAAGATGACCCTGAGAGTCGAAGATTTTGAAATCCTGGTGGCAAACAACAGCAAATATTTTTGCGGCACCATAATCAATCCCATCTGGGGCGGAGGAGAGACATACCTTAACCCTGTTGATAAGGGAGAATGGAAAATGGGCGATGACGGCTATTACCACAATCCCGCTATTGATGAGCTTCGAATGATAATGAGCCAGAAAGACTATGACGAGCTGAATTCAGTTCGTGAGTACTGGAAGAACCGCACCTTTACCAGTCAGGCAGACGCATGGCAGCCCGAGGGTTATGAAGAACTGGCAAATCTTGCAGTTCGCGACTTCGGAAAGGATGCCCCGCTTATCCTGATGCCTCCGGGTCACATGACGCCCGGATACTCAAAAATACTGAATACAGGCTATGCAGCCATCTCCAGACAGGCTAGAGAGTGGATGGATGCGCACAGGAACAACCTTATGGGTGATGATGTAGATAAATATATTTTCTACTCTTCCGTGGAAATATCCTGCATGGGCGCTGCAATCCTGCTCAAAAGATACGGCCAGACATGCTTTGATAAAGCATCCGAATGCAGTGACCCCAAGCGTAAAGCGGAGCTTACCCAGATGGGTGAAAACCTGATGTGGATATCGGAGAATCCTGTTCGCACCTTCTGGCAGGCATGTCAGGCCGCGCTGCTTTATGAAATGATGATATCAATGGCCGGCGTAAATGATATCGGCTCCTTTGGTCGCTTTGATCAGTATACCTGGCCCTTTTTGAAAAAGGACCTTGAGGAAGGCCGCATCACCATGGACCAGGCACAGGAGATTGTCGACTGCTTTTTCATGAAGGTAAACAGCTTTTATAATGGCGGTATTGGTCCTCTTGTTCCAATAATCGGGATCGGCAATACCTACCTTCATACCACCATCGGCGGTGTAGACCCTGATACAGGTGAGGATGCCAGCAACCCGGTCACCTACATGACGCTCGAAACACTGGGACGGCTAAGTCTGCATGATCCGACAGTCTCTCTCCGAGTACATAAAAACACGCCCGATAAGCTGTGGGAGTGCGCCATTACCGTAAACAAACTGGTCGGGGGTCTGCCCCTGTATCAGAATGATGAGGTGATCATCCCGGGTATCATGAAGGAACTTGGTTTCAGCCTGCGCGATGCAAGGGATTATGCTCTTATCGGGTGCCAGGAAATTACAGGCTCAGGCAATGACTATGCAGCAGGAAGCGGGATCTCCCCGCCCAGCGGATATCTGCATTACGGATCAATGCTTAACATGGCTATCAACGATGGCATTAACCCTTATAACGGCGAGCGGTGCCCCATACACACAGGGTACCTGTATGACATGAAGTCAATAGAAGAGGTAAAGGAGGCCTTTGCCTCTATTGCCCGTTATGTTGTCAGGGCACAGGTGTCCATTGACAATTATCTTGAATATATCTTTATGAATAATATGATCTTCCCTATAGTCTCCATATCAGTAGACGGCTGCATGGAAAGCGGAAAAGATATCTCATGGGGAGGCGCCAAATACAACTCATACGGCGGAACCGCCGTTGGCCTGGCCACCATAGCGGACTCAATAACTGCCATTAAATACATGTGTTTTGACAAAAAAAGGTGCACAACACGCGAGCTCTATGATGCGGTTATGGCCAACTGGGAAGGATACGAATCCCTCCGCCAGATCATCATAAACGAGGCGCCGCACTTCGGCAATGCCGATCCTTATGCAGACATGGAGATGAAGTGGGCAACAGATACCTATTACAATGTCTGCAAAGATTGCTACAGCGCCAGGTCGAAAATCTATAAGGCCGGCATGTACAGTGCGGCCAACCATGTTGCTCAGGGTTACCATACCTGGGCAACACCGGACGGTCGAAAAGCCGGTACGCCGATCGCGGATGCCGCTTCTCCTGTTCAGGGGAGGGATAGGCTCGGACCAACAGCCGTACTTCAATCTGCTCTCTCTTATGACCATGGAAGATTTATGGACGGTATGGCGCTGAATGTACGAATCCATCCCTCGGTGCTCGACCGGGAAGATGGAATCGCAAAGGTGCGTGACATGACAAAGACATATCTGAATTCAGGCGGAATGGAAATACAGTACAACATAGTATCATCTGACACCATGCGCGCAGCGCAGGCGGACCCGGATACCTACCGCGATCTTGTAGTGCGCATTGCAGGCTTTTCCGCCTATTTTGTGGAGCTTTCTAACGACTGCCAGAATGATCTTATTTCACGTACTGAAAATTATTTGTAGTGAGTTATCACCCGACTGGAGTTGATATTTTCCCTTGTTCCCATGATAGATATTCGTGGGAACAAGAGAACCAGTGTAATTTTAAATAAAACCATAAGCTCATCTTTTATACCTGTCTAAGAAACCGAGCCACTGCACATTCACATTTATGGAACCGAAGTCCATATCCACCTTCCCCTTAAGGATATATGGCCTTGCCGCATTCAGCATGTGGCAGTAGGTGTTGTACATCTTCGGAAAAAAGACTGTTTCATATATGCCTGTTGTATCCTCAAATGTAACAAACTTCATCTGGTCACCCTCCTTTGTCATGACAGTCTTGCCTGTTACAAGCCAGCCTGTCATGGTTACATATCTGCCCACACATTTAGGGAGATCCTTTGCCTTTACATAATGGATACCCTTAAGCGTATCCCTGTACAGTTCAAGCGGGTGCATGGAAAGTATAAATCCCAGTGCCTCCGATTCATTTTTAAGCATCACCTGTATTGAGTATTCCTGCTGATTAATGGCAGGCCTTATTGTGGCTGAAGCATATCTTTTATTGTAATCAAACAGGGTCGGCAGCGCCTTATCTTCCTGCTTATTAAAAAACTCAAGTGCCTGCCAGATAAGACCAGGCCTGTTTGTGTTGCGGCCAATACTGTCAAGGCACCCTGCCTTTATGAGCACCTTTACATCCTGGAGGTGAATGCGGCCTGACATACGCCTTAAAAAATCATGAAAGGATACAAACAGGCCATTTTTATTCCGCTCATAGATTATAGAATCCTTTGCGTCTGTTGAGAGTTCACTGATCTGCATAAACCCTATTCTTATGGATTTGTCTTTTCCTGTATATTTTATTTCGCTTGAATTGATATCGGGTGGGAGTATCGTGATCCCCATGCGCCTTGCCTCTGATATGTAGCCATATGTGGAATAGTATCCCCCGCCGTTTGAGATAACAGCGGCCATGAACTCGGCAGGGTAATGGGCCCTTAGCCATGCTGACTTGTATGCCACCATGGTATAGCTTGCCGAATGGGGTTTGCAGAAGCTGTATCCGTCAAACCCCATTATCATCTCCCACACCTGATCAATTATATCCCCTGTCACCCCCCTTTCAGATGCCCCTTTTATAAACCTCTCATGAAAATCCCTTAGTTTTTTCTCACGGTTCTTTTTACTTACCACCTTCCTCAGCATGTCTGCCTCAGCCGCATCAAAACCTGCCATGTATATGGCCGACTGGCTCAACTGCTCCTGAAAGACCATAATACCCAGTGTCTCATCCAGCACAGGGGCTAAAAGCGGGTGAACATGCCCCCATGGCGCGCCATGAAGACGTGAGACCCATGTCCTTATACACTGGTTGGATGCAGGCCTTATGATGGAGGTAACAACCACATTCAGATGAAAATGATCCATATTAATATAGTTACCAAATGGAATCCCGCTTGCCACCTTTGTAAGCACCTGCCTTGTGGCAGGGCTCTCAAAATAGAAGACACCGAATGTGTCGCCCCGGTAAAATATCTTCACTGTTTCAGGGTCATCAATGGGGTTCCAGTTTGCATAATCTATCTTTACGCCATAGTTTTTTTCCACAAGGGCAATGGCATCCCTTATTACCGCGAGGCTCCTGTTGCCCAGGATATCTATCTTTACAAGCCCTGCCTCCTCCACAGAGTCCTTTTCCCACTGGAGCACCTGAACCCCGTTTGCAGATATCTCTACAGGGCAGTAACGCCTTATCTCATCCGGCACAATCACCACACCGCCGCAGTGTACAGAGAGATGGTTAAGATGGTTTTCAAGCTGTACTGCGGTCTCAATTATCTGATTCCATGGCGTGGTAAACTCCACACCCCTCATCTTTGGATGATCCTTTAAGGTCTGCCATACATCCTTAAGCCGCCATGCAAAACCGATCCTCTCTGTTACAGTGCCGATCTCCTGCTCAGTGAGCCCGAACACCTTTGCCACCTCCCTTATTGCAGAGCGCGCCCCAAAGGTGTTGTGGTTTGCCACCATGGCTGCCTTTTTATTCCCATGATGTGAAAAAAGGTAGTCCAGCACCTGCTCGCGCTCATCCCATGCAAAGTCTATATCTATATCAGGCGGGTCAACCCTGCCGGGGTTAAGGAAGCGCTCAAAAAAAAGGTTATGCCTTATGGGATCAACATGGGTTATACCTAATGCATATGAGACAATGGATGCAGCAGCGCTCCCCCTGCCGCATGAACGGGGCGCCTTTTTTGCGAGATCAGCCACAACCAAAAAATAGTGGCTGAAATTCTTTTCAGATATGATCCGCATCTCATGGTCAATGCGCGCCTGTACCCTCTCTGTAATCTCGCCGTACCTTTTTTTGCACCCCTCTATGGTTGCCCTGTATAGCGTGTCAAAGGCCTCTTTATCACCCATGCTCTCAAAGGAAGGAAAGATGAGGCTGAATATATCCCACTCCCTCATGCACTCATTAGCCACCCTTACCGTATTTGCTATTGCATCAGGGGCATGGGGGAAGTGGTCAATCATGTACCGGGCTGAACAGAAAAAATTGTGTTCAAGGCAGCAATCCGCCTTTTTAAGACGGGAGAGCTTTGTATTAAGCGCTATTGCCCTTAATACCCTGTGGAGGGGATATTGCTCTTTATTAATAAGATACACCCTGTTTGTGGCAATGGGCGGGAGACTGTACTCCCTTGCAAAGGCAAGACACTTATGCATGCTGTACCCCGGTGACATCTCAACATAGAGGTCTGTATCCGAGTCACGCCTGAGCATCTTAAGGAGTTTAAAATCATCCGATAATATTATGAGCCCGTTTCTGTATTCCCTGAGCGCATCAGCCAGTTCAAAACCCTTGTGGCACTGCCTGGCAGAGATGACCCTACAGAGATTTGAGTACCCTTCCCTGCTCTTCACTAAGATGACTGCCCGGCTGTTATCTGTTGTGATCTCGCTCCCGACAATGGGTTTGATATTCATCTCGCGCGCTGTTTCTAGAAAAAAGATAAGCCCGTACAGGCCGTTTGTGTCTGTGAGGGCAAAGGTATCCATACCCATGTTTACAGCCGCATGACAGAGCTCTTCGATTGCGCCAATGCCAAGGCACCTGGAAAAGGAGGAATGGGTATGAAGGTGTATAAAGTTCATCAGTGTAAAACAATTTAGTAAATATAAAAAAATTCTAGGGTTATTGATCGGGCACACGGCACAAGGCGCAGGGCGCAGGGTCGGCTGCTAACCTTGCGCCTTGTGCCCTGCGCCTTGTGCCTGCGGCGCAATCCAGATGCGCGGCTATCCCATACTCAAGCGCCGCATCCCCATACTTCTCCCTTATTCTGTCCATCGCAACAGAGATGCTGTTCCTTTTTAAGACCTGCGGATCAGCTCTTGAAAAGAGCGGTAGCTGCCCTGCTGTCTTTTTAAGCTCTGTAAACCTCACCCTCATAAATCTTACACCGCATCTCCTGTCACAGGCCCTGAAAAAGAGCCCTTCAATAACCGGGTAGAGTTCACTCTCCCAGAAACCCTGTGAGGTAAGGGTGGCCTTTCTTACACTCTCAAGTTGATCCGAGTACCTGATCATGAGCCCTGCCCGGCCCGGCCTTAGCCCCCTTTTTCTGAGCCTCTGGCTGCATCTCTCCACAAGCCTATAGAGTTCAGCCAGGAGAGATTCATCATCATTGATATCCCTTTCAAGGGTGACATCCTCGCTTATTTCAGGTTCTGCTGATGGCGGAAGCACAGGTGTGGGATCAATCCCCCTTGCCCGCTCGTGTATAACCCATGCCTGGTTCTTGAAGATCAGCTTCAGGTTACCCGCGTCCATCTCGGCTATCTCCTTCACAATGGTAATATTAAGCTCTTCCAGGAGCATACGGCTTTTTACATGGCCCACACCGGGCAGATAATCTACATTGAGCGGGGCCATGAAGGATGATTCTTTTCCCTGATCAATGTCCATTATGCCCCCTTTTGGCAAAAGTCTTGATGCAATGCTTGAGACCATCTTGTTCCCTGCCACACCAACCGCACCTGTAAGAGAGAGTCGGGCATTTATGTCGCGGCTTATGCGCATGGCAGCATCCTTTGCCCTGCCCCACAACCGCCCTGTGCCTGTAATATCAAGAAAGATGTGCCCCGGTTTTGACGGCTCCCACACAGGCGTATACTCGGAAACCGCCCTTGAAAGAAGCATTGAACCTCTTTCCACCAGGGCCGGATTTGGAGGCAGCACGATCAGTTCAGGGCAGAATCTTAATGCCTTTCCAATGGCCATGCCCGTAAATATCCCTTCACCCCTCGCCTCTGACGATGCGGCAAGGATCAGGGCGCGGTCAGATTGTGGCGGCGCCACAACAACAGGACGATCCCTTAACTCCGGATGATCAAGCCTCTCCAGGGTTATGGGGAATGAGGGGATGTGAAGATGGAGGATGTGGCGAAACATGGGAAAAACAAGGGCGCAGGGCTCAAGGCTCAAGGCGCAAGGAAAGAAATGTGAAATATAACAAGGCGAAAGGCGCAGGGTGCAAGGCGCAAGGCAGATGATGAAATAATGTATAATAATGCAAGGTAAAAGGTGCAAGGTGCGGGGCGCAGGGAGATAGCTTTATGTTAAAAAGATTATTCATTTTTCTCTGTTCTGGATTTTATTAATTTTGCAAGCATACTTGATATGGCACGGCACTCTTTGGAGATATGGTCAAAGTCATTTGCATCCATGAAATCGATCTCATGGGCAATGATTGATTGAGTAAGAAGTTCTGCTGAAGATCCTTTTGCTATGTAAAAATATTTTATAGAGTGGCGATCTGAACTTAATTCATCTCCTTCGGCTATGTTACTGGGAATAGACACTGCTGAACGTCTTACCTGATCCCTTAAGCCATAATCTCTGGCCAACTCATAATGACAACTGGCATTATAAACAAATACTGCCAGATCTTTAGCCTTTTCCCAGACCTTGAGTTTCTCAAAATTTCCCATTTTCTCCCCTTTAAGGTTTTATGTTTTAGCTTTTAAAACCCTGCGCCCTGTGCCCTGCACCTTGAGCCTTTCATTTATAATACCTCAATACCCCGACCACCTTGCCCTCTATGCGAAGATCGCCCTTTTCCACAAATATGGACTCCATGCCCTCATGAGCAGGCCTAAGCTCCACATGTTTGCCTGTTTTGTAATACTTTTTAACGGTTGCCTCGTTACCTATAAGGGCAACCACTGTTTCGCCGTTCTCGGCCCATGACTGTTTTCTGACTATAACAAAATCACCATCCAGTATCCCCTCCTCCTGCATGGAAAAGCCCTGAACCTCCAGCACAAAGTGATCTCCCCCGCCAAGCATGGATGGAGGCACCTCAATAACATCATAGTTTTCAATGGCCTCTATGGGCTTTCCACCTGCAACCTTGCCCAACAGGGGGAGTTCAAGCCGTTTTGTCTCAACAGGGCTTATCACCTCTATGGAGCGCTTCATGTTTTTTTCAGGGAGGCGTATATACCCTTTTTTTTCAAGCAGTTTAAGATAGGTGGTTACAGTGTTGTAGGAACTGAACCCGAAACGGGCGCATATCTCATCAAAACTGGGGGACTGCCCCCATTCACTAATATATCCGGATATATAGGTAAGCATATCCTTCTGTTTATCTGTGAGTTTCATTCCCAGCCCCTTTTTGTGTGTTTACATGCAAAGCAACGCTTCTTTCAGTTAAACTTACAGTTTGCAAAATAATACTGTAATTAAAACTGTAAGTCAAGGGATAAAATTAAGAAATAATGAAATGGCACCTAAAAGCCGATATAATTAGCGTCCATCCAAAAAGAGGCAGATTCCGGATGGACACTAAGTTTATATTTTAAAAATTTATTAATTGAGTTAAACTGGCATAAATTTTGAGCAATTTTACATTGTATTAACCTTGAAATATTGTAATTTCCAGGTTACCCATACAGGTCAACCGGAAATAAAACCTTTATTTATGGTAGCATGATGAATAGATACAGAGATAAAAAATCAATATGGAAAACAGGATTCCCAATAATCCTGTCTGCAATCTGTATATCCCTTTTCGGTTGTGGCGACAGGGGTGAAAAGGTATACAAGGTGGGCATTCTATCTGAGGTGGAGGCCTTTACAATAATAGCTGACGGATTCAAGTCAAAAATGGCTGAGCTTGGTTATGTAGAAGGGAAAAATATCCTCTATGATGTCAAGATCGCCAATATGGACCCTGAACAGGAGAAACGGGCTGCAAGAGATTTTGTAAAGGCAAATGTTGATCTGATCTTTACCTTTCCAACAGAGGCAAGTATCGCCGCAAAAGAGGTAACCAGAGGTACTGATATCCCTGTTGTTTTTGCAAATGCCAACATAGAGGGCACAGGCCTTATAGAAAGCATACGGCAGCCTGGCGGAAACATCACCGGCGTCCGTTTTCCGGGTGCTGATAATGATGTGATGCGCCTCAGCTTTTTTCCCAAGTTTGCACCCGGCGCAAAACGCATCCTTATACTCTATGACCCTAAATACCCCACAACACAAAAGGTTGCAGAGGCCCTGCGTGAGGCAGCGCCATCCTTTGGGATATCGCTGTTTGAAGAGCACATAACAAGCGTGGAGGGGCTTAAAAATACCCTTGATAAGCGAAGCGCACAGGCAGATATAGGCATAGATGCCATACTGATTATGCCCGAGTTTATTAACCATGCGCCTGAAGGTTTTCAGGCAATAGTAGATTTTACCAATAAACACAGGATACCACTTGGTGGTGGCGCCCCGTTTACTGTAGATCAGGGGGCCATTTATACATTTCATCCTGATTTTTTTGAAACAGGCATGCTTGCTGCTACAATGATAGACAAGATATTCAAAGGCACACCTGCCGGTACAATACCTGTTGCATCACCTGAGAGCCACCTTCGTATCAATTACAGGGCTATGAAAGAGCTGGGGCTCCCTGTGAGCGAGGGTTTATTGAGCAGGGCAAAGGAGATAATCCGGTAAATTGTCAAAGATTAAGAAAACAGAGAAATTCAGAAGCCTTGCGGTTACACTGGTTATAGGTTTTTCAGCACTCACTATGGCAGCGCTGGTTGTCGCCACTACCCTGCAAATGTATTTCAGCTTTCAGGTACAGAAAAATATTATTCTCATGAACCAAAGGTTACTTGCAAAAGATGCGGCAAACGCGGTTGAGTATTTCATCAGTGAAAAATTCAGTATACTTAAAACAGCCTCCAGACGAAGAAACATGGCAATTACCCCAAAAGAGACACAAGAACCAATCCTTGAACGTGTGATGGG
The DNA here is from genome assembly GCA_964643755.1 of uncultured Desulfatiglans sp. Taxonomy (GTDB): domain Bacteria; phylum Desulfobacterota; class DSM-4660; order Desulfatiglandales; family HGW-15; genus JAAZBV01. Next base: position 22,328 of record CAZXUA010000018.1, on the reverse strand, counting down.
GCTGGAACCGGCATTTCGCAAACTGATCCTTTTTGATTCACAAAGACGAGAGATAACAAGGATATCACGTATAACAAAAATGATATCCAACCAGCATGAAAACTACGATCCTGATGAACTCTTTAAAAAAACAGCTGCCAAAAAGAGATACATCAGCCCTGTTTATATAGATGAAACAACCAGTGAACCTATGATGATCATAGCTGACCCTGTCACTGATCTCTTTGATGACTATATGGGCACACTGGTCGCTGAATTAAATCTGAAATTCATGTGGGACCTTATGGGTACCATAAGTATCGGTGAAAATGGTGTAGCCTATGTGGTTGAAAAGCAGGGATACCTGATTGCATATCGGGATATAGCGCCGGTATTAAAGAGAGAAAACCTTTCTCATATCAGAGAGGTGGATATCTTTGTAAAAGAAAAGAGCTCTACTGCTGACATATCACCCAGGATATCACGCGGCATTAATAATGAGCTTGTAGTGGCAAGCCATGTGCCGCTTGCATCGCCTGAATGGGCCGTGATCGTTGAGCTGCCGGTTCTTGAGGCATATCAGCCTGTGGTAATGACCCTTATACTCTCAGGATCTGTCATGCTCCTTAGCCTTATACTTGCTATAATATCAGGTGTATTCATATCTAAAAGGCTTACAAAACCTGTTATTGAACTCAGGGATGCAGCAAAAAAGATTGGTAAAGGCCAATTATCACTTGATATAGATATCCACTCCAATAATGAGATCGGTGAGCTTGCAAAAAGTTTCAGTCTGATGGTGGATGACCTGAAAACCACAACCGTATCAAGGGATGCGCTTGAAAAGGAGGTGGCAGAACGAAAGCAGGTAGAAAAGGTGCTTCTGGAAAGCGAGCAGAAGATGAAGGCCATACTTATGGCCTCGCCCATAGGGATAGGGTTGATCAATAACCACAGGCTTGAATGGGCAAATGAAACACTATTTACCATGTCTGGCTATGAAGAAAGCTCCCTTCTCGGGCAAGAGATATCCATTCTCTTTATAGATGATGAGGAATATGCGCGTGTAGATAAGGAACTTTTTTCAGATAACAAAGGGGCGGCTGTCAATATTGAAATACAATGGGTGAAAAAAAGCGGCGCTCTGCTTGACTGTATTTTAGGGGCATGCGCCCTTGATTCAAAAGAGCCCTCAAAGGGTATGATAATTACTGTTATAGATATATCTGAATCAAAGGAACTGCAATCAAAACTCATGCGCGCCCAGAAGATTGAGATCATAGGCACACTTGCAGCAGGTGTGGCCCATGACCTGAACAATATCCTTGGAGGCGTGGTTAGCTACCCTGAACTGCTTACAATAGACATGCCTGACAGCAACCCCCTTAAAGGCCCGCTCCTTACAATAAAAAAGGCGGGTGAAAAGGCAGCAGCGATCGTGCAGGACCTTCTTACACTTGCAAGAAGAGGGGTTTCTGTAAATGAGGTGTTAAACCTGAACACCATAATCAGCGATTTTTTAAAAAGCCCTGAATGTGAAAATATCCTCTCCTTTCACCCAAATATCGAGATGGATATTAACCTGGATGAGGGGCTGTTTAATATTTCAGGGTCAGGGTTTCACCTCTCAAAGATAATCATGAACCTTGTATCCAACAGCGCAGAGGCCATGCCTTATGGAGGAAGGATTCAGATATCAACTGAAAATAAATATCTTGATAAACCTGTTTCAGGCTATGAAAACATCAAAGAGGGTGAGTATGTTACACTTACCGTATCTGATACAGGGGAAGGCATCCCGGAGGCGGATCTTATCAAGATATTTGAACCCTTTTACACCAAAAAGAAGATGGGGAGAAGCGGCACAGGTTTGGGTATGACCGTTGTCTGGGGCACAGTTAAAGACCACAACGGGTATATTGATATCAGGAGTGCAGAAAACAGGGGAACAACTATCAGGCTCTATTTTCCGGCAAGCAGGGAGAATGTGGCAGCAAATAAATCCTCCATGCCAATTGATCTATACAGGGCAAAAGGTGAATCCATACTGATTGTTGATGATGTAGAAGAGCAGAGAATAATCCTCTCCCGGATATTAGATAAACTGGGATACAGGGTAATTGCGGTTTCAGGTGGCGAGGAGGCCATAGAATATATGAAAAGCAGCTCTGCTGATCTTATTGTCCTTGATATGATAATGGAGCCCGGGATCAACGGCCTTGAGACATATAAACAGATACTTGAAATACATCCCGGTCAGAAGGCGGTTATAGCAAGCGGGTTTTCAGAAACAGAACATGTTAGGGAAACATTGCGACTCGGCGCCTCTGCATATATCAAAAAACCCTACAGTTTGGAAAAGATAGGGCG
>CAZXUA010000018.1:4606-19969 GCA_964643755.1 uncultured Desulfatiglans sp. | reverse complement strand
AAATTTTTCAACTTTAAGCGTCAATTGCCTGACTTTTAATGCCCCACAAACCCTGTTATAAATATATAACAGATTGTTATCACATGTATTTTGGTATTTTTTAAATTGTGGCATTCATATTGCAATATTCAAGTAAAAGTTAAAGCTCAATTTAATCCGGCATGAAACAGTGGAAAATTCTTTTCTGTTTCCCGGTAAGGGTAGATCAAACAATGAAGCCCGCTGTTGTGATATTAACAGGCAAATGTAAATCAAGGGGGCGGAGCCTGCCCGATAGATAATAGAGTCAATTACTGCTTTTGAATTACTAATAATAATGAACGAAACATATTTTGATACACATCATCTCACGATCAAGGAAGTGAGTGAAAGACTGGATATACCCAAGCCCACCCTCAGATTCTGGGAAAAGGAACTAGAAGGGATTATTGTCCCATTAAGGAGTTCAGGCGGACAGAGGAGATATACAGAGTCTCACATCCCTGTATTTGAACAGATTAAAAAATTAAGAAATGCCGGCAAAAGTATCTCCCAGGTTAAGGAGTTCTTTAATAATGGATATGATATAGAGAAGCTATCAGATACTCAATATGACATTGATATCCTTACTCAAAGAATTACAGAACTTGTAAAAATGGAAGTAATACGATTTTTAGGGAAAAAATGAAAAACTGGCTAACAGAGGTGAATGATCTTCACAGACTGCTCTCAGGGCTTTCCGTAAGAGATTCTAACGGCATGGAGATAGATTGTGACACTGCCTTTAAGCAACTTAAAAACTATTCACTTATGGCTCTTGAAAGGAAAAAGACTGTTTATTTAATTGGTAATGGTGCCAGTGCATCCATTTCCAATCAGGTGGCTGCTGATCTTGCCAGAAACACAGGTTTACGTACTGAGACCTTTTTCAACCTCTCTCTTATAACTGCTATTGCGAGTGACATGAATTATGATCAGGTATTTACTGTGCCTTTGATCAGAAAAATGGAGCCAGGTGATATACTGGTAGCAGTAACTGATTCAGGAGAGGCACAGAACATTATAAATGCTGTCAAAGAGGCAAAAAGAATTGGTGGCAGGGTGTTTACCTTTTCAGCTATTAATCCTGATAATATTTTAAGGTCACTTGGCCTGATAAATTTTTACATTCCTGCTGATTCTCATGAAAAGGCAAATATCTGTAATACTGCATTACTCGACTACTGGACTGAACAGATGACTTCAGCCGTAACCTGGCAGGAAGATAATATAAAAACATTTTCAAGACATAACCGTGTAGCAGTCGTATAGGTTATTGGATCAGCATGCAACTTAATACTTATACCTTATGATATTAACTATATATATTTAATTGGAGAACTAATAATGGCCTATAGAATTTTGTCTATGTATTTCTGTCATGATTCAAACATATGTCTTCTGGAAGATGGTAAACCTATACTTGTGCTTGAAAAAGAGAGGGTATCCAGGAAAAAGCATGACCAGGGACATATGGTGGAGATAACAAAAAAGGCACTTAAGGATGCTGGATGGGATTATGACTCTATTGATCTGATCGTTATTAACCCATATGTCAGGAATACACTTGACAAGGATGGTTTTAACTGGGAACTCACAGGCAGTACCTATCTGTCACACCCCGATTACAAAAAACCTAATTGGGTAGGGACTCCTGACACGCGATATAGTGAGCACAAATTAAATTTCCTGGGAAGGGAGTTTAATTGCCTTGCGGTTGATCATCATCTCGCCCATATGGCTGGCACCATGTTTACCAGTCCGTTTGAAAATGCAGGCATACTTTCATCTGATGGTGGTGGTGATTACAGATATTGTGCACTTGGATATGGAAAAGGTAATAAAATAGAGTGGATTGAATATGATTGGGGAATGGAAAAACATTTAGATTATTCAGAACTGAATATAGGTAGTTCATGGGCATCCATAGGAGAAGGAAATTTCGGATATGAAAGACTTGAGGGTGCCGGCAAGCTGATGGGGCTTGCATCATATGCTGAGGCTCCTGATGTACTTGTTGATCATATAATGAGACATGCCCTTTTTTACTGGGCATACCCCTTTCCGAGTTACCTCTTTAACCAGAATCAACGGTTGGACCCGAAAAGCAAGTTCGCACAACAGCTGGCATCAGCACTCCAGGCAGCCACTTCCCATTTATTTCTTGTTGGAGCAAAAAGAATCAAAGATATCAAAAACCCAGACTACCTGTGCCTTACAGGTGGATGTGCAATGAATTGTATTGCCAACTCCAAGGTTCATCTGAGTGGTTTATTCAAGGATACATATGTACCTGCACAACCAAGTGATACAGGTCTAGCTCTTGGACAGGCCCTTTTTGCATGGCATCATTATCTTGACAACAGAAGAGAACCTGCTATATGGACGCCTTTTCTGGGTACAGATATCGGTGATATATCAACAGACTCAGTGGAAGATGTTGTTGAGGCACTTCTTGAAGGGAAAACAGTAGGACTTGCCTTTGGAAAGGCAGAATCAGGCCCCCGCGCATTAGGTCACAGGAGTATAATAGCCGATCCAAGAAATCCAGGAATAAAGGATCACCTGAATAACAATGTGAAACACCGTGAATGGTTCAGACCATTTGCACCATTTATTCTTGCCGAAGATTACAACGAATGGTTTTCTGATCCGGTTCCAAGCAGATATATGAGCTATGCCACTCTTGTAAGACCTGACAAACAGAAAATCATACCCGGTATAGTCCATATTGATGGAACAGCACGTCCGCAAATAGTCTATAAAGAAGAATATCCATATTTTCATGCCATGTTGAAGAAATGGAAGCAGGAAACAAATGTACCTGTACTAATTAATACCTCCTTTAACAGTAAAGAACCACTCGTTGACACAGAGGAACAGGCAATCAATACATGGAGACGCACAGGCCTTGATGTTTTGGTTTCACCAAGCGGTACATTCAGAAATAAAAAACAGAATATTAGTACCATCAAACATCATGGATTAAAACAGAGTCAGGTCAGAGATAATCAGGAACATCAGGTTGCAGGCATCTAATCGAAGAGTTCATAATGATAGATAAACTAAAACAAGGTGAAGCACTTTTTGCTGAAGGTAAAATCAATGAGGCAGAAAAATGTTTCTTGGATTTTTTGGATCTAAACCCAGAAGATCCGGAAGTACTTAACAATCTTGGCGCTATCCACCATATCAGAGGCAATTTTAAAGAAGCGGAAAACAAATTCATTAGGGCACTTGAGATTAAAGAAGATTATCCGGATGCATTATTGAACCTTGCAGATTTATACCAGAAAACTAAACGATGGGAAGAAGCAGCCCTCAAATTAGAAAAATCTATAACGATAATGGATCAAGACTACAACCTTCTAAATCAGCTTGGGATGATTTATCTTGAGTTAGATGACTCTCTAAAAGCCCAAGAAGTTTTAGTTAAATCTCTAAAATTGAACCCAGATCAAGATATTGTAAGACAATCTCTCCTCGAACTAGAAAAAAAGAATACCTCCTACAAGGTCTCCCAAAAAGGAATAGTAAAAGGTGATCTAATTTTAAATGGAAAAACATCACGACAAAATCACATTATTAAAATTTCTGTTTTATGTTTGCCGGGGCTACAGTCTTTTCTGGGAGATATAGTTGATTTTCTTAAAACAAAATATGAAGTTCGTACCTGTTACAGCAACATTAGTAAGGATATAGAATCAGCTGTTCAGTGGGCTGATATTGTATGGATAGAGTGGGCAAATGAACTAACGGTTTCGCTAACAAATCATCAAACTCTATTGGATGGTAAATACACAATATGTCGATTACATAGTTATGAGGCTTTCACAAATTTCATAGGGAAGATAAATTGGAGGAAAATTTCCAATATCATTTTTGTTTCAGACCATATAAAAAATATCGTACTTCAAAACTTTCCTGATATTCTTGATACAGTTAAAAACATCCACACAATTCCAAACGGAATTAATTTTAACAAATTTCTCTTTAAAGAAAGGGATACCGGATACAATCTAGCCTTTGCTGCCCATATTAGTTACAAGAAGGGCCCAATGCTTCTACTTCATGCTTTTAGAGAACTTGTCCAAAAAGATGAAAAGTATAGATTATTTATTGCGGGAGATTTTCAGGATATAAGATATAAGCTTTATTTTGACCAGATGATTAAAGAGATGGATTTAATAAATAACATCCAAATTGACGGCTGGATAAAGGATATGACTCAATGGCTTGATGATAAGCATTATATTGTATCAACAAGTCTTTTAGAATCACAACAACTGAGTATCTGTGAGGCAATGGCATCTGGAATAAAACCAATCATTCATAACTTTGTAGGAGCCAGGACTATTTATCCTGAAAAATATATTTGGAATACAATTCCTGAGTTTGTTCAAATGGTTTCTCTGAATAATTATGATTCAAAAGAGTACCGTAATTTTATCAGAGAAAATTATTCCTCTGACCGTCAACTTATTCAGATTATGAAGATTATTACTGATATAACAAAAAAAATAAATAACACTGATTCACTACCCTCTGCCCTTACATATACTGATAATGTCACTAATTTGAGACTATCTTTATATGAAATAGAAAACATTAGCAATAATCCTCTGATTAGCGTCATCATTCCTGCATATAATTCAGAAAATAACATAAAAAAAGCAATCGAAAGTGTAATGGAACAGACATATACCTGTTGGGAATTAATTATAATTGATGATGGGTCAACAGATCAAACACAGGCTGTTGTCGAACCATATCTAAATGATAACCGTATACAATATTTTTATAAAAAAAATGGAGGAGAAGCATCCGCGAGAAATGTTGGACTAGAAAAAGCAAATGGTTCTTATATTTCGTGGCTGGACTCTGATGATTATTTTGCACCCACTTATCTAGAAAGAGCTGTCAGTTCATTAATTCAAGACAAGACTATTTTATTTGTGTACCCTAATCTTAGACTCATTGATGCAAAGGGGAATTATCTAACATCCTGGCGGTATAAAGATTATGAAATCCCAAGTTTGATATCAGATCTTTTTAAAACAGGTCACTCTGTTGTACCAGGAGTAGCATCAACAACTGCTAGAAGAGAAATTTATGATAAACTTGGTAAATTCGATGTCGCTTTTAAAATAGCTACAGATTATGAGTTCTTATCGAGAATTGGTCAATTAACAGGCCACACCAAGTGTCTTAATGAGGAACTCTACTTTTATGTTCAAGGGACTGATAATCTTACAGGCAACACAGAGGAAAAATTTAGGTTCTGTGCTCAAGTAATGGAAAGAATGCTCGATAAATACTCAATTGAGACATTATTCCCGGAAATTATAGCTCAAAAAATTGATCCAAATTCTCTTAATCTAAATGTATTATTCCATATTGAGAATATATTCAACCGTCACATTTATGAAAAACTACCAAGTGGTTATATAGAACCATTTTTGAAACTAAAAGAAAAATATAGCAATAAAATACAGGTGCAATATAACAGAATGAGAGATAAAAAGGCTAACTTGATAAAAAGACTTGATAAAATACAAAATTTTAAAAACATGCCTATGTCTTTCTCAATCATTGAAGAAAAAATAGAAAATCTAAAGAAAAAATGGAGTAAAAGAAATCAAATCGAAAATGAAAAAGTACTCTTTCATCTTACGACACATGGCGGCAATAGATATATTATGCTTCAATATGCAGCTGTCTTTAAATATCTAGGTGCACAAATTCAATTTTTACATTTTAAAGATAGGGTTAACCAACGACAAATTTTCTCAGAATTTCGTCCAAGTATCCTTTTTTCTGCTACAGCTGACACTTTTATAAATAATTTGGATTTGGATTTCATTAATGATTACAAAGCTCGCAATACATTATTAAGGATTATTTGGGCAGAACCATTTAAAATTACTGATGGATTACACCATATAACGCCCGAAAAAGCCAAGCTAATTGAGTCCGGGAAAATTGGGGATCTTTTTATTACTGCAACTGATGAAAGCGTCTTGCCTGAGATATATAGCGAATGGGCAAATGAATTTGGCATTAATGTAAAAAGTCTTCCATTTGCAGCAAATCCACTAATACATTATGCACTAGATTTTACTCCTCTTTTTGATATAGGTTTTATAGGTTCCAATTCGCCTTCTAAGTTTGAATCCATAAGGACGTATTTATATCCTCTGCTTAGAAAATACAACGGGATCGTCTTGGGTGATCGTTGGGGAGGCCAGGAAATAATGGTTCCACCTGAAAATGTTAACAGTTTTTATACTTCAATTAAAATAGCTCCTAATATCCATCAGCCATTTCAAAGAGCGACTGGAGCCGATTGCAATGAGCGTACTTTCGTTATACCTGCATGTGGAGGCTTCTCAATTACCGACAATGTTTCATGTATAAAAAAATATTTTAAACCTGACGAAATTGTTATAGCTGAAGACTTGAAGGAATGGTTTAATCTATTTGAATATTTTATGAATGCCCCGGAAGAAAGGCGAAAATATATTATTAATGGTAGGAACAGGGTAATGAAAGACCACACATATTTTGATAGACTCTGCCGCCTCACCGACTTTTTTGATAGCATTTAAATGAAATAGAACTATATCTCTTCAGGAAAATTATAAAGCATATTTCTGCTTCGAAAAAACAAAAATATCAGATCTATGTAGAACATGTAAAAACCTCATAACCTCATTATATAACAATAAATATCCAACTATAAATACAGATATGAAATCAGTGATGAACTATAAATTTAGAAAATTAGAAAACAGAAAAAAAACTAAATTAAATAATAAAAATGATAAAGTCCCTTTAATATCTGTATGCCTGATTGTAAAGGATGAAGAACAGTTCCTAGATAAATGTTTAAAAAGCGTAAAGGAAATTTCGGATGAGATTATTGTAATAGATACAGGCTCAAAAGATAAAACAGTAGAAATCTCTAAAAAATATACAGATAAAATCTATTTTCATACTTGGAAAGATAGTTTCAGTGAGGCAAGAAATCATTATTTTAAGTATGCAACAGGAGACTGGATATTCCAGATTGATGCAGATGAGGAATTAATCAAGGATGATATGCCTGTATTATTGAAAGCTGTAAAAAGAGCTGATATTGACGCTATAAGGGTCCAGCTTATAAGCACTTATAAAAAAGGCGAGGCCGAGAGTCGCCACAGCGCTGAAAGAATTTTTAGAAATAATGGGATAATTCATTATGAAGGCCGCATACATGAGCGGTTGACCGGGTTTAAGAGACCCATGATTTATCCTATTAGGTTACTGCACTATGGTTATGATCTTGATGATATCAAGCTAACTGAAAAAAAACACCAGAGACGGGTCGCCCTTCTTAAACAGGATATAAAAGAGAAGCCAGATAATCCTCTTCCCTATCATTACCTGGGATGTTGCTATCTAAGTAAAGGACAATATAGAGAGACTCTGGAAGTAAGTTTAAAAGCTGTCGAACTTTCAGAACAACAAAATGATAAGAACCCGGTTTATCTATGGTCCAGATACAATGCTGCTATTGCCTGTTACAAACTTAAAGATTTTAAAAGGGCTGAAGAATTATCAAAGGCAGCAATAAAAATTAATGATCTCCACATTGATTCATACTTTATTCTCACACTTGTGAGTCATGATCTTAAAAAATGGGAAGACACTATAAGCTTCGGCGGCAACTATCTGAAGTTATGCAATATGTTTAAGCAGAATCCTGACAAATTTGGAATTCTTGTTTCATCTACAGTAAGTATGGATTGGAATATCCTTGTTTTACTGGGCATAGCCTATTTTGAATTAGGGAATAATAAAAATGCTGATGAAGCATTTGATATGGCAATTAAAAAATCAATAAAACAATCTCCGGTATCAAGGGCAATAGGGCTCTATTTTTTTAATAAAGGAGAACTCCAAAAGGCAAAAAAGTATCTTGAGAAAGCCCTGAATCTTAACCCTGATGATTCAATAATATCTGATATGCTGAATAAAATAAATTCCGTAAAAACATCAGGTCATACTATCAGTTGCTGCATGATAGTAAAAAATGAAGAAAAATTTCTTGATAAATGTCTGACAAGTGTAAAGGATTATGTGGACGAATTGATTATAGTGGATACGGGATCAACAGACAGCACAGTTGATATAGCCAAAAAATATACAGACAAGGTATATTTTCATCCCTGGGAAAATAGTTTCAGCAAGGCCAGAAATCAGGCTCTCAGCTATGCAACCTGTGACTGGGTATTTCAGATTGACGGGGATGAAGAATTAATGGAAGGTAGCGGTGAACGTCTCAAAAAATCAGTCCGGGAATTCAAAAATAATGATGTAGTTTTTGTTAAATTATTATGCAGCTATGCAAATGGAGCTAAAACTTCAATGCATTATTTTGAGCGCCTGTTTAGAAATAATGGAAAAATTCATTATCAAGGCAGAGTTCATAACCGGATCGTTGGCTATAATAACCCCATCTATTCTCAAATTGAGTTATGGCATTATGGATATGATGTTGATGAAGATAAAGCCCAGGAAAAATTTGATAGAACAACTGTATTATTAAAAAAGGATATTGAAGAAGATCCTAATAATCCCCTTCCTCATCACTATATAAGTAGTTCATACCTCGCGAGGGGAATGTTTAAAGAGGCATTGAAAGAAGCAGAGCTAGCTATTCAACTTGCTGACAGATCAGGAAATACAAATAGCATATACGGATGGACATATTTTAACGCTTCTATGTCTTTGTTTAAATTGGGAGATTTTAATAGAGCAGCTAAGTTTTCTTTAAGTGCCTTGGAAAAATATCATGACCACCTTGACTCCTATTATATGCTCACAGTTATCGCAGGAGAAAAATCTGAATGGGAAGCTGTTTGTAAATATGGAGAAAACTATATCCGTGTTTTGAGGGGACTTAATGATAATCCTGAAAATTCCATGATGATGGTACATAACACCATTAGTGAAGCTGCTGCAATTTATATCCTGATAGGACATGCCCTTCACGCTGGGAAAAACTATAATAAAATGGAAGAATATTATCAGAAAAGTTATGAAGCTGCTAAAGAAAAATGGCAGTCATCTTGGAATATTGGGGTATTTCATCTCGATAAATCTCTTGATATGGAAATAGCTGGTCGTTTTTTAAAACAGGCTGTTGAAGAAGCTCCGAATGAATATAACGTCTGGTACATGTTGGCAAAATACTATAACAAAAGCGGTTTAAAAGATAACGAAATCGAAGCGCTTGAAAAAGTCATCAAATTAGGTACTGAAGAATATTTTATTTTTAAAAGACTTTTCGCCTTATATGTTGACAATGAATTGAATGATAAGGCATTCCCTCTGATGGAATCTATTAAGACCCCTGATTTATCTTCTTACCCATATCTTCTAAAACTCGGGAATAGTTTTATGAGCAAAGGCTTACTTGAAAATGCCTTTAAATGTTATATGAAAGCGGCTGAGTTGAACCCCGACAGACATGAAGCATGGAGCATTTTGTCTGAGATCACATATACTCTTGGAAATTTTGAAGATTCACAGGTTTTTTTAGAAAAGGCGCTTACACATAAGAAAGATGATATAACAAATTTGCTTATCATGTGTGAGTTAAAACTAAAATCAGGGGATATTGAATCACATGTTAATTATCTGGATAAGGTATTAAATTATTTAGATATAAAAACAAAAAGAACGATTAATGATTTTGCTGATCTTAAGAATCTATTTATTGAGATAGGAAACTCTCCTAATTTAATAGTCACAGATTATTTAAAAATAAAATGTATTATTAATGAGTTGGATTCATATATTAATCGCATTACCTGAGATTTTAAATCCATTTTTTTTAAAATGCCACTGTTGATGTCTTTATATGTCAGCCATGGCATTTTTTTTATAAATCCTTAAAAAAAAATTAAAGTTAATCTGAACTCAACCCGATAATGTTTTCAAACACTGGGTAAGTGGATGAAAGGCAGGTGAGAAAAACTGTAATATTCCACAAAAACCAAAGGCAAGGAAGCCAATTATTTACCCCGGTTATTTTATAACCGAATTTTAAAACTTTTTTAAATTAATCATGGAGGATTAATACTATGGGATTAAGAATTCAGAACAACATCGAGGCAATGAACGCACACAGGAATTTGACACAGACTTCTGGAATGATGTCAAAATCACTGGAAAGACTTTCATCTGGTTACAGGATCAACAAGGCTGCTGATGATGCAGCTGGTCTTGCAATATCTTCTGCCTTTAGGGCTGATATTGCATCATACAAAGTGGCAAGCAGGAACGTATCAGAAGCCAATGCACTTGCGCAGGTAGCAGAAGGAGCATATGATCAGGTCAGCAATATGCTGGTAAGGCTCAAAGAACTCGCCACACAGGCTTCATCAGCTAATGCCGGTTCAAACCTTGACAAGATCAATGATGAAGGTAATGCTCTACTGAATGAAATCAATCGTATCGCCAGTTCAACTGAATATGCAGGAACAAAGCTTCTTAACGGCTCATTTGGTGTTACTGTAAGCTCTGGCGGTACTATGACAGCTATAGACGGTTTTCAGGGAGCAGAAGGACTTCAATCCGGGGTAACATATACTGTAGCAACAGCCACCGGTGGAAATGTTACTGTCTCAGCTTCAATTAATGGGACACAGATGTCTCAGACCATCAATGGAATAACAGCACCAGGAACAGGAGAAACCAAAGATGTGAATTTTGCAACTTTTGGTCTGACAATCACATTTAACGATAATTTTGGTACGGGTTCCGATGGAACTATTATAGCCAATACCGGAACAGCAGCAAACTTCCAGGTAGGCGCAAAAAATACAACCGATGATCGCATTGGCATTACGCTTCAATCTGTGAGCACAACCAGCTTAAGCCTCGACTCAGATCAGATGCTTAACGCAACAGATGCCCAGGCATTTCTTACAAGCATTGATTCAGCGATTGATAAATTGAATGATGCCCGCGGTGGTATCGGTGCTATCCAGAACAGGCTTGGTTATGCTGCTGCTAACCTGGCAACCACAATTGAAAACGTTCAGGCTGCAGAATCTGTGATCAGGGATGTTGACATGGCTGCGGAAATGACATCCTTTACCAAGAGCCAGATACTGATGCAGGCTGGTACTGCGATGCTTGCCCAGGCAAATATGGCTCCGCAGAACATACTTTCACTGATTGGGTAGGAGTAAGAAGCTGAAAGCTCAAAGCTCAAGGCTCAAAGTTAAACTTTAAAACTAACCCCGCTTCCGGGATACCGGTTGCGGGGTTTTTCTTTCTTCTAAACCTTCAAGACTCCAAGTTTGCCAAGAAGTTTTTCCACACCACCAGAAATCAATAATTACCTTGATAAAGAAATGAAATGAGATAAAATGCCGCAGATCTATAAAAAATAATTGCTGAATTAAAATAATAATTCAGCAGCATATTTTTTAGCAAACCAGACCATTTTGGAGCTGTATTCTATAATGCTGAAAAAATGTCACATCATCGCTGGCCCAAATGGAGCAGGAAAAACAACTTTTGCACATGATTTCCTTCCAATTGAGGCCGAGTGTCTTAATTTTATAAATGCAGACCTTATAGCTGCTGGTTTATCTCCTTTTCAACCTGAAAAATTGGGTTTGAAGCAGGGAGGATAATGCTTCAAAAAATTGATGATTATGTAAAAAGAGATGATTCATTTGCCTTTGAAACAACCTTTAGTGGTAAGTTATATAAAAAAAAGATTAACGCCTGGAAATCAAAGGGATATGTAATTATCATTTATTACCTAAAACTTCCTTCTGTTGAAATTGCTATTGAACGAGTTAAAATGAGAGTTAAAAAAGGAGGACATAGTGTTCCTGAAATAGATGTAAGAAGAAGATTTGAAAGAAGCTGGATTAATTTTCAAAATTTATATAAAAAATTAGCTGACTCTTGGACTGTTTTTGATTCTTCGGAAGAAGAACCAGTAGTCATTGGGGGATCAGGAGAAACAGATGAAAAAATATAATGAATATACTGAAATGGGTTTACGTGCTATGAAACGCGCAGCAAAAAAAGTATATGAGGATGCGAGAAAAAATAATATCAAGATACCAATCTGGAAAAATGGTAAAGTGGAATATATTGAGCCTGCTAAAGAAAATCGAGCTGAACAAAACACCGCTGAAAAATAATTAAAATCTAAACCACTTTTAAGTAACAACAAAAAAGGTTTCACTGGGTAAACCAAGACGCAATGACGGCTAATGAGATTTTTTTACTGATTCTCTAAGGAAATCCCAAGGTAAATACGCTTTTTTGTTGTCAGTGTTACGATCTTGCCGGGCAAGCCAGAATCAGTAAATACTTACCCACTTCGGGCGGGTAGTATTAAGATAATGTATGCTCTCTTTGATAATTCTATTATTAGCCTTTACTAATAAATTTATTTTCTTCGCGCATTTTGCGTCTTCGCGGTGAACTATTTTCTTTTTCTGGCAAATATCTTGCAAATCTTTAATATCACATTAGTTTTCTTCAAGTTTTCGGTATTTTTTTCCGATATATTGAGCATCATGGGAAGTAATTTCCCATTTTAATCAACGCACTGAGGTATATTATGGCTATAAGCACCAATCTGATAAGCGGTCTTTCAAGCGGATTTGACTGGCGTTCTATGATAGACCAGTTAATCGCACTGGATTCAAAACCGATTCAACTCCAGGAGGCACAGAAAACAAAGTATGAAGATCAGCTTACTGAATGGCGATCTTTTAATACCATGCTATTGTCACTTAAAAGCGCTGCGGCAAATCTTTCAGACCCGGATGATTTTAATGTATTCAGCGCCAGTATGACCTCTGACAGTTCTACTATTGACGCTGAAGACCTGCTTTCTATAAGCACAACATCGAATGCCTCAGCAGGAAGTTTTTCGATTCAAGTTAAAAATGTGGCTGTAGCCCAGAAACTCTCATCTTCATCCTTTAACTCCTTTTCAGATGCGCTTGGAAACGACTATGCCGGTGATATTGTTATAAATGGAAGGGTTATCTCTATAAATGAGACAGATGGTCTTGATGATGTAAGAAACAGGATCAATAATGCCAATTCAGGCTCTAACCCTACAGGTGTGACAGCCAGCATTATATCCTATGGATCAAATGATTATCGTCTGATCCTTACCAGCAACAGCACAGGTGAATCTGGAATATCTCTTCAGAACGGATCATCAAGCAATCTCCTCGAACGCATCGGCTGGAAAGATAACAGTGTGTCATTAAAGAACAGCATTACAGGTGGGGCTCTGTCTGATTCATTCAAGAGCACTACTCAGGATATAAAATCCATTCTTGGTCTTTCATCGACACAGTCCGGTGCAGTACAAATTGGAGGTAATGAAGTTGCCATTGATCTTTCTGTTGACTCCCTTGAGGATATTAAATCAAGGATTAATGAATTTAGTGATATTTCTGCATCTATTGTAACAAAGGTGGAAAATGGGGTTACCAAATATGCTCTTCAGATAAATGGGACTCAGGACTTTACTGATGCTAACAATATCCTTGAGACCCTTGGAGTACTTAAAAAGGGGGTAGGCGATTCACAGGGAACTACATCGGCCAACACCATGACCACATCAGGCGACAAAATAACAGCAAATACAGTATTAAGTGATATTGATGGCTATTATACATGGACATCAGGTGATTCTATAGCAATAAGCGGAACAGATCACAGCAACAATACCATTAGCAGCTCATTCACGATAACTGCATCTTCAACAGTACAGGATCTGCTTAACAGTATAAAGGATGCATTTGAAATTAATGGCGATAATATAAATATATATATTACATCTGACGGCAAAATAGAGGTTGAAGACCTTGAAACAGGGGCAAGTTCACTCACTGTAACACTCAATTCAACCATTTCTAATGGCGCCCTTTCATGGGGCGACTTTAGCGCATTGGGCACTATTAGAAAACGTGAGATAGTTGCAGGTCAGGATGCGCTCATAAACATAGATGGTATTGATGTAGAAAGCAGTAATAATACAATTGATAATGTCCTTAATGGCGTAACCCTCAATCTGAGGGCATCTGATGAGTCAACAACCATTACACTCAATATTGACAGGGATATTAGCGGTATAGTAGGTAAGATCAAAACATTCGTTGACTCATATAATTCAGTTTCATCATATATTGCTAAACAACAGTCATATGATACAGAAAAAGAGAAAACTGGAGGTGTACTGTTTGGTGACGGCACCCTTTCATCTGTTAAATCAGACCTCTCTTCACTCCTGGTAAATCCGATATGGGGTGTATCTTCCCAGTTTTCCATACTCGGCCTTGTTGGCATAAACCTAAACAATGAAGGGCAGCTCAGCCTGGACAGTGCAAAGCTTACTGATTTTTTGAAATCAAATTTCTATGATGTACAGCAACTATTCAGCGCTACCGGCACTTCTGATACAGGGACAATGGAATTTGTATCAAACACAAGCGACACTAAGGCAGGAGAATATACAGTAAACATTACACAGGCGGCCACAAAAAACAGCAGCACTAGCAATAGTGATATAATAGGAACCCTTGGGTCTGATGAAATTCTCACGGTTAATGATGGAAATAAAACAGCGGTTATATCTCTTACTGCAGGTATGACCATTTCTGATATAGTAAATGCGGCAAACACAGAATTTGATACCGTTTATACTGAAACATTGGCCAGCAGCAATGCTGTTACTGATATCAGCTTTAACCCTGTAACCTTTTCCACCACATGGAGTTCCATTTATGGCGCTAACATGATGAATGGAGATATTATCAATTTTACAGGAACAACCCGTAACGGCAGAGAGGTATTAGGTTCATATACAATCAGTGATACTGCTACCGATACCATTCAGGGGCTTTTATCTGAAATAGAATCTACGCTGGGGGATGTCTCCGTATCAATAGACGAAACTGGCCGACTGAAAATAATTGATAATTCTGCAGGTACAAGCGAGTTATCCTTATCACTGGATTATTCCCAGACAACAAATCAGGTTGATATCTTTGGTTCTGTCCTCACATCTAACAGCGGGGGACATGAAGGCAGATATGCAATGAGTATAACTGCCTCTAATGATGGAACAAATCGTTTAAAATTAACCAGTGACAATTACGGCTCAGGTTCAAGTTTTACAATAGAGGAAAATACAGATACAGGGCTCTGGACAGGGAGTATGACAACACCTGTTACTGTTAATAATGGGCTTGATGTTGCCGGTACCATTAATGGGCGTTCAGCAACCGGATTAGGACAGAAACT
>CAZXUA010000018.1:0-4596 GCA_964643755.1 uncultured Desulfatiglans sp. | reverse complement strand
TTACCGGCGATAAAGGCGAAGATAATATCTCCGGACTTACTATCAAATATACTGGAGCTTCAACAGGTGAGATCGGGAAGATTAAACTTACACTTGGGATTGCAGAATTGTTTGACAGGACGCTTTTTTCCATAACTGATACCTATCAAGGGTATGTGAGTTTTAAGCAGAGTTCCTTATCAGACAGGATTAAAAACATTGATGACAATATGGATACTATGCAGGCCCGACTGGATCGTAAGATGGAGGCAATGATTAATCGTTTTGTAATGATGGAGACTGCCCTGTCAAAGATTCAGAATATGAGTTCCTGGCTTTCAGGTCAGCTGGATGCAGCATCAAGGGGATGGGCATAATAAAAGGCATTATTCAATATTAATAGATATAACTAATTATAACAACTTTTAACTAAATATGTATGTTACGGAGGGGGTAAATGAATTACGGAAAGGCGTTCAGGCAGTATAAAAGATCATCTGTAGAGACAGCTGGAAAACTTGAACTGGTAATAATGTGTTATGACAAGGCTATCCTGAGCATTAATCAGGCAAAAGGCCATTTAAGAGATGGCGAAATAATAAAAAAGGTAGAGAAGCTTCAGAATGCCCTGGACATAATAAGTCAATTGCAGTCAAGCCTTAATTTTGAGAAGGGTGGCGAAATAGCAAAAAGTCTGGATTCATTATATTCTTATGTAACTAAAAGGCTCATGCTTGCTGACATACAAAAGGCATATGATATTTTTGATGAGTGTGCAAATATCCTGACAGAACTAAAAGGGTCATGGGAAGGTATTTCAACTTCGAAAGAAGAACCTGTTGTTTTAAGTAACAACGCTGGTATGGAAATCCGAAGGCTTTCACATCAGATAGCAGCATGATGTTGCGATAATGATGTAAGGGCTAAAACTCATGACAGGTATGTCGTGGGACAGTACATGGAGGTAAATAAAATGTCATTTTCAGCAATAAAACCTGTTGATCATTCAGTTGATCAGGGATTGTCTGCACCGACTCATACGGCAACCTCTGAACCGGCCAATTCCAGTGCCAGTAAGATCAATTTCTATGCAGTAAATACAGAGAAACAATCTAAAGAGGTAAAAAGAGCCACTGATGAAAAGATTGCCCGTATTACCGAACTTATGGACAGTTATGTAAGGTCAATACAAAAGGACATCAAGATCCAGGTTAACAGCAGTACAGGCGATATTTCAGTCAAGGTCATTTCTGAGGAGACCGGAAAGGTGATAAGGGAGATCCCTTCACAGGAGATGCTTGAGCTTGCGGCAAGGATGGAAGAGATATCCGGTGTGCTTTTTGATCAAAAGGTGTAAATAGAATACCCTGATAATATATCAATCTGAGTGACCTAAAACAGGAATTTCTTTATTTTAATATGGATCTTCCTGTTTTGTCTTTTAACAGACCAGATAATCACATGGAAGTAATGCATGAATATCCCTGATAAGGGTTATATCTATGGATGAACAGGAAAACAGCATTCTTCTTGTGAAGGATAATAAATGTGAAAGAAAATGACATAGGAGATACAATAAAAGGCTTTCATATATCCGGCCCGGAATATTATATTGATATCATCTCTGTATCAGGGAAATTCCGTGGCAAGGGGGCAGCGCTAGCATTCATCACATTGAGGGACAACGCCTCAGTCAGAAACCTGTAAAAAATAATATTATCATTAAAGCCTTAAGGGATTCCTGCCGATAAAAAATACAGAGCGGGTATATATGGACTGTATACACCTTTTATATTAAGCAGGAAGGATCCTGAATGGAAGCTGTACAAAACATAACCAGAGATTTGGCAAAAAGTGAGATTGATACGATCACCCCTGTAGCCTCCTCTGTAAATATAAAAAACAGGGCCTTAAGCGCTGAGAATAACAGCAAAAAGGAATCTCAGGATATCAGGCTGTATATAGAATCTCTGAGTGAAAAGATCAGCCGTATTGCAGAGACCATGGACAGTTATGTCCAGTCCATACAGAGGGATTTGAAAATCAATGTAGATGAGAATACCGGTAAAATAATTGTCAAGGTGATCTCAAGAGAAAATGGAAAGGTTATAAGGGAGATCCCCCCTGATGAACTGCTTGATCTTGCAGCCAGGATTGAAGAGATGACAGGCATCCTGTTTGATAAAAAGGTATAGAGAAAAGACTTAATTGATTCTGCATAAGAGATAAAAGAATGAAATTGAAACTATTAATTGTAGATGATGACAGGACATTACTATCTGCCCTGAAAACCGTTTTTGATCAGGAAAACGACGTAACTGTCTGTAATGATGGCAAAAAGGCAATAGAGCTGTGCAGAAATGAGAAGTTTGATCTTATTATAACAGACCTTATGATGCCGGGGGCAAATGGACTTGAGGTTTTGACCGAGACCAGAAAGATCGACCCGGACTGCCTGGTTGTGCTTATAACAGGGTTTGCATCCCTTGAAACCGCTGTCCAGGCAATAAGGGAAGGGGCCTATGACTATATTACCAAGCCATTCAAGCTGGAAGAGATAAAGATTATTGTCAATAATGCCCGTGAAAAGATAAGGCTTATACGTGAAAACAGAAAACTCATAGATGACCTTCGTAATGCCTATGAGCAGTTGAATATGATGAAAAAACTGCTTGAGATACACAGTGACAAACCCGAAGAGAATATTGAGGATGACAGACCAGTGATTGCAGGCAGCATGCTGCCATTTTACTATTCAAGCGCGGTTACTAATGGGAAGAACTCAATACTGGACAATCTTGAACGGATTTCAGACCTTAAAGAGAGAGGTCTATTGACAGGAAAGGAATTTGAGCTGTGCAAGTCGAAGCTATTCAACAGCATGGGACAGTAACTGAACAGGATTTTAACGCCATGCGTGTTATGATTGTCGATGATGATCCAATGGTCGGCGAGACACTGGGCATGTTCTTTGAACATCTCAATTTTAAAAATATCACCATCCTGGACAGGGGTGAAAAGGCCATAGAAGAGATCGACCGCGGTTCATTTGACTACATATTCATGGACCTTATGATGCCTGGGATCGGGGGCCTTGAAACACTTAAGCGCATTCATGAAAACCATCAGCTTACAAATGTGATAATCATGACCGGTTACCCCACAATGGAGACTGTGATTGACGCAATGCGCAGCGGGGCATCAGACTTTCTGGTAAAACCATTTCGTCTTCAGGATATCAAGATAATACTGGAAAGGATCAGCCGCCTAAAAAACCTGATGGAAAACAACTGGAGGCTCAATCAGGAGCTGGAACAGAAACAGGAGGTGGAAAAGCTCAATGTTGAACTCCAGAAAAGGATCAGGTCACAGACCCTCATGTATGACATTGTTGATTCGCTTTCAAGGATCAACAGGACAGAAGAGCTGCATAGATTTATCATTAATAAAAGTATCGAGATTTGCCAGGCAAAAAAGGCCTGTTTTCTGATCAGGGATAATGACAGGGCAAGCAGTTATGTCATGCTCTCACAAAAGGGGCTCGATAATTGCGGACCTGGAAAACGTATCTCAACAGGCAGTGAAAAAATTGAGGAGAGCATTACAAAACGCCTCATTGAAAAGTGTTTTGGCTTATCCCCTGATACGGAGCATGACAACAAATCATCTGAAAGCAGCTATATATCGATCCCTTTCAATATAAGGAATGAACCCTTCGGGATCCTTTTGCTTGGAGAAAAGGCAGGCCATACCGGATTTGATGCCGATGATCACTTCATACTCAGGTTCATGGCTGAAAGAACAGCCCTGAACATAGAAAACATGGCCCTGTATGACAACCTCATGCAAAGCCTTATGGCATCAATGATGTCCCTTGTAGGGGCCATTGAGGCAAAGGATATATATACCCGTCAGCACTCTTCACGTGTAACAAAATATGCGGTAGATATAGCAAAAACAATGGGATGCTCTGATGATGACCTTCACAGGCTCAGGACATGCGGCCCTCTTCATGATATAGGAAAGATAGGCATAGATGACAGCATCCTGAATAAAAATACAAGACTTACTAAACAGGAGTATGACAAGATAAAGACACATCCCCTGATAGGGGTAAACATTGTTTCTCCTCTTATGCTGGATAAAGAGGAGCTTGCCATAATAAGAAACCACCATGAAAGATGGGATGGTAAAGGTTACCCTGACAACCTTAAAGCCGACGAGATCCCATTATTAGCAAGAATTCTTATTGTTGCTGACAGTTTTGATGCCATGAGTTCAGACAGGGCATACAGAAAGGCGATTCCGATTGATAAATGCATAGAAGAGCTGATACAGAACAAGGGCACACAGTTTGACCCGGATGTTGTGGATGCCTCACTCAGTATATTTAGAGAGCACACTATTCAGGAGCAGATGAGTATTGCCATTTAGAAAACGGCCTGAACCATTATTTTCATATTCATTTTTCAGGCATATCTGTTTTTACTTTTCATTCATAAAAAAAATATAATATACTCCAAAAAATTTATATCATTGCAATATAAATATTACCAGGAGCCAGTCGAATGGCGGAAATAAACAAACGCGAGCATTTCAGGGTTGAGATAACAGTCC
>CAZXUA010000017.1:5445-37525 GCA_964643755.1 uncultured Desulfatiglans sp. | reverse complement strand
AGGTCACCTTTCTTAAGGAGAGCAGAAACCCCAGGGAGATAAAATGGGCTGATCACAATGTCCAGATTGTGGTTGATGCGACAGGCCAGTTTGTCGACCCAGCAAAACCTGGTGACAGCAAGGGAGGCGCATTAAGGGGGCACCTTGAGGCAGGGGCGCACAAGGTAATAGTATCAGCCCCCTTCAAGATAAAGGATAAAAGCCTTCCAATGCCTGAAGATGCGGTAACAACAGTCATGGGGATAAACGGGAATGCATATGACCCCAGACGTCATAATCTGATATCTAATGCATCATGTACAACCACCTGTCTTGCCCATATGATCAAACCCCTTCTGGATACATATGGGCCAAAAAGGATACTCTCAGCATCAATGGCTACAGTTCATGCCATGACAAGCTCCCAGGAGGTGCTGGATAAACCGCCCAAGGCAGGGGCAACAGACCTCAGAAAGACCAGAAGCATCATGAACAATATAATACTCACAACAACCGGCGCAGCAGGCACCCTTGCTCATGTGATACCCGAGATGAAGCAGATAGGCTTTATTGCGGAATCTGTGCGTGTCCCCCTTACAACAGGGTCTCTCATAATACTGGTGGTAAATCTGCAGGAGGATCCTGGTGAGCCCATAAGAAGGGATACCATAAACAGCATTTACCGCGAGACAGCAAAAAATGACCCGAATAAATATCTCCAGTATACTGAAAAACAGAATGTCTCAAGCGATATCATAGGTGTGCCAAAGGCAGCGGCCATCATTGAGGGTAGCGAGACCCATACCAGAACCGCTGATGTAACCATTGACCTCAAAAAGGTCTCAGGCATACCAATGGAATTGATTTCTAAAATGGACCTTCCATATGCCAAGGTCTCGATCACCCAGGCAGTCATATATGGCTGGTATGATAATGAGTCAGGCAGCTATGTGAATATGCTGGGTGACAGGGTCGTATCAATAGCTGAAAACATGTAGGCTTTTTTTAATTAGTGTCCATCCATAAAGAGATAAATTCTGGATGGACACTAATTAAACTGTTGACTTTGATGCATATTTTCATATATAAGTCTATTTTTTTGATCTTCTGATCTAAATCAGTTATCAATAAAAATAATAATATCAGATAGTTATTCTTTATTCTCACTATCTGTCAAATCTATTTTAAAGGGGGTGATTCCAATTTATACTTCATGCGTTTTAAAACATGCTTGTTT
This sequence comes from uncultured Desulfatiglans sp., assembly GCA_964643755.1. Taxonomy (GTDB): domain Bacteria; phylum Desulfobacterota; class DSM-4660; order Desulfatiglandales; family HGW-15; genus JAAZBV01. The sequence goes on along the minus strand of CAZXUA010000017.1, from coordinate 36,309 downwards.
TAATTTCGCTGAGTCGGGATTCCCCTGCATTTTTTTAGGAATAGAAATGCATTTATTAGGTTACAGGGCAGAGGTGAGGTAATATCCATATAAGAACCATTCTATATTACCTTTACTTTTCACTGTTAAGGTGAGGCCATTACATGATTACATGATTGAATGGCTCCATTTAACAAACAGTTTACAAGAGATATTTTAGAAAGAGAGAAGATATGAAAGTTATTGTACAAAACAATCAGATAGAAAGGGCAATCAAGGATCTTAAGAAAAAACTTACAAAAGAGGGTTTTTTCTCAGAGATAAAAGAACGCCGCTACTATGACAAACCCAGTGTTCAGAAGAAGAAAAAACAGGCAAAGGCCGCCAAGAGACGCAGGAAACGTATGAGGAAATTTCCAAGGATCTAGCGTCTAACAGGCTGTTACGAGCCCCTGTGTATCACAAGAGAATTCTCCGGCAAAATGTTGGAGAATTCTCTTGTTCACAAAGAGTTAATCCCCTTATAAATCCTATAAATTCATCTAACCATCAAAGGGCTTTTACCTTGACAAAATAGCGATGAGCGGATACATACCCGAAAAGATTTTTTTTAATTAAGTGCAATTTTTTTATCAACCCGAAGAGGTTTAACAGATGGAAAACCAAAGAGATCCCTCCGGAAAATCACCCGGACATGGACGGCTCTCATCTCTGGATAACAATATGAAATCAACAATAAAGGCCATTTTTTCATCTTCTTTTAAAAACGGGGTTATATATTTTGTGGCAGGGCTTTTTGCTGCCCTGATTATTGGATGGTTTGTCTTTCCGGCCATGCTTTATTCAAAACAGGTACAGCCCATGAATTTTAACCACGCCCTGCACATGACACCCGAAATTGTCAGTGAAATAAAGGGCGATACAGAGACAGATAGATGTCTATACTGCCACTCATTCAGAAATGACGGCACATTTACAGGCATACCAGAGATCAATGTATGTTCAGAATGTCATAATGACCATGATTTTCCTCTTGGCGAATCATACGAAGAGGAATTTCTGATAAAGGAATATGTTTCAAATAAAAGAGAAATCCCGTGGCTTTCATATTCAAGACAGCCTGACTGTGTCTATTTCTCTCATATTGCCCACACAGAACTGGGAAAGCTTGAGTGCATGACATGTCATGGCAACAAGGGAAAGAACCAGATACTTCCAGTATACGAGAAAAACCGGATATCAGGCTACAGCCGGAATATATGGGGTAAAAAGATCTCCGGGTTTAAAAGTAATGCATGGGACAGCATGAAGATGGATGACTGCGCTAAATGTCACAAAGAAAAGGGGCATGAGGAAAACAATGCCTGTTTCACGTGTCATAAATGAGGTTTAGTATGGGTTCAGATAAAAAGAAGATTACTGAATTATTATCTGTGAACAGAAGAAATTTTATCAAGTTTGTTATAGGCGGGGCAGTAGGCACTGGTCTATCTCCACTGCCCTGGAAGCTTATAGATGATACAGCTATTTTCACCCAGAACCTGCCCTGGGTTCCTGTACCTGAAAAAGGTAAATTTACAAAGGTAAGATCACACTGCACATTATGTCCCGGAGCATGCGGGATAGAGGTCAGGAAGGTGGGCGACAGGGCTGTTAAAATAGAGGGGCGAACTGATCATCCTGTTAATCAAGGAGGCATATGCCCCCTTGGCATGGGCGGGTTGCAGCTTCTCTACAATGAAAACATCAGGTGCAAAAGCCCTCTAAAAAGGGTTGGGGCAAGGGGTACAGGAGAGTTTGAGCCTGTATCCTGGGATGAGGCGCTCAGGACATTGACCCATCACATACTCGAACTCAGAAGCAATGGTAAGTCCGGTTCCATTGCGGCCATTGATGGTTATAACTCAGGTTCAACTGTATCCCTTCTGATAAAAAGATTCATGAAGGCGATAGGCAGCAATAACTATATGAGGTTGCCATCTACTGAAGAGGATATGGCCGCTGTCTCAAAAATCATGTACGGCACTGACACGCCAGTTGCATATGACCTTGAAAACTCCGACTTCATTTTAAGTTTCGGCTGCGGCCTTCTGGAGGGCTGGGGCGCGCCCGGACGTACCCTTAATGCCTGGGGCCTCTGGCGATCAGCAGAAAAGATGGGTAATGTCACCATATATCAGGTGGAGTCAAGGGCATCAAATACCGCCTCAAAGGCGGATAAATGGCTGGCTGTAAGGCCTGGCACTGAAACAGCCCTGGCCCTTGGAATAGCCAACGTAATCATAAGAGAAAACCTGTATAACAAGACATTTGTTGAAAACTGCACTTCCGGTTTTTTCTCGAATGAAACAGAGGGTTCAAAGCAAAGAGGTTTCAGGGATATTATTGTTGAAGACTATAACCCTGACAGGGTATCAGAGATTACAGGAATAGGATCTGACGTGATCATTTCCGCTGCAAGGAGATTTGCAGGGGCAAAGGCCCCCCTGGCCATATGCGGAAAGGGCAAGGGGATTTTAAATGGCAATATCAATGAATTCATGGCAATTCATGCACTCAATGCCCTTACAGGGAATATCAACAGACCAGGGGGGGTGCTTATTGGTGCAAGGCTGCCACTGAGCAATCTTCCTGAACCGGAGATAGATGAAATTGCATCAGAATCATTAAAAGATCCAGGCCTGGCAAGGGCTAATGGGGTTTTGAAGGAATACTCCAGCCATACCGGGGCGCTTGCAGAGAGCATCCTTAAAGGAAATGGGCAGGAGGTCGACACCCTGCTGGTATTTTCATCAAACCCGGCATTTACACTTCCGGATGGCGGTGATTTTTACCAGTCCCTTTCAAAGATACCATTTTCAGTGAGTTTCTCACCCTACCTTGATGAAACAGCAATGATGGCAGACCTGATTCTTCCGGATCACACATATCTTGAAAAGATAGATGACGTGGAATGTCCTTCCCTTCAGTACAGCTTTTACGGCATGACACAACCGGTGGTTGCCCCATTGTATGATACCAGGAATACAGGTGATGTTATAATAGAGCTAGCAGGGATGATCGGAGGCACTACTGCAAACTCATTTCCCTTTAAGAACCTTGAAGAGACCATAAAATCAAGGGCACAGGGGCTTTTTGACTGCGGAGGAGGCACAGGAAAATACAATCCTTCAGAAACACCGTGGAAGATTATCGCCTCCGGCGCCAGAATAGCGCCTGATTTTAAAGATTTTAAAAAGATGTGGAAACATTTACGAAACGGCGGTTACTGGTATAACCCACTGTCTCACATAAAAAATGATGGTGAGCTGTTTAACACCCCTGCCAGTAAATTTGAATTTGTAAGCAGCAGGCTGAAATCTCTTATTGAGGTATCCTCAGAAAAATTTAAATCAGATAGATCAGAAGAGCCCATCTATATGCCCCATTTCAGTGGGGTAGAGAGGTCAGATGAGGAGTATCCTCTTATTATGGCACCCTATGAATTGATAAACCTCTCAAGCGGATGGGTACCAAACCCACCGTATCTTAACAAGACCCTCTTTGACAGCCAGCTTAAAGGTGATGACTCATTTGTGGAGATTAACCCTGAGACAGCCATGATATATAAATTAAAAGAGGGTGATAAAATCCAAGTGACATCTGTCAAGGGGAGCGCCAGCGCAAGGGTGCATCTTTTTAATGGCGCCATGCCCGGTGTTGTATTTATGCCCATGGGTTTCGGACACATGGCATATGATAATTTTTCATTTGGCAAAGGATGCAACCCGAACACCCTTATAGGCGCTAAAACTGATCCGCTGAGCGGTCAGACTGAATGGTGGCACACACCGGTAAAAATCAGTAAAGTTTTTTAATTGAGGCATAACATGGAAAAGATAGAAGACCATGATAAAAAATATGGAATGGTAATAGACCTGGACAAATGTACCGGTTGCGGGACATGTATGGTTGCATGCGCCACAGAAAACAATGTAACCGTGCGCGCTGATGAGTCAGACAAGGAGCGCAGCATTGCATGGATGCAGTTATATAAAATAGATAATGGAAGGCCATTCCCTGATACAGAGGTATGCTATTTTCCAAGGCCATGCATGCACTGCGATGAAGATGGCCGCGGAGGTCACCACTCCCCGTGCGTATCAGTATGCGTTGCAACCGCTACTGAGCTTGACCCCCATACAGGCATTGTGAGCCAGATATATGCGAGATGTATCGGATGCAGGTATTGTCAGGCAGCGTGCCCATATCACGCACGTTATTTCAACTGGTGGGACGGGTATGCATCATTTAAACCATTCGCAAAGGGCATGGAACGTGCTCTCTCACCAGAGGTCTCACCGCGCATGAGAGGTGTCATAGAAAAATGCACCTTCTGCCACCATCGTTTGATGAGGGCCAAAACAAAGGCATATTCTGAAAACAGAAGGGATCTATTGGAGGATGAGTATATAACAGCGTGCACCGAGGCATGCCCAGCCCGGGCAATAACCTTCGGTGACCTCAATAATCCGGATCACATGGTATCCCGGTTAATAAAGGAGAGGCATACATTCAGGCTTCTGGAAAAGCTTAATACACAGCCAAAAGTTTATTATATCTCTTCAAAAAAGTGGGTAAGAAAACTGGCTGACAATTATCTGCCTGATCAGATAAAACCTGTTTCTGGAAAAGATATCTAAGGAGGATGATTCAAGATGGATTCCGCTTTAATACCGGAAGGGACAAAAAGATGCTCAGCGCCGGTCTTTTTCCTCTGGACTTTACCCTGGCTTCTTCTTCTTGCCTGCGGAGGGATATCCGCACTGCTTTGTCTCATTTTTGGACTTAACCAGACAAACATGAGCAATATATTTGCATTCGCATTGTGGATCGTTGTTGACCTCGCAATAATAGCCCTTGGCGCAGGGGCCTTCTTTACCGGTTTTCTGACATATATTATCGGGAAAAAGGAATTAAAGGATATTATTAATGCTGCGGTCATTATAGGTTTTATCTGCTATTCCGGGGCAATGGGAATGCTCGGTATAGACATTGGCCAGCCCGTGAGGGGATGGTTTATCTTCTGGCACGCAAACATCCATTCCATGCTTGTAGAGGTTTCATTCTGTATTACATGTTATCTGTGTGTACTCGCTATCGAGTATATCCCACTCATCTTTGAAAACCGAAAGCTTGACAAGGTTAAGGAGTTTCATTTTTTTGGCCATAACCTTCATCGCATAATGGCCATATTTGCGGCTACAGGCACATTCCTCTCATTCTTTCACCAGGGTTCATTGGGGGGGATGTTCGGGGTCATGTATGCAAGACCCTTTGCAGCCCGCTATGGCTTCTATATCTGGCCATGGACATTTTTTCTTTTCATACTGTCAGCCATTGCTTCCGGCCCCTGTTTTACAATCCTATGCACAAAACTGACAGAGTTTATCACCAGAAAAAAACTTGTGCCTGACAGGGCAATAGAGCTCCTGGCAAAGATCTCAGGGTTTCTGCTTGCCTTGTACATGGTATTTAAGATAGCTGATACAGCCGGATGGATATATGGCGTAATCCCGCAGGCAGGGCAGACGCTGATGGATTTCTACAGGGAAGGCCCATACGGCATATGGATGCTGTTCTCTGAGATAGGGCTGTTCGGCATAATACCTGCCATTTTGCTCCTTACGCCTTCCCTCAGAAAAAACAGGCTGTGTCTGATAATAGCCTGCTTGATGAACTGCGTAGGGATAGTGCTAAACAGGTTTGTATTTGTAATAGTGACTCTTGCCATCCCGGTAATGCCCTTTGAGAGATTCTGGAGTTATCTGCCCACATGGCAGGAATGGGCAATAGCGCTTGCTGTGATAGGTTACGGCTTCCTGTTATTTTCATTATCATACAGGTATCTTCCGGTTTTCCCAAAGGAAAGGGAGCTGAACCCCTATACAGGGCATTAATAATAAGGTAGGTAATAAAGGAGATAACAGTTGACCCCCTTTTCATTTGAATGGCAATGGAACATAGAATACCTTATTTTCTTTGGACTTCTGTACCTTGCCTTAACAATAATTGGCTGCGGCACTCTATATGCCCTTGTGAAGACATGGATTGATCTTGCAAAGGATAAAAGGAGATAAATATTAACCCTAGTATTGGTTTAACAAACCCGGCATAGTGGTTGGCCAGCAGATTATCATTGCATAATAAGCCCGCTGCAAAAATATATGCGGGCTTTATTTCCAGATCACTGTATCACGCAGCCAGTTTTCATCATCCTTTTCAGGGCAGTCCAGGTTGTAGTGAAGCCCCCTGCTCTCTTTCCTGAGTATTGCACAGGTAATTATCAATTCTCCTGCAAGGGCAATGTTCCTCAGTTCAAGCAGGTCTCGTGTAACAGTGAAGTTCCAGTAGTACTCCCTGATTTCCGATTGTATATTTTCAATCCTTGCCCTTGCCCTGGCAAGCCTGCGGTTTGTCCGAACTATTCCAACGTAATTCCACATAAGACGTCTTATTTCATCCCAGTTGTGTGTTACAACAACCATCTCTTCACTGTCAATTGCCACACCCTTCTCCCACACAGGGGCCTTTGAAAAAGGTATATCCTTGTTGTTTTCCAGATCATGTTTTGACCTGATAGCAGCCTTACGCGCAAACACAAGCGCTTCAAGCAATGAATTACTTGCAAGCCTGTTTGCGCCGTGAAGCCCTGTGCAGGCAACCTCTCCTATCGCATACAGGTTACTGATATTTGTCATACCATTTTCATCTGTAACAAGCCCACCGCACATATAATGGGCAGCCGGCACAACAGGGATGGGCTCTTTTGTGATATCGATCTGGTATTTGAGGCAGTTCTCATAAATATTCGGAAAACGTTCTTTTACAAAATCCTTTGGTTTATGGGTTATGTCAAGGTATACACATTCATCACCGCTCTTCTTAAGCTCCATATCAATGGATCTTGCAACAATATCCCTGAATGCAAGATCTTTAAGCGGATGGTATCTTTCCATAAACCGTTCGCCCTTTTTATTAAGCAGTATGCCTCCCTCGCCCCTTACCGCCTCTGATATAAGGAAATTTTTTGCCAGGGGGTGAAAAAGACATGTGGGATGGAACTGCATAAATTCCATGTTGGCCACCTTTACACCTGCGCGGTAACCCATGGCTATTCCATCACCTGAGGCTATGTCCGGGTTACTGGTATAAAGGTAAATCTTACCGACACCGCCTGCAGCAAGCACGGTTACCCTTGCCTGGAAGGTAATAACCTCTTCTTTTCTGACATCCAGCACATATGCACCCCAGCATGATTCCTTTGATTCGGATTTTACAATCCCTCTTCGCACAAGCTTTGAGATCGTTATCAGGTCAATCGCCATGTGATCTTCGTAGATCGTAATATTCTTATTTTCTTCAACCCTTTCAAGTAATACCCTTTCCACCTCATTACCTGTCTTATCCTTTGTGTGCACAATCCTTCGCCTTGAGTGCCCGCCCTCCATACCCAGTTCCAGATCGCCACTGCCATTAATGTGTGAAAAGTTTACCCCCATTGAGATAAGTTCTCTAATCCGCTCCGGACCGTTTTTAACAACCATCTCGACTATCTTTTTATTGCACAGGCCATCGCCTGACTTTAATGTATCTTCAATGTGCAGATCAAAGCTGTCATCAAGACTTAATACAGATGCGATGCCACCCTGCGCATAGTTGGTGGATGTCTCCATCTTCTCCTTTTTTGTTACAATGGCTACCTTCCCTGACTTTGCGGCTTCAAGCGCAAAACTCAATCCGGCAATACCGGTGCCAATAACCAGATAATCGGTTTTTATTTCCATTTTTTCCTCTAAGGTTTTTATATAAATTATCTTGACTGGATCTCTTCAAGCAGCTTCATCGCCTCGCGTGCTATCTGACTTCTCGGATCTGTACCAATGATGAAGTTTATATTGCTTATCGCCTTATCCTTCTGTCCTGTTTTATAATAGAGCCTGGCCATGGCGAGATATGAAGTGAGAGAGTCGGGTACAATATCTATTATCTTTTTATATGTATCAAAGGCATTATCATTTTGTTCTATAAGCTCATATGCCTTTGCAAGATCAAAATATGCTGGTTCATATTCAGGAGAAAGGGATATCGCCTTTTGATAAAACTCAATTGCCTTTTGATAATTATTCTGGTGAAAATATACAAGCCCCATATTATGATAGGCAAAGTGTGGTGTTCGATACAGTATATTTGAGACAGCCTTTTCAAAACATTTCATGGCATTATCCCAGTCCATTTTTTGCGAATAAAGGGTGCCCATATTATTATAAGCATCAGGGAAATCTGGTCTAAGATCAATTGCCCTCTTGAAATGTCTCAAAGAGAGATCAAACTGATCAAGCTTCTGGTATACAAGCGCAAGATCATGTTGCAGATCAGGATTCCTGTTATCCAGTTTTTCTGCCTCAAGGAGTTGAACAAGTGCATCCCTGGCATTTCCCTGAATATAGAGAGAATTACCAAGCCTTTGATACGCCAGGGCCTTTTCCTTTTTTGGTAAGTTAGGTAATGACCCGGCGCATGAAAATAAAAAACCGGACAGTAATAATATTACTATCCGGCATAAAATCTTTCTGTTCCCCATTATTAACCCTGTCAATTAATCAGGATTAAAACTGCTTTACAGGAGAAGGCATGACCGTAGGGGTCAAGAATATCAGAAGTTCAGATTTTGTCTTTCTGTTTGTCTTTGCCTTGAACAGCCAACCTAACCCCGGAATATCCTTTAATATAGGGACACCTGTTACATCCATGCCTGTGCTTTCCTTTATTATTCCGCCAATAACGACTGTCTCACCGCTTTTAACCATCAGGGTGGTGTTTATTGTTTTAGTGGTTTTTCTGGTGTCTGTTACCCTCTGGTCATCTGAGACGTTGACATTAAGGGTAATATAGTTATTAAAGCTTACAGAATTAGGGGTAACTGATAATGATAATTCAGCAGGGAAATCCTCTGATTTTACATTTTCGGTTGCAGCTATTTTTATTATCTCACCACTGCTTATAGTTGCCTCTGAGCCCTCCTGTGCAATCACCTTTGGCGCAGATAATGTCTTTGCAGTTCCATTTGATTCAGCAATTGCAAGGGAGGCATCAAGTGTCATGTTGCCCAGACCAGAAGATGTAACAGTACCGAAATCAAATCCGATCATTCCATTCTGCCCCCATGAAGTTGAAGGGGCATTGGTAGAAAATGATCCGCCAATTGTCTTTTCACCAGCGCTGCCTGAAGCTATATCGCCTGTTGAGGTTATTGAACCATTTTTACTGCGGAAACCTGATGTTTCACTGTTCCATTTTATACCAAGGTCACGGCTGAAATTCTCTGTTGCATCTACAATTCGTGCCTCTATCATGATCTGTTTAACAGGCGTATCAAACTGTTTTACTATCTTTTTGGCCTCTTCAATACTCTCAGCAGTATCCGTCATGATAATTGTGTTTGTTCTCGTATCAACGCTTATTGAACCCCTTTTTGACTTTATTATATGCCCTTCTATCTCCTTGGCAGTAGCAAAGTCAACAGGGAGATACTCGGTTATAAGAGGGGCCTCTTCCTGGTTTCTTTTCTTCTGCTCTTCAAGCCTGAGTCTTTCCTGTTCAAGCTTTTCTTCCATCTTCCTGGTTTCTGCCTCTTCCTCTGCAAGGATCTGGGACATCTTCTGTTTGGTTGTTATCCATACTATATTCTGACCGACATAACGTTTGGCAAGTTCATTATTCTTGAGAATTAATTCAAGGGCCTCATCCCAAGGCACATTGTTCAATATCATGGAGACCTTTTTACCCTTAATAGCCGGGTCCCATATTATGTTCTCTTCACTTACCTCATTGATAAGCCTGAGTATATGGGTTACGTCTGCATTAACAAAATCGAGGTAAAGGGGTTTTCCTTTATACTTTTTATTTACAGAAGGTGAAAATGCCTGTATCTCAGCTTGAGACTTCCCTTGAGATTGTGATTGCGGCTCTGAAACAGCAGCCAGTGTCTTTGTCTCAGCGCCTGCCATGTTAAGAGGGACAATTTTTCTTTCAGATATTTTTGTTTTAATGGTACCGAAGTCCACTGTTATGTTTTTATCGGTCTGGTTTATATGAAATGGCACTACTTCGCGCATGACAATACCCAGAGATACCTTGCGGTTTTCTTTATCATATACAGGTTTTATCTTTTCAATAGCGGTCTGGAATTCGGTGGTATCTATATCCTTAAGAAGCAGTTCCCCAATTTTACTGTCATGTATAACAAGTGACAACCTGTTATCATCAATCCGGTCAAGGTCATATTTCACCTCTTTACTGGTGGTGACTGTCAGCCTTGATTTACCCTGCGGGAGCATAGAAAAATCTATCCCAAGTATCAGGTTATGTTTTGAATCTGAAGGTTGAATAAAGATACGCGGCTCTGATTCTGTATAATCCTTTTCCTTAGCGATTTCTTTTTCAGTAATCGCCTCTGCTGTCTTTTGATCGGTAGCGCTGGGATCTGTTTTAGAAGCGACGCTGGCAGATGATTGTTTTGAATCTACATTCTGGGCAGCAGATTGAGTCTCTTCTGACTTGCTCATCTCAACAGATGACCTCGCTGCACAACCGCATATGATCAATGCAGAAATAGAGAGATATATTATAAAAGATGGGATTCTTCTTTTATGGGAACCGTTAAATTTACTCATGGAATATCTCCTTAACAATTAGTACGGAAAATGAGTACATGCATTTAAAATTGTCAATAAACAGTGACATTAAATTATAAAAGCTATTCATTATCAGAAACTGCCCTCTTGGACACCTCTCTGAAATCTTTTTCACCTCTGAAATTGATAAATTCCTCCCTGATAATCACCTCACCAGGCTGAATTTTGTAAACCACACCCCCATTTGTGCCTATCAGTGTTCCTTCCTTTATAACATGCCCGTCATCCTTTGAATCCTTCACTATCGCCCATTTGCCGTTTTCACCAATGACAATTACAGAAAGACTGAGCTGCGAAAGTTCCAGTGTCTCAAGATAGGTCCTTGGCTTTTCCCTTTCCTTTGCCGCCTTTTCCTCCTGGGTGACAATAAAAGGCTTAAAGGGGTCTGTCTTGCCAACCGGATCATAAATATACTTTCTCTCTTTTTTCTCTGTTTTTTTCTCACCCTGAAATACCTGAGCGTCATCACGTATTTTCGCGTCAGTCTCAGGTTTTACCTCTACCCCAAAGGAGAAACAGGTAAACAGTGCACAGAATACTGCAAGATAAAAAACCTTTTTGAATCTTAAATTACAGGGTTTAAGCATTTTCATTTCCCTTTAACAAAGGTATATGTAATTGCATCACATGTCACTTCCAGCATGGTAGAGCGTTCCTTTTCAGGCTTCATGTTAACATTCTGGATATTCATTATACGCTCCATATTTCCAACCTTTTCAAAAAATATGGCTATATCATGATAAGACCCCTTGAGCTTTAATGAAATCGGAATCTCCGCATAAAAACCCTTCTGTTTGTTGCTTTGAGGCTTAAAAGTAGATATATCGAGGTTTGATTCTACCCCAAGCTCTGTTATCTTTGTCAAAAGCTCAGGGATTTCCATATCATTTGGCAACTGCTTTAATGCCGCCTTAAACAAGAGGTCAACCTTTTTCTTCTCTTCTCTTACCTTTGGCAATTTCTGCCTCTGCAGTTTTGCCCTGTTGAGCTGCTCGTTTAGATCATTGATGACAGTCTCAGCGGCTGATATCTGTTCTGATTTAGGCATATAAACAAAAAAAATAAAAAGGGCAGCAAACAGAATCAGAGTGCCTGCAAGGATGCCTATCCTTGCTGGCATCTTGATTGCTTCAACTTTTTCATATAAGAGTTTAGTTTCCATTATATTTCTGTCCGGAAATAGTTATTTCTTTTTAGGTGCCGGCTTTTTCTCTGCCTCTTTTACCGGTGTAAATATCTTGCACTCAAGGTCAAAATCAGAGACTGTCAGCCTGAATTGAGGAAGCTCCTTCCTTGTTGTGTTCTTGAGTACAGGATCTGCTGTTACCTGTTCCGTGTTCTTCAGATTTTTCATAAATAATGAAACTGTCTCATTATCCATGGCGGTTCCGCTTAATGATAATGTGCCTTTACTCTCTTTAAGAGAGGAAAGCCAGAGTTTGTCTTTGGGAACGGCATTGGCAATATCAGACAGCAGATGAACAGGCCCTGTCTTTCCTTTCTCAAGATTCTTGATGATAGAAAGCTTGCTGTTTATCTCTTTAATCTTGCTTTCAAGATCCTTGATCTCCTGTAATTCCTTCTGATAACTCGCAAGCTCCTGGTTTAGTCTGTTTTCATGATCTTTCAAACCGGATAGTTTAGTACTGAGCCAGAAGAAAGATATTGCCATTAATGCCAGGGCTGCGCAAACAGCAGCAAAATATACTGTTATATGCCTTTTAACATTCTCTCTTTTCCGAGCTGCCCTGAAGGGCAAAAGGTTAATTCTTATCATTTGTCACCAATACTCCTTAATGCCAGACCGACTGCCACTCCGGCCTGGGGAGCCATATCGCTCAGGTATTTGGGGTCAAATATCTTCTCATTTATCTGTAAACCTGCAAATGGGTTAAGCTCTTCAACCGGAATGCCTGTCTCCATTTCAAGGTATTTCATAAAGTCAGGGATCTTGCTTGCCCCTCCGCTTAAATAGATCTTTTCGATTTTCTCATCAGGGTAAGTTGTTGCCAGAAAATCAAGTGCCCTGCTGGTCTCCTGAACCCAGCCGGATACCATGGATGTAAAAATCTCTTCAAGAACTACCCTTTCTCTGTCTTCAAGCTCTTTGCCGCCCAGCTTTAACTTTTCAGCCTCCTCATAAGAGATATCAAGCTGAGAAGCAATGGCCTCGGTTATTTGTGCGCCGCCATATGAGGAATCCCGGGTAAACATGGAAATACCGTTTTTAATAGCATTTATACCCAGTTCCTCAGCGCCAATATTGATAATTGCATAGCATCCTGAGGTCTCGCCGGTGGCTGACTCAAAGGCATTTTGAAGGGCAAAGGCGTCCACATCCATAACGACTGGGTTCAACCCTGCAAGGTGAATCAGGCTTTCATATTCTTCTATAATATCTTTTTTTGCAGCAACAAGCATAACATCCATTACCTCGGATTCATGACCTGAGCCATTTCCCTCTTCACTGGTAATCTCATTTTCACTTTTCAGTATTTCATAGTCAAGATTTACATCGCTGATATCAAATGGGATATACTGTTCTGCCTCTTCCTGAATGCTTGAGTCTAGTGCTGTCTGATTTCTTTTTGAAATGCTGATCTTTTTGACAATAACAGAAAATCCGGAAATGGATGTCGCAACATTTTTATTTTTAACATTCAGATTTTTAAAAAGATTTTTAATGGCTGCGGCAGCCCTTTCTATCTCTTTGATGCTGCCTTCTACAATAGTATCCTTAGGCAGATGGACAACACCGAAACTTTTTAAAATCATCCCTTTTTTGCTGTTATCAATCTCAACCAGTTTTATCGAGTGGGAACCAATATCCAGACCAACCAGTTGATTTTTTTTAGGTACAGGCATTCATATCCTCGTTATTAAGCATCAAGAAAAACCTTGCCTTTTTCAGCCAGATCAAACCCAAGGGCAAGTATAATTTTCCTTTTAGTTTCCATCCGACAGCTTTTACCTTTTTCTATCCTGTCGATAGTCAGAGATGATACCCCTGCTTTTCTGGCCAACTCGGCTTTACTCATTAAAAGCTCTTCTCGGATCTTTTTGACGATGTTACGGCCCAATTTTGCCTCCGACATACTTTTTGTTAACCACAATAGTTTAATAGCATTAGGCCAATATCATATATATATTGTATATTTTGTCAAGCATTTCTTATTAAATTTATCTAATTTAATATAATTTTGATATATATCGTACATATTAATATAATCTTATACCACATATAGTATGGTTTCAAAAGCACAATACAAAGAATATATATTCTATAATAGTATTACTCCTGAAACATCTCTATGATAAGGTTAATTTAATGCAAATAATAAGCCATAAACCCTCATCTCATGTGATAATAACCCGGAGAAAAGGAAAAACCTCTTTACAGCAACCTATATTTTATATAATAAACAACGGGAGCTTGCTTAAAAGCACAATGACCGCATCAAAATATTCATGTTTAAGGTCATAACCTTGAGGCTGCCTGGAGCAGAAAATGGACCGAATCTCAAAGATTAATAAAAAAAGCATACTGAGGGAGTATGCAGAAGCATTCATTATCGCTATACTGCTGGCCCTCTTTATCCGTACCTTTATAATACAGGCATTTAAAATTCCCTCGGGTTCAATGAAATCGACACTTCTTGTTGGAGATCATCTGCTCGTCAATAAATTTACATATGGCATTAAAATGCCGTTTATAGATAAATATATTGTCCAGATTAATAGACCTGAAAGAGGAGATGTGATTGTTTTCAAATACCCTGAAGATGAAAATATCGATTTTATAAAAAGGGTTATCGGTATTGAGGGGGACATTATAGAAATTATAGATGATCAATTATACTTGAATAATAAGAAGGTAATGGCAAGACCAGTGGGAAAATACAGCGATGAAGAGATGCCATATGCCGATATCTATGAGGAAACCATAAATAACAGGAAACATAAAATACTGAACCAGTTTGATGCACATGAAAACTTCGGGCCTGTAACTGTGCCACCAGATTCAATTTTTGTTATGGGAGACAATAGAGATAACAGCCATGATAGCCGAAAATGGAGTAATACCAATTTTGTCAGGCTAGAAAAGATAAAGGGAAAGGCGCTTATCATATACTGGTCATGGCCCCACTGGAACCGTTTTTTCAATATTATCAGATAAATATATAAATCTGTCCTGATTCAGGATCATGTCAGGTGTGCTATATTATCTTTAAACGACCCCACTTAGCCCAAACTGTCTATTTTTCTACCATATGGTATTTTTATATTTGTAATAGCATTAAAATTATTATATTTTAAAGTCTTTTCTTTTTGAAAGAAATTAATCCATCTTAAGGGAGAATTATATGAGCTCAAAAAAAATGACAATTGAAGGTAATGAGGCCGCGGCATACGTAGCATATGCTATGAGTGATGTTGCAGCGATTTATCCGATAACGCCATCAAGCACAATGGGTGAATATTGCGATGAATGGGCCGCCAATGGCAGAAAAAATATTTTTGATCAGGTTCTTAATGTAGTAGAAATGCAATCAGAGGCAGGGGCAGCAGGCGCTGTTCATGGCGCCCTTGCAGCAGGGAGCCTTTCAACCACCTTCACTGCCTCACAGGGGCTCCTTTTAATGATCCCCAACATGTATAAAATTGCAGGGGAGTTGATGCCAACTGTCTTCCATGTCTCAGCAAGGGCAATCTCATCCCATGCCCTCTCCATCTTCGGTGATCATTCCGACATCAATGCAGCTAGACAGACAGGTTTCAGTCTTCTTGCTTCAGCTTCAGTACAGGAAATTATGGACCTCTCGCTGGTTGCTCACCTTGCAAGCATTCGTGCAAGTCTGCCTTTTGTTCATTTCTTTGACGGTTTCAGGACATCAATGGAGATACAGAAGATAGAGATGATAGATTATGCCGATATGGCAAAGCTTATCGACCGTGAGGCTATTGAAGACTTTAAAAGCAGGTGTCTGAACCCCGAGTACCCGCAGATGCGCGGCACAGCACAGAACCCTGATATCTTTTTTCAGAACAGGGAGGCTGCCAGTCCATATTATAAATTAATTCCCCACATTGTTCAGGAAGAGATGCATAAGGTAACAAAACTGACCGGGCGCAAATATAACCTCTTTGATTATGTTGGAGACCCGGAAGCGGAAAGGGTTATTATATCCATGGCATCAAGCTGTGAAGTAATTGAAGAGACAGTCAACTACCTTAACAAATTGGGTGAGAAGGTCGGGCTTATAAAGGTCAGGTTATACAGCCCCTTTTCAAGGGAACACTTTTTCATGGCCATGCCGGCAACTGCCTCACGTATTGCAGTTCTTGACAGGTTAAAGGTCCCCGGAAGTCTTGGTGAGCCTCTGTACCAGGATGTATGCACCGTCTATCAGGAAACCAATAACAAGCCCCTCATTGTTGGCGGAAGATATGGCCTTGGAAGCAAGGATTTCACACCGGCAATGGCAAAAGCTGTCTTTGATAACCTGCGCTCAAGCATGCCCAAGAATCATTTTACGGTCGGCATCAATGATGATGTAAGCCATTCATCACTTGAAGTAGGCCCTGCCATAGATACATCACCCAAAGGCACCATACGCTGCAAGTTCTGGGGGCTGGGTGCGGACGGTACAGTAGGCGCCAACAAGAATGCAATCAAGATTATAGGTGAAAACACTAACATGTATGCCCAGGCCTATTTTGCATATGATGCAAAGAAATCAGGTGGAAGTACGGTTTCACATTTAAGATTCTCACCTGAGCCCATACAGTCAGCATATCTATTGACACAGGCAGAGTTTATAGCATGCCATAATCCTTCTTATGTAGATCAGTTTGATCTTCTTGACGGCATAAAGGAGGGGGGCTCATTTCTTCTGAATTCGCCATGGACTCTCAAGGAGATGGAAGAACGGCTGCCTGATCGTCTGAAAAGGATAATAGCTTCAAAGAATATCAATTTTTACAATATGGATGCGGTCAAGATCGCTGAAGATGTAGGCCTGGGGGGAAGGATCAACATGATAATGCAGGCTGCCTTCTTCAAGATAGCCAATGTCATACCCCCTGATGAAGCCCTTGGGCTTATGAAGGATGCCATAAAAAAGACATACGGGAAAAAGGGGGAAAAGGTAGTAAAGATGAATATTGATGCGGTTGATAAATCCCTTGATTTTCTGGAGAAGATCAACTACCCGGGGTCATGGAAAAATGCAGGCCATGAAGAATATATGAGGCAGACAGATGAATCAGGATTTGTTACAGATGTCATGAAGCCCATGCTCGCTCTTAAAGGTGACGAACTCCCTGTAAGCGCATTAAGCCCTGACGGGATATTCCCGACCGGGACAGCAAAATATGAGAAAAGAGGGATAGCCATTAATGTCCCTGAATGGGTGCCTGAAAACTGTATCCAGTGCAATCAGTGTGCTTTTGTTTGTCCTCATGCGGTTATAAGACCGGTGCTTGCTGATAATGATGACCTGGAAGATGCTCCAGAAGGATTCACAACCATAGATGCAACGGGTAAAGAGTTGGATGGGCTTAAGTACCGTATACAGATAAGCCCGCTTGACTGCACAGGCTGCGGAAACTGCGCCCAGGTATGTCCTGCTAAAAATAAGGCACTTGTAATGAAGCATCTCAGCACACAGAAAGAGGTGCAGGTCAGAAATCACCTGTTTGCGACCTCACTGCCTGCAAGAGATGATCTTATGCCGGCAAATACAGTAAAAGGCAGCCAGTTCAGAAGGCCTCTATTTGAATTTTCAGGTGCATGCGCAGGTTGTGGTGAGACACCCTATATAAAGGTTATTACACAGCTCTTTGGTGACAGGATGATAGTTGCAAATGCAACCGGCTGTTCATCTATTTATGGAGGATCAGCGCCCAGCTGCCCCTACACTGTCAATGATGAGGGTCATGGACCTGCATGGGCAAGCTCTCTGTTTGAGGACAGCGCGGAATATGGCTTCGGCATGGAGCTTGCCGTAAGCCAGAAGAGGAGCAGACTTTCAGACCTTATTAAAAAGGCAATTGAAGGAAACATCTCGGATGACCTGAAAAAGGCCTGCCAGGGCTGGCTTGACAATATGAATGACGGCGATAAATCAAGGGAGTTTGGGTTAAAAATAATCGAAAATATCGAGATAGAGATGACAACAGGCAAAGAGTATAATCCTGTGCTTGTTGATATACTTAACATGTCAGACTACCTCACAAAGAAGTCCATCTGGGTCTTTGGCGGTGACGGCTGGGCATATGATATAGGTTATGGCGGACTTGATCATGTGATTGCAATGGCACATGATGTAAACATCCTTGTGCTTGATACAGAGCTTTATTCCAATACCGGCGGGCAGTCATCAAAATCCACACCAACCGGGGCAGTGGCAAAATTTGCAGCCAGCGGGAAACCGACCCGTAAGAAAGATCTTGGCAGGATGGCCATGACCTATGGTTATGTGTATGTTGCATCTGTAGCAATGGGCGCCAATAAAAATCATTTTTTGAAGGCGATTATAGAGGCAGAATCATATCCTGGAGCATCACTTATTATTGCCTATGCACCATGTATAAATCATGGCATTGATATGGGCATGAGTCAGGAAGAGGAGAAAAGGGCTGTTGAATGCGGCTACTGGCCGTTGTACCGCTACAACCCGCTTCTTGCTGAAGAGGGGAAAAATCCCTTTATACTTGATTCAAAAGAGCCGACCGGCAGTGTAAAGGATTTCCTTATGAGTGAGGTCAGGTATTCAAGCCTCACAAGGACATTCCCTAAAAATGCAGAGAAGCTCTTTGCCGAGGCGGAAGAGGATATAAAGGAGAGATACAGGTTATATAAAAAGATGGCTGAGTAATATTTTTTATTTTTCTTCGAATATTTATAATTGACAACAAGAAGGATAACTGGTAGGAGATACCCTTCATTTGAATGCGCCCGTAGCTCAGCTGGATAGAGCGCCGGGCTTCGAACCCGTAGGCCGCAGGTTCGAATCCTGCCGGGCGCGCTTGGGTTAAAAATTAACGGGCCTGTAGCTCAGTTGGTAGAGCAGTTGACTCTTAATCAATTGGTCGAGTGTTCGAGTCACTCCAGGCCCACCAGAATATAAAGGGTTTCAGATCTTCTGAAACCCTTTCTTATTTGGTTCCAAAAAGGAGGCGTGATGAAAACCTTTTCAATAAAATCAAGGCAGTTCTTCACGTTAACTGCCTGCATTTTTATCATACTGATTTTTCCTGGCACAAATAGCTCTGAAGAGGTTAAATTTTATCCCGGTGAAAAGATGACCTTTGAAGTCAGGTGGTCATTCATTGTTGCGGCTGAGACCACGCTTGAGGTCATGCCATCTGAGTATCTGGATGGCGCCCCTGCCCTTCATTTTGTCTACACAGCAAAGACCAGCCCGTTTGTCGATAACTTTTACAAGGTGCGCGACAGGATAGAAGCATGGACCGACATTGATCTGACCCATTCACTCCTTTATAAAAAAAGGCATGAAGGAAAATCCGTAAAAGAGATAGTAGTGCCGTTTGACTGGAACAAGCTTGAGGCAAGGCAAATAAAAAATGGAAATATAACTGATACTGTTAATATTGAAAAGAATACCTTTGACCCCCTTTCAGTTTTCTATGCATTCAGGGTCGGAATACCTGATGAACAAAACTGTATAAAAATCAATCTTACTGACGGTAAAAAGGTGATCAGGGCAAATGCAAAACTGCTTGAGAAGCAGAAGATCACCATAGCAGAAAAGAGTTACGATACAATAATGGTTGAACCTGAAATAGAGGGGATAAGCGGGGTATTTCAGAAAACAAAAAATTCCAGGATGCAAATATGGATTACAGATGATAATAGAAGAATACCGGTAAGGATAAAAAGCAGGGTAACTGTCGGGAGTTTTATTGCAGACCTTATCTCATATTCACCAGGCTGGATTACTCCAGCGCCAAATACACAGGGAGAGTAAAAATAGTAAACAGGGTCGCCTCTTGAGGCCCATAAAACATATTTTATTAGATGCAAACCACGATGCCTTTTTTTAAAACTACTTTTCTGGTTTAGGCTTTTTTTTTTGACAGATCTTATCTTTTCTTACAATCGCACAAAGCTTTGGGTTTTCATAATCCTTGCAGTTTGAGTGATTATACAGGGGACATTCAGGGTATTTTTGGGACATTTAAAAAACCTTACCTTTCAGCTACATCATTTTGTCCTGAACTATTTACTGTTTCCCGTAAGACCCCTGAACATTTAAAGACAACTACTCTGCGCGCTCCAAGCGTCAAATCCTCTCCTGTGGAAGGGTTCCTTCCACGCCTGTCTTTTTTATCTTTAACACAGAACTTGCCGAACCCGGAAATAAGCACATCCTCCTTGTTTTCAAGCTTGCCCTTTATTTTATTTAAAAGGGTTTCAATAATAGAGGTCGCTTTGCTTTTGGGAATATCAAGATTTTCATACAATGAATTTACCAGATCATCTTTTGTAAGTGTCATTGATCACTACTCCTGTGAGAAATAATGTTTAACAATGTTGCGGCATTCCGTTTTGAGGGTAAAAAATATAGCCAAATCGGTAATTTGTCAAGGAATAGATTACTCCCCGGTATTTATATCGGGCACTGAAACCGGAAATCTGGAGTTTAAGAAAAGATAATATTTTTATTGTCAAAACAGGAATAACCGGCTATTTTATCAGTCTCTAGAAATATATCTCCATGAATAAATCGGGCAGGATACCTCCATGATAATGAGAATGAACAACTATTATCCATACATCGATATATTAGCTATTCAAAATAAAGATAAAGCCGTTTCCAATGGTTAATTAAGAGGAACCAGAATATGGCAGAAAAGACTGAAATCAGTATTTTAAGAGATATAATAAATGAACAGGGAAAAGAGATCGCTGAACTCAGGGCGGAAAATTTATATCTAAAGAACAGTGAGGAGCAATATCGCCATCTCTTTGACAATACACCCGCCGCAATTACCCTTGCGACCATAAAAGGTAAGCTTGTGACCGCTAACCAGACCATGACAAAAATGACAGGGTACACGATTGAGGAGCTGAAAAATCTGGACATGCAGGACCTATATGAAAACCCAGGTGACAGGAAAACCATAATAGACACTTTAAAAAAGGAGGGTTCCCTGATAAACACCCCCATGAGGCTTAAAAGAAAAGATGGTTCGATATATAATGCCCTGCTTACCCTATCAAGGATACATCAGGCAGGAAAGGATGATATGCTTCAGTGCATATGCCTGGATATTTCAGAGCTTGATAAAATAGAGAGTGAAAAAAAGATACTTCAGGAAAGACTTGAACAGTCCAGAAAACTTGACTCCATTGCAGTGCTGGCAGGCGGCGTGGCCCATCAGTTCAACAATGCCCTTGCCGCCATTGTAGGGAATATTGAACTGCTGGAAATGGTGGCAAGGCCTGTAAATGAATATGCACGATATATAAAACCGGTAAAAGATACCGCATACCGTATGGCAGACCTTACTGACCAGCTTCTTGATTATGCCAGGGGAACAGATTTTAAACCCAAAAAAATGTCTGTAATCGACCTTCTGAAAGATACCATTCCGCTTTTAAAGCAGAGCATAAAACCAGCCATCGCAATTCACACTGACCTGCCAGAAAAAATGCCATATATAGAAGGTGACTATTCAAAGCTCCAGATGGCTCTATCAGCAATACTTTCCAATTCCTCTGAGGCGATATCTGAGGCCGGAAATATCTGGATCACAGTTAAAGAAATCAATCTTACCGCTCAGGATATTAAAAATATGCCTGATATTGAAGAAGGGAACTACATAGAGCTCTCCATAAGGGATGATGGAAAGGGCATGGACAGAAAAACAAGCAGCAGGGTCTTTGAACCCTTTTTTTCCACCAAGTTTTATGGAAGCGGGCTGGGGATGTCGGCTGTATACGGCATAATAAAAAAACATGATGGGACAATTATACTAGAATCGGCAATGAACAGGGGCACCTGCATAAAGATATATTTAAAAACTGTAGAAAAGGAAGCTGAAGCATCAGGCGGGTCAAATCGCCATCTTTCAAAGGGAACAGGCAATATACTTCTTGTGGAAGATGAGCAGGTTGTCATGGATGTAAACCAGGCAATACTTGAAAAACTGGGGTTTACCGTATTAAAGGCAAAAACAGGGCAGGAGGCAATCAGTATAGCTGAGACATTCAAGGGAGATATTGATCTCACGCTGCTTGATGTTCTGCTCCCTGATATGGACGCTGTTACAGTCTATTCGCAGCTCACTGAAAAAAGGCCTGGACTTAAGGTTATAGTATGCAGCGGATTTTCTGCTGACGGCCCTGTACAGAGTATTATCGATGCAGGGGCAAGGGGATTTATACAGAAGCCCTTCTCGTTCAAGGCGCTTTCTGAAAAGATCAGAGAGACATTAAAAAACTGAACCCCTTTGCGAAAGGGTATCAGAAAGGAGTATAAACTCATCAAGGCTCACTGTCTCAGCCCTTCTTAAAGGATCAATACCGCATTTATCAAGAGCCCATGCAATGTGGCCATTTTCAAAATGATCCTCTATTACCTTAAGTGAGTTCTTTATGGTCTTTCTTCTCTGTGCAAATGCCCCCCTTACAACAAGCTCAAACACCCTGTTATCCTTTGCCCTTTCAGGATGAGGCATTTCAAGATCTATTGAGATCACCATAGACCCAACCTTTGGCCTGGGTGAAAAGGCCTCCTTTTCAACCCTCAGTAACCGGGTTACGGTTGATTCATATTTTGTCATAACAGTAATGGCACCGTAATCCTTTGTGCCAGGCCCGGAACATAACCTCTCTGCAAATTCATACTGGAGCATCAGAACCGCCCTGCTAAAATATCTTTTACTGTTGATAAGCCTTTCCAGGAATGGCGATGATATGTTGTATGGAAGATTCCCCATAACCTTGATCCTGTTTTTTCCTTTTGTAATGTCATCAAAATCCACGCTGAGAATATCCCCCTCTATAACCGTGACATTACTGATATCAACCTCCTCAAGCTTCTCTCTGAGACGGTTTACCATGCGGCTGTCCTTTTCAACAGCGGTAATACTCTTTACCTCTTTTGCCAGGGGTATGGTAAGCGCTCCAAGGCCTGGCCCTATCTCAAGGATATCATCTGATTTATCCACGCCTGCCTTTTGGATAATCCCTCTTATAATACCCCTATCAACAAGAAAATGCTGTCCGAGCCGTTTATTGAGCTTGAGGCCTCCTGCGAATCTAGCTGACATATCTTTTTCCGGTTTCATATTTAATATTATGGCAGGGATAAATCATCTCTATTTAGGCTTTTTGATATCTTTGACAGGAAACCTTGACCTGACATCAATATTAAAATCCGCATAATCATTCTTGATTGCCCTGAAAAAGCCTGCAAGGGCAATCATTGCGCCGTTATCAGTGCAATAGGCCGGTCTTGGAAAGTAGACCTTAAAGCCCTCCCTGGCGGTTTGCAGGGTAAGTTTTTCCCGCAGAGTCCTGTTGCATGCCACACCTCCTGCTAGCACAAGGGATGAGACCCCGCTCTTTTTTCCTGCCCTGATCAGTTTATCAATAAGGACATCAAAAACCGCCTCCTGAAAGGATGCGGCAATATCCGCTAACCTGATATCATTTGCCTTTTCCCTTCCCTGTTTATCCCACTTATCTATATACAATGCCACTGCTGTCTTAAGCCCGCTGAAACTGAAATCCAGTGATTCATCAGAGATATATGCCCTCGGAAACTGGATAGCATCAGCCCTTCCAGACCTTGCATTTGCCTCAATTATTGCGCCCCCCGGATAACCAAGTCCCAGGAGTTTAGCCACCTTATCAAACGCCTCGCCTGCTGCGTCATCAAGGGTCTGTCCCATGAGCTCATAGTCACCGGGGGCATTTACATAGTACAGGCTTGTATGCCCCCCTGAAACAGTAAGGGCAGTAAATGGAAAATCCGGGTGATCCTGTTCAAGCAGGATAGAAAGTATATGTCCCTCAAGGTGATTAATCGCAACAAGGGGAATTTTATTAAAATAGGCAACCGATTTTGCATAATAGAGCCCCACCAGAAGTGACCCTATCAGGCCAGGACCTATAGTTACTGCAATGGCGTTGATATCATCCATTTTAAGGCCTGCGCTTGATAGCGCCTTATCCACAACAGGGACTATATTTCTTATATGCTCCCTTGATGCGAGTTCAGGCACAACACCGCCATAGGGGTTGTGAAGTTTGATCTGCGAATGGATTATATTTGAAATTACTGTATTACCGTCTGCTATTACAGCGGCAGATGTATCATCACAGGATGTGTCTATTCCAAGAATTTTCATATAAATAAAATACTCTCATATCATATTTTTCAGGATTTAAATTTGTTAACCAGTCTTTTAAAGATATTCTCTTTAAGCACCTCAATAAGAATCACAGTAATATTGTCTTCCCCTCCCCCTTTATTGGCCTCATCAATAAGCGCCTTTACTTTACTTTCAAGAGAGGTGGCGTAATCAGATAGGATTGATCTTATTGTCTTTTCATCAGCATAATTGATAAGCCCGTCTGAACAGATAAGTATCATCTCCTCTGCCTCAGGAACGACCTTTTTTACATAAACCTCTACAGTATCATTTATGCCTATTACCCTGGTAAGTGTATTTTTCATCAGGGGGTTGCTTGATCCAAAGGAGTCATCAATCCCCATATTTTTCTGTTCTGCTGCAATGGAATGTACCTCTGATATAAGGTTCATGCGGCCATTCTTAAAAGAATAAACAGGGCTGTCACCCACATTTACTAGCCACATGACCTCTTTCTCTATGGCAATAACAGAGACAGTAGAACCCATCCTGAAATATTCAGGGTTTTTCTGTGCCTCATGCACCTTCTTGTTCGCAATATAGACAAAATTGACAAGGTTTTTCGCCTTCTCTGAAATATTTTTCAGGATCGGCCTGATCAGTAAAGGCTCATTATTTGATTGAAGCCTTGTCCAGTAATCGGAGATTGTGTCTACCACCATCCGGCTTGCAACCTCACCCGCCCTGTGTCCGCCCATGCCATCGGCAACAATAAACAGACCCAGATCCTCCCTCACCAGGTATGCATCCTCGTTAATCTTTCTTTTTAGGCCGGTATCAGTGCCGGCAGCAATTTTTAGTTTCATGATCCTTTTGCCCGGGATTAATTGGTTAATTACACCGCTTTTTCCTGTCAGAAATCTCATCTATCTTTTTTATTATAGCTCTTAAATGCTGGGCCATATGCCCTGCACTTTGATACCTTTTCGCGGCCTCTTTTTCAAGGGCTTTATCCACAATCTTTTCTACAACACCCGGAACCCTGGTATTAATGGTTTTAAGAGATGGATGGCGCTCCTTGGCGATCATATACATGAGGGAGGTCATATCATCTCCATTAAAGGGTTTTTCACCACAGAGCATTTCAAAAAGAACAACCCCCAGAGAAAAGATATCTGACCTGCCGTCAACCTTTTCCCCTGACACCTGTTCAGGTGACATATAAGATGGTGTGCCCATTATGATACCGGTCTTTGTCCTTGATGATGTTGTTATCCTTGCAATCCCAAAATCGGTCACCTTGACTTCGCCGGTTACATTAATACGCATTATGTTTGCAGGCTTTATATCCCTGTGCACAACCCCTTTGCTGTGAGCAAAATCAAGAGCCTCTGCAACCTGTGCCGCAATGGTGAGGGTTTCCCGTAAAGGCAAAAGATTTTCCTTAACCGTATAAGCTTCAAGATCCTTCCCATTCAGAAACTCCATTGCTATATAGGCCAGATCATCCTCTTCCCCAGCATCATATATTTTGACAATATTGGGATGAGCCAGAAGTCCTGCTGATTCTGCCTCATGGAAAAACCTCTCTTTTATCTCATTGATCATGCTTTCATCAAAGTCAGAAAGCCTGACCGTTTTTATTGCCACTGTGCGGTTTATCTTCAGGTCTTCTCCCTTGTAAACAATACCCATTGCCCCGCGTCCAAGCTCAGAGATTATTCTATAACGCCCGAGTCTTGGCCTCTCGTCATTATTGATCAAGGTTAGGCTGATGTCGCCCTGTTGGCCTCTCCCTTCCCCAAATATTACTGTGGCATCAACCCCTTCTCTTTTCGGGCCTTTCAGAGCCAGATCAGTGTATCCGCTTTTCACTTGATCATTACCCCCATTTTGCTTTCCCTTTAAAGGGGTAAAATATCTTTTTGCGACTAGAAGTATATAACCTGCTATAAGGAGAAGGAGCGGCAGGGATACCTCAAGCCAGATATTCTTTTTGATAAAAAGGGTTATGGCTGTAGCTCCATAGCAGATAAATAGGATAAATGTAGTTACTGCGCCTGTGCCCACCCTGAGCCCCGGCGCTATAAATGATATGAAAACCCCGAAAAAAATAAGGGCTGCAAGCTCAATGAATCTAGCCCAGGAAGGTTTAAGATAAAAGCCCTGATTAATGATATTGTCCACGCTATTTGCAAGCACCTCAACACCGGGCATCTGACCTGATACCGGCGTCACACACCTTTCGCCTGTCCCCGGAGTAATCTGCCCGATAATAACTATTCTGTCTTTGAATATCCCCAAATTGATTTCTTTATTCAGCACCTTTGAAAAGCTGCTCTGATGAAACCCAACACCTGGCCCATTTTTCCAGTTGATAAGGGTTCCCTGATCATATTCGGTCAGAGGGACCCTGATTTCTGAGATGGGGGATATTTTCAGATCAATGAAACTTCCGGTTCCACTATCAAGCGACAGGCTCATATCATCATCTTTAAGGCCCTTATATAATCTTGCAATACCTATAGCATATGAAGGCAGATAAATATTATTAAGATACCCAATGACATGCCTCTCTATTCTCAGGACACCGTCATTCGCATCCGGAAACAACTGATTATACCCTGACCCTGCGGCAACATCTGCAAAGCGGTTCAGAGGAGGGATGATCTTGTGAAACCATTTTATGCTATGGCCGGGATCCTCATCTGAACGGTTGATCTTTTTAAATGAATCCCTTGAGATAAATGGAGGGGCATTTTCATCACGGCCCTGACTCATACTGTCAAAAAAGAAGGGGATCACCACATTCCCTGCATCCCTGATTGACTGCTCAAGCCCTGTATCACTGTCAAGGGTCATCTCCTCATCTATCATCTTCTGATAAAAGGCAATGCCATTGTTCTCCTTCTGTGCAAGCCCCAGTTCATCAAACTCCTGCTTCAGCCTCCTGATAGCCATAAGGCCATCGTTTTCTTCTGGCTCTGATAGAAAGATATTTAGGGCAATCACCTTTGCTCCTGCCGCATGCAGGTTATCTATGCACCGGGCAAAAAGGCTTCTAGGCCAGGGCAATCTTCCGAGCCTGTTTATATCATCGTTATTGATAACAACCAGCTCGATAGCAGGACTTATATCAGTGGATGCAGCGAGCTTTGCCCTGAGATCAAAACTCTTCAGCTCTATAATGTGTATGAAATTAAAGTAGTCTGTAAAAAAGAGAGCTGTAAATATAGCAGTGATTACCAAGCCTATTATCCAGTCAGAAAAGGGCTTATGAAGTTTCATAATCAGACCATCTCGTTTTTTATGACAACAGTTTATCAGCCTTTCAGTAAGCTCAAAGAGTTACATGGGGTGCTATCTTTAAAAAGGTCTTTTCACCTATACCAGCAATACTCCTGAGTTCATTAATATCCTTAAAGCCATTCCTTTTGATTCTTTCATTAACTATTCTATTCGCAAGGGATTTACCGATTCCCGGTATGGCGGTAAGCCCTTCAATAGACTCGCTGTTCAGATTAAGAGGGATGCCGAGTGTCATTTTTTGATAGGCAGGGAGCATCTCTGTTTTCAGATCATAATTATCTTCAACAATATCTCTTATTAAAGGGGCTGGTTTCCTGCTCCCTGAAAGAGAATAATTAAGAATCAAGAGAAGCATAAGGAACAGCAAAAATCCCCTGAACCGCCCGCTATTCTTCAGACACTTCTTTATCCCTGTATGACTCATATGGTTAAACCCTTCATAATCCTTGCGGAGATAACCGGATCATCCGAGTCTATCTCTATAGCCCTTTCATTATCACTCAATATCTCTATCTTTACCTTTATAAACCCGGATGGGAAAAGCCCCGGCGACCTCTCTGCCCACTCGACAACAACAACACTTCTTTCATGGAAATAATCATCAAGGCCAAGGAGTGTAATATCGTTCTGTTTATCCAGTCTGTAAAGGTCTATATGATATAAAAGGCACCTGCCTTCATATTCATTAACAAGCGAAAACGAGGGGCTGCTTATCACCTCATCGGGGTTAACCCCCAGGCCTTTGCCTATGCCCTTTGTGAGCCAGGTCTTGCCGCTTCCGAGCGGCCCTGTAAGCGCAACCGCATCGCCGCCTTTGAGGAGATGCCCGAGCCTCTTGCCTATATCTACTGTCGCTGAATCTGATTTACTTATTATACGCAATGGCATAATTTTCCTTTTTAAAATAGTTCATCACGCCGGGTATCTTATCCAGCAGATCAGATGCAATCATGCCTGACTCGCCATGCTCTTTGGCAAACATGTCCGCAGCAAGGCCGTGGATATAGACACCTGCTGTTGCGGCCTTAATCGCTGAAAGCCCTCTGGCAAGAAGACCGGATACGATGCCTGTAAGCGCATCACCTGTGCCGCCTGTGGCAAGGCTGGGGTTACCGGTGGCGTTGATATTAATAACACCATTCGGTTCTGCCACTATCGTCCCTGCCCCCTTCAGAACAAGATAGCATCTCCTCTTTTTTGCAAATTCATGCGCTACATTCAGGCGGTTTTGCTGGATATCCCTTGTCGTAAGATTAGTCAGCCTCCCCATCTCACCGGGATGCGGCGTCAGTATTTTTCTTTCATCCAGCAGCTCTAGAATCTCAGGTTTCATTGAAATAGCATTCAATGCATCTGCATCTATAACCATTGGCAGGCTGCACCTTTTTATTATCTCACAAACAAGCCTTGCTGTTTCATGGTTTGTTGAGAGGCCAGGGCCAATGGCCAGGGCGCTTTTATCTGAAGCAAGCCTCAAGATATCATCTAGTGCGCTGAAAGAGAGGGTACCTTCTAAGGTTTCTGGAAGGGGTGCTGTCATGGCCTCGGTAAGTTTGCACTCCATGATACTATTCAGGCTCTCAGGGATACCCGCTGTTACAAGACCTGCCCCTGCCCTTAATGCCCCCATTGCGGTTAAGGCGGCAGCTCCTGTCTTGCCTGTTGAGCCCGCTATAATAAGTAAATGCCCCCTTGACCCTTTATGCGCATCAGATTTTCCATCAGCAAGTTCATCTCTAAAATCATCCTGCCCTGTAAGCCTGTGGGTGATCTCCAGTTTATCTGATATCATGCCTGGTATGCCGATATCCACGGTCACAAGCCTTCCTGTAAGGGCTCTCCCCGGGTAAACATAATGACCCGGCTTTGCAAAGCCAAATGTCACAGTGAGATCAGCCTTAACCGCCGCACCCATTATCCCGCCTGTATCTGCATTCAGGCCTGATGGTATATCAATGGAGATAACAGGTTTATTTGAATTATTTACTGTATCTATGATCTTTTTATACAGCCCTTTTACCGGTGAGTTGAGCCCTGTGCCAAATAAGCCATCTATTATATAGCTGCAACCTGAAAGTCTCTGAGCAAATGTCTCAAATGCCGCTTCATCACGGATTTCAGATATCTCTATTCCAAGCTTTTCAATTACTGAAAGATTGATAAGGGCATCACCTGATATGGCGGACCTCTCGCATGTAATGATAACAGATACCTTCATTCCGCTGTTATGGAGATACCTGGCCATTACATAACCGTCCCCGCCATTATTTCCTTTTCCGCAGATAACAAGAATCGAAGATGTTATAAAAGGTTTGAAATGTTCTATGAAAACTTCTGTTGCACTTTTTGCGGCATTCTCCATAAGGACAATACCAGGGATGCCGGCATGCTCTATTGTAAGCCGGTCCATCTCACGCATCTCTGAAGCTGTTACAAGTCTCATAGCTATTTCTCCAGGATAACCATTGCAATGCCATACTCATCTTCATCGGAAAGGGTCACATGATAACCCTTTATCCCCTCCTTTTCACATATGGAAAGGGATGCGCCATTAACCTTAAGGCAGGGCTTTCCGCTCTTGAGATGATATACCTCTATATCCCTCCAGAACACGCCTTCCTTCATGCCTGTTCCCAGGGCCTTTGAAAATGCCTCCTTTGCAGCAAAGCGGAGCGCAAATGCCCGGTAAGGTCTTACACGCTTCAGGCAGAATGTCTTTTCATCAGGGGTAAAGACACGGTCAATAAACCTGTCACCCCATTTATTTATAACCGTCTCGATGCGCTTAATCTTGACAATGTCTATGCCAGTCCCAAAGATCATATATTATGACACCTTTTATTTTTACATTTATATAAAAATAGTAGCATATTTTTCACCACGGAGATCACGGAGGTCACGGATTTTTTCTTTAAAATTTTTCTCCGCGCTCTCCGTGTCCTCCGTGGTTAATTATAAGTATCTATTTCATACGCCACCGAATTTATGTTAATTAAGCACTAAAACTCTTAGCTAAAAATCCTTTACCAGTTCCACCATCTCCCGTACCGCCTTTTCAAAACCCACATAGATGGCCTTTGAGACTATAACGTGGCCTATGCTGTATTCCTCCACCTGAGGCAGCACCCTGAATCGTTTTATATTTGTATAATTGAGGCCGTGTCCTGCGCTTATACCCAACTCAAGCGCATGGGCAGCCTCAACAGCCTTTACAATCCTCTTGAACCGATCTCCAGCCTCCTGTTCATTTTGCGCCTCGGAATAGTGGCCTGTATGTATCTCTACAATGTCGCCGCCAGCCCTGTGTGCCATCTCTATCTGTGCCTGATCAGGGTCAACAAAAAAGCTCACCTTTATCCCTTTATCCTTGAGTCTATCTACTGTTTTTCTGTAATGATCAGGTTTTGCAATAACATCAAGGCCGCCTTCAGTGGTAAGCTCCTCCCTTTTTTCAGGCACAAGTGTAACCATATCAGGTTTTATATCGAGG
>CAZXUA010000017.1:0-5435 GCA_964643755.1 uncultured Desulfatiglans sp. | reverse complement strand
TCGAGGGCAATCTTCACCATCTCATCAACTGCTGCCATCTCCATGTTAAGCCTTGTTTTGACCATCTCCTTTAAAAGCCTCAGATCCCTGTCATTTATGTGTCTTCTATCTTCCCTGAGATGACATATAATACATTCTGCCCCTGCCATCTCTGCAATGCCTGCGGCAAACACAGGGTCAGGGTAATTAATCCCCCTTGCCTCTCTTATGGTTGCTACATGATCAACATTAACTGCAAGTCTCGCCATTCCTATCCCTCCAATATTACTGCAAGGAGCCTCTTTTCCTCCCTCTGCATCCTTTTCTCTTCCTTCTCTGATATCTCGTGATCATGCCCCATAAGGTGCAAAAGCCCGTGCACAAGTAGTTCACAGAACCTCTGTTTCTGAGTAATACCCATTTCAAGGGCCTCCCTCTTTGCAGTGTCTATTGATATCACTATGTCTCCCAGCATACAGGTATTCACACCCTGATCGCCTCTATCCATAGGAAAGGCAAGTACGTTGGTTGGTCTGTCCCTTTCAAGATAACGCTTATTAAGCCTGTGTATCTCTTCATCATCTGTAATAAGTATGCTCAATTCTGTATTGCTGTCACAGCCCAAGTCTTTTAAGGCCTTCGCCATCATTCGGGCGATCAGCTCCTTTTTTAGCCCCTGTACCCTCCTCGCTGCTTTTATCTGAATCTCCATTTGCCACCTTTTTTATCCTGTTTTTTGTTTCCGGTTCAGGGTATTCCACCCTCTGATGAAATATCCCGCTCAGTGTCTTGTTAAAACTCTTTGCAATCTCATGAAGGTCTTTAAGTGTGAGCTCACATTCATCAAGCTGACCATCGGAAAAGACCTTGTTGATAATCTTCTGCACTGTACCGTTTATTCGGGCAGGTGTTGGATCGGGCAGGGATCGTGATGCGGCCTCCACCATGTCAGCCAGCATGACCAGGCCTGCCTCCTTGGTCTGTGGCTTGGGTCCAGGGTACCTAAAATCATCCTCATTAACCTCGCCCCCTTTTAAACCTTTGCTCATGGCCTGCTCTTTTGCCTTCTGGTAGAAATAGGCAATAAGCCCCTTGCCCTGGTGCTGCTCTATAATATCTGTGATCTCCTGCCCCAGTTTATGCTGTTTTGCAAGTTCAACGCCATCCTTCACATGGGCAATAAGGATCAGGCTGCTCATGGATGGCGCAAGCTTTTCATGTCTGTTTTCACCACCCATCTGGTTTTCTATAAAATAGAGGGGTTTTTTCATCTTGCCTATATCATGATAATAGGCAGCCACCTTTGCCAAAAGCGGGTTTGCATTTATGGCCTTTGCGGTCGCCTCAACCATATTGCTTACAATAACGCTGTGGTGATACGTGCCGGGGGCCTGCACCATGAGGTCCCTTAACAGCGGCTGATCAAGGTTGGCGAGTTCAAGGAGCTTGATGTCAGTAGTAAAGCCAAATGCCATTTCAACCAGAGGTATAATACCCGTTGAAATCACCCCTCCGAATACACCCCCCAGGAAGGCCGCTATAACAGCAACCAGTACCTCAATCGTTAAAAACTGCCCGTAAATGGATTCTATTGCAAGACATATCAGGATATTCATAAGGCCGATCTTGAGGCCGATCTTGATCAGGATGCCCCTTTCCCTGTATTCACGCACCAGATATGAGGCATACAGGTTGCCGGCAAAAAAATAGATCAGAAATTCGATATTCCCGTCAATCAAGAGTGAGGCAAATATTGAGGCAAGCAAAGAAAAGAGCATAGCCATATTCAACCCCTGAAAAACGGTTATGAGTATGGCCCCGAATGTCAGGGGAAGCGCAAACAATAATGCCCTTGCGCTGACACTATGAAAACCCCTTGCCATCTCCTCGGCTATAAAATTAAATGCCCATGAGAATATGAAAACGCTCAGGAGGGTTGCGGCGCTGAATATCAGGTGCCGGTTGTCTCGGCCTGAGGGTTTGTACTTTTTAAACCCGGTGATATAGATAACAGAAAATAGAATGGCCATGAGCAGGGTCATGCCAGGGATGCGGCTTAAGATATTCCTCCCTTCAATCGTCTTTGTCACTTCAGCCAGTTTTGCCAGGTGGCTCATCCCCACCCTTTCCCCTTCCCTTACTATCATCTCCCCGCGTTTTACCTGGTAGTATGATTCCTTTACCGCCTTTACAGCATCATCCTTTCTGAGTTCTGTTTCTCTCTTGTTGAATGTAACATTGGGC
Source organism: uncultured Desulfatiglans sp. (assembly GCA_964643755.1). Classification (GTDB taxonomy): domain Bacteria; phylum Desulfobacterota; class DSM-4660; order Desulfatiglandales; family HGW-15; genus JAAZBV01. The sequence continues at coordinate 3,212 of CAZXUA010000017.1, read as the reverse complement.
TTTATAAGCAGCGCGGCAATATCAACAGCAAGATCAGCGATCTCCTTTGGGACTTCATCCTTTATAAGATCCTTTTTATGTGACTCCACATATTTGATTGCGCCCTGGATATCATAAAATCTTGCAGGGTCAGTGACAAGCTCTTCCTTCTGGGTCTGTATACTCTGAAGCGCTATCCCTTTCTGTATCTGGGTTGCCAGAACTGACTGATTACCTATCACGCCCTTTTTATAAATCTCGTTTACAATCCTGAGAATAGTGTTTTCAAGGACGGGAGGACAGCCGCTCAATAAGATCCTGTCATAAAGTTTTTCATCATATGTGATTTCGAGGGTACGGAAAAACCTCTCTGCTGTTGACTTTTTGAGTTCATCAGTGTCAACAGGCATATCCTCTTCCTGGACAGGCGCAAGGGGATCTACCGGATGAACCGTAATCAGATTTCTGACATCCGCCATTGCCTCGCTCAACCTCAGCCTGATGTTTGATGCAGATGGGTCATAATCATATACATACGGGACGCCCTGGGCAGCCTTGATCCGCTCCTTTTCAGTTGTTTCTGTGTTTTTGACAAGGATGTCAGCAGGGGATTTGATATCTGCTTCAGCTATGTCGCCCAGCTTGTATTCCTTTGGCTTTTTCATAAGCCCTGGATTCAGAAAAATACCGATTATGATACTGAGCAGGGCCAGGACTAGCCACCTTGTAAAATCCTGATGGATCTGTTTTTTAGATGGTTCTTTTCCCATTGCTGATATCTCTCTGTTTATCTTTCTTGTCATAGGCATCAATTATCTTCTGAACAAGGGGGTGTCTAACAACATCATCCCTCGTAAAATAGGTAAAATTAATGCCTTTTATGCCCTTAAGAAGTTCAAGCGCCTCTACAAGCCCTGAATCCTTTCCGGCTGGAAGATCGGTCTGGGTAATATCGCCGGTAATAACGGCCTTTGAACTGAAACCAAGTCTTGTAAGAAACATCTTCATCTGCTCTGTAGTGGCATTCTGCGCCTCATCAAGTATAACAAATGAATCATTAAGTGTGCGTCCCCGCATAAAGGCAAGGGGCGCCACCTCAATAACCCCCTTTTCCATAAGGTTTGAGGCGTCATCAAAATCCACCATATCATGCAGGGCATCATACAGGGGCCTTAAGTAGGGGTTTACCTTTTCACTCAGATCACCTGGCAGAAACCCGAGCCTCTCACCTGCCTCAACAGCAGGCCTTGCAAGCACTATTCGTCTAACCTCTTTTTTAATAAGGGCTGACACAGCCATGGCCATTGCAAGGTATGTCTTTCCTGTGCCAGCAGGGCCTATGGCAAATACTATGTCAAAATTCCTGATGTTTTCTATGTACTCCTTCTGGGTGGCTGTCCTGGCTGTAATGACCCTCTTCTTTGACGACACATACACACTGTCCAGGAAGATTTCCTTAAGCTTTACTGAGCGGTCTTTGCTGACTATCCTCACCGCATGCTCTATATCGGTCGGGTAAAGGGGAAAGCCATTCTTAACAAGCTCATAGAGCTGCATGAGAATACTCTCTGCAAGTTCAAGCTCGAAGTCTTGCCCCTTAAGTATCAGCTCCGTACCTCTTGAGCTGATAGAAAGTCCAAGCCTCTTTTCTAAGATCTTGATATGGGAGTTCTGCTGACCGCAAAGGATATTGAGCAGCTCATACTCGCTGAAATTTATCTTTTTGGTCAGGAGTGAATTATCCGCCCTTTTTTTTTCCAAAAATGCCCCTCTTAAAAAATAATAGAAAGAACTATCATAGAGTGAATGAGCTATCAAGTAAATAGATATGAAGGAAGGGAAAGAGGCCTATGATTATTAAGTTTAATTAGTTCAATATTAGCATTATCAGGAATTATCAATTTTCATCCAGAGAGTAGATATAGGGGGTTATCTTCAAAAGCAGGTCACCATCAAACTGGTTTGGAGAGGGTGAAGGTATATAATGACATGGGCATGCCTGTTCTTAAAGGTACAGTTCTGTTTGCCAGGGAGTTCATGGACAAATTCCCGCTCATACCTCTTGAGGATGAAGAAAGGCTCTATAACCCGGACTTGAGGGAAAACTTTATAGAAAGGATAAATGAGTATAAGAATGGCTTTATTCACCTTATTGTGCCGGTGATGCTCATAGGCCATTATGTAAGAAGGTATGTATGATTGATAATTGATAATTGTTAATTGATAACTGATAATCCACCCGTAACCTGTCATTCCCGACTCGATCGGTAATCATTTGTTTTTCATAGGGGCAGGATTTATTCCCGACCTTTTGTTTTTCATTCAACGTTCAAAGTTGGAAGTTCGATGTGTCGCGGTAGGAATGCCGATTACTCGGCACCCCCCGCGCAGATCCCGGCGTGCAATGCTATTGCACCGGGCTCTTGCCTATGGTTGTGACGCAAAGCCTTTGCCACGGTTGTTGGTGAGTGACTTTCGCTGGAGGAATCCATTTCTTTAGATACTTATTGAACTTCTCCCATGTCAGCTTGTAACCTTTCTGGCTTCTTTTCCTCAATACTTTTAGCCAGATTCTGCTCACCTCCGTTCGGAACTTACTCAGACAGCTTCTATTGCCCGGTACGCCATAGTAGTTAAAGTGTCCCATCGCGGTAGGAATGCCGATTACTCGGCACCCCCCGCACAGATCCCAGCGTGCACTGCTAATGCACTGGGCTCCTGCTTCAAGTGTTGACGCTCATACGTTCCATTGGATATGGATGACAGATAAAAGGCATAGGCAACCACTTCTTGGCCAACCTGTTCATACGCTCCCATGTTACACGACTTTTCTGACTTCTGCGGCGCAGTATCCTAAACCACATTCTGGTTATTTCAGACCTGAAGCGTGTAAGGCTTTTACCATTCCAAGGGACACCATAATACCTGCAATGGCCGGTAATTACTGACTTAAGCCATTTACCTACATCAGGTATTGACCAATGCATTCTTTCCCTCATGGTTTTCTTCAGCTCCTTCAACTTACCACGCATCTTCTTTGCAGATGTCTTTCTCAGCACCATATATTTGCCCATCCTTGACCTACTGCAAATATGCGTGAATCCCAGAAAATCAAAGGTTGCAGGTTTCCCTTCTCCCCTCTCTCTCCTTCTCTCTGCTGCATATCTGCCAAACTCAATCAACCTAAAAACGGCAGTTAGTCTCTAACCTGGAGCGGGTAGGAGCCGTGCTAT
>CAZXUA010000016.1:0-38825 GCA_964643755.1 uncultured Desulfatiglans sp. | reverse complement strand
TCATAGCACGGCTCCTACCCGCTCCAGGTTAGAGACTAACTGCCGTTTTTAGGATAAACAGTGCTCTCCCGATGCTTTCGGGGGCTACACTTGCAGCATCCTCCTGTGAGGGACTTATAAAAACCTCAAGCTTGATCATGCTGCAATCACCAGTGCAACTATGGTTGCTAAAGGCCCTGCACCAAAGGTTGCAGGTTTTGGCGGAGGCTCCCGGAATGAAATACCCCTGCCTGATCTCCCTGCCCATTGCAGGGTTCAGATTGATCTCACTCCCACAACCGATTCAATGATTAAGATGGAGCTCTGGCTGCCAGCGGAAAACTGGAACGGGAAATTTATGGGTGTAGGCAATGGATTTTTTGCCGGCTCTATTCAGGGTGTTCTGTTTGATATTATACGCATTGCCTTTAATGACCCAAACCTGGACTGGCGCAAGTTTGATCTGGAGCGCGACATGCCGCTTATTGATAAGGCGGTTGGCTATGTAGATGCAGTAGACCCTGATCTGACAAAATTCAAGGCCAGCGGTGGAAAGCTGCTCCTCTCCCACGGATGGAGCGATACAGGCATTAACCCTGAAACAACAATCTGATTATGGGATATGGCAAGGATGGCCTTGCTCGCCCCCTGTGCCCCTATCCGCAATATGCAGAGTATAAGGGAACCGGTGACCTGAAGAGCAAAGATAACTGGCAATGCAAAGAGCCTGGGGAGGAGAAATAACCGGCCCGCTTCAAGGTGGAAAAGGGCAACCTTTTGTGCTCATGATCAGGCGGATCGTGCTGATTCGACTGATCATGGACCGCCCTGTTATTATTTCACCAGCTTTCTCTCTCAAACGGCAACGACACAGAGCAGCAGCTCTTCTGGTATTTTATCTCAAGACCGTAAGTTTTTGCGTGAGCTATTGCCTCTTCAGATGGGATGGCCATACGGTTAACACCGGCATCTATGGCAAGCAGCTCCTTTTTGATATCTCCCCTCTGGCGTGCACAGCCAAGGCTTAAAATGGTATCAGGCATAATGAGTCTTGCCTTTACTATTATCTCTGCGATCTCTTCGGCGGTTGGAGGCGTTCTTCCCCATAGCGGCGTTTTGGGCAAGGGCATAAGGGATATTATCACCAGTTGCCGCGGCCTGTAACCTGATACAGCTTCAATAGCCTTTTCTTCATACCTGATATTGCCATGCTCAAGCCCACATATGATATGAGGTATAAAATCTACCCCTTCATCCGCAAGGTATTTTATAGTTTCATATATCCTTGAGACGCCGTGCCCCACATGGCATATCTTCTGATATGTGGAGTCATCACCAATCACATCCATTAATGCCTGGTCAACCCCTGCCTTTCTGAACCCCTTTGCTGTCTCAGCATCAATGATGCCGCTGTGTGCTGAGACAAACATGTTTGTTTTTTGCTTTATTTCATGTACAGCAGGGAGAAACCTTTCCCAGGGGAGCCTCCCGTCACGGTCACACCCTCCTGTTATGAGTATACCAGGGCACCCTTTCTTTTCGTAATCTATCGCCTTTTCTACCAGCGCCTCAGGGGTGATGGCAGGGGGCATGGTTCTTAAAAGCTGCCCCTTACAGTGGTCACACTGAAGAGAACATCTTTTACCGGTGATGGAGATGGCCGGATAATCGCCCCTGATGCCGTCCAGTGAAAACATACCGGGGAGATACATGGTGATCTTTTTCCCGAATTTTTCCCATGAGAGTTCTCTTGAATGTTTCAGGCGGTCATTGAGGTCTGTCATTCTCTGTAATATTCCTTAAATGCCACCCAGCATTTTTTAATTACCTTATCAAGGTTATCCCAATTGTTTTCCATCAGCTCTCTTCTTTTGTATGCCCATTCGTGACTTTCACCATAAAGCTCCATCCATTCCTCTTCATACCCTTTTATTATACCAGGGTCACCTTTTTTAATTGCCTCTGCTGCATGTTCTCCTGCCATATGGCCGCATATAACAGCCTGGGTTACCCCTGCCCCTGTTATGGGATGGGTCTGCCCTGCGGCATCCCCAACCAGCATGATATTTTCTTTGACTATCTTTCTGGGGGCCTCTGCCGGTATCCAGCCGGCATTGTAACCTGTGATCTCTCCTGTAATTCTATTTTGATCTTTCAGCTTTTGCAGGAAGTAGTTCAGAGATTTTTGTATATTAATCGGGTTGGTTCCCCGTTTAATTCCAAGCCCGACATTAGCTGTATCTCCCTTTGGAAAGAGCCATGCATACCCGCCGAAAATTCCCTTATCAAAATATATCTCTGTGCTTTCTAGGGCTTCTGTTAGATAAACCCTCGCCTGTATTGCCGGAATAAGATTATTGTTGATGGAATTTATCCATCTCCCAACCCTTGTATTTGGCCCGTCTGCGCCTATTATAATATCTGCCTTTAAACCGATCTGTTCTCTCTCTTTAACTGCCATGACACAGCAGCCATCATATGTTATGGCCCTGGTCCCTGTCCACACTTTAGCCCCTGCCGCTTTCGCCCTTTGAACCAGTGCCTGATCAAGGATATTTCTGTTTATCATAAGGCCGGGGCCAGGGGTCTCTATAATTTGTTTGTCATCTATTATAGTCTTCATGCTCATTACATGCTGGACAATAAAATTTTTCGTACAATCCAGTTCGCCCAGAAGTTGTTTCGGGATAAACTCGGCGCATCGCACTGGTTCACCAATTGCCTTTTTTCTCTCGATAATAAGTACGTTAGCGCCTGCCTCTAACGCTGTTAAGGCAGCGCATGCGCCCGCAGGCCCGGCCCCGACAATCAGGATATCGCACCTCTCCTCCTTCATGCAGCCCCTCTTTCCTTATACCCATCCACCGCATCAAGCACTGTTTTAAGAAGAGAGAGATTTATATGGGTCTGGCTGTTAAACTCTCCTTTATAGGCCTCCTTTGCCTGATCCAGTTCATAGCAGGTGGTGTTATCTATATTAAGAAGTATGCCGGGGAGACCAGCATTTTCAAAATCATTCACATGCTTTGTAAAAAAGGGCTGGCAGCAGCAGCCTATAAATGCCTTTTCATTACACTGCTTGAGGTTATCAAGTTCTGATAAAAGATCCTCAAAACTCCTGACACATCGCACATCCAGTTTTCTTGTCAAGCCAATCTCCCATGCCTCACCAACGGTACAGCCGCCGCACTGGCTGCAACTCTTTGAGTAGCGAAGGTGACAGGTTAGATCCTTTGCACAATAGGGAAGAAGCAACACAGAGGGTTTTGCAGCTATTACACCCTTAAAAGAGCCGTTCGTGACCGATATCTGGTTGCACACATCAAGCGGAATCCCATATTCAGCCCCTATGGCCGCCTTTTCAAATGCTATCTCAAGGGGTTTAATGAAATCCTCAGGGCTTATGCCAGGTATGGTTATGCGGCCATCCCTGAAAAAACCATACACAACACGAAACAGCTCTTCACGTAAAAAGCGTCTGCCCCTCAATTCTGATTCCAGGTCATAAAGTGCCCTGGACGGGAATGAGAGGAAGTCTCCTGTTATATAGATATCCTGTATCCTGTTTCGTGCCCTGTCCACCCCAATGGTAAAGCGCACAAGGCCATGTTCAACCTTGTTTGCTGCCTGCAAGAGCTCTTTGCCGGATGGTTTTGGTTTTACCCTCTCTATCCAATCAGGGGATGAATAGTATTCAAGTTTTTGTCTGAAAATGGCCTCTTCATCTTTTGTAAGACCGGAAGGCTTTAGCCTTATATCAAGGCATTCTTCAAAGCCCCTGATAATCGCCCTTTTGATCTCATGTGATGAGGGTGTATAGCCTAATTCCCAGTTCAGGCAGGTGACCCGCTCCTTAACTGAATCGATCTCCTTTGCCTTGAGTTTTTCCACCGGTATCTTCAGGCTTTTAAGCATTGTATCCACATCAAAATCCACAAGCATGGTGCCCTGGAAAAAGAATGCCCTGTCAGATTCTGTGCCCCCTGTGCCGGATATCTTTCTGCCGTTTATCTCTATATCGTTCCTTAAGCGAAAGGCGGCATTTAGCCCCATGTACCCGAGTGCAGTAACTACAGGTTCACACAACATCTTAAACAACCTCTGGTTTGGGATCTCCATGTCAAAGAAATCCTTGTCGCAAATGATCTCCCAGCCTATCTGGTTTTCATCAAAAAGGATCGCCCCTCCGCCTGTGATGCGCCTGTTAATATTAATGCCATTTTCAAGACAGTATGATACACGTATCTCTTCTTCAACAGACTGGTGATATCCTACAAGAACTGCGCGGGGCGAAAACTGGAGAAACCTTATGGTATCAGGGGTTCTTCGCTCCCCCTTTAGTTCAAGTAGTGTATCATCCATGGCCATATTCTGCGCGGCGGTCATATGACCGGTATCAAGTAATCGCCACTCTTTCAAATCTATACCCCCAAAAAATAAAGGGCATGAAAACCATGCCCTTTATCGAATAAGAATCAGTAATATTTGTTTCAGGATGATATAGAGGACCTGGCTACCTCGATAAATGGGGAGGATGGGAATTTTTCTATAAAATCCTTGAGTATCTCGTTTGATTTTGCCGTATCCTTTTTCAGCCTGTATATCCTTGCGAGGCCAAGCATTGACTGCTCTTTTGAATAGCCCTCTGCATTTTTGATCTTTTCAAGTGTGCTGATTGCCTTATCGTACTCCCCCTTTTCTTCATAGCAGGTTGAAAGGGCAAGCAGGGCATATGAGTAATAGGGTTCAGCAGGTTTATCGTCCAGGTAATCCTGGTATTTTTTGATCGCCTCATCATATTTCTTTTCAAGGAAATCTATGTGGGCCATCTGGGGGATAGTAAGAGGCGCAACCTTTGACATCTTGTATTCCGCAAGCACCTTTCCGAAATCTTCCCTGGATTTTGCATAGGTTTCCTGTTTTTTCTCTGGGCTGATATTGCCTGATAATGCATAATATGCACTATTATAAGCCTCCTGCGCCCTTAAGTTACGGTTTTTAAGATACATATTTACGGCGGTAAACAGGATAATTATTGCAAGGATACAATAACCAACGATCTCCATCTGTTTTTTATGCTCCCTGGCCAGGATAAGCATTCGGGTAGAAAAGGTTACAAACTCGTCATTGGTTGATAACAGCTCTTTTCTTGATTTTTCCTTTGTCATTTTGCTACCTCTGTTCTCGTATAAGTGCCCAGATTGTCTAACAGACACCATATGTTCCGTCAAGTGAAAAGATTTCCCATGATAATCATAAAATTGATTTAACATTGAATCAGGGTTGACACTTGGAGCCGGTAATTTTAGTATAACCAGCGGTTTTATGGCTGTAATCTGCTGCCGGTAAAAATAAATAGTTAACCGGGACATGCTTCCGTATAAACCTGCAATAAATCATTTTCAGGAGAGATATATGTCAAATGTGGTGGTAGTGGGCGCTCAGTGGGGAGATGAAGGAAAAGGCAAGGTTGTAGACCTTCTGGCATCAAGGGCAGATATGGTGGTTCGTTTCCAGGGAGGAAACAATGCTGGCCACACGCTTGTTGTGAACGGCGTAAAGACCATTTGCCATTTGATACCTTCAGGCATACTTCACAAAGAGAAAAAATGCCTGATCGGTAATGGCGTGGTGATAGACCCTGAGGTGCTCCTTGATGAGATAAGCATGCTCACCTCAAAGGGGATAGCGATCTCCCCGGAAAATCTCTCCATAAGCCAGAAGGCGCACCTGATTATGCCATATCACAAGGCCATTGATATTGCGAGCGAGGCGGCCAAGGGTGATGACAAGATAGGAACAACAGGACGCGGCATCGGCCCCTGTTATGAAGATAAGGCCGGGAGGCGCGGGGTAAGGGCCATTGACCTCCTTGACCCCGAAGCACTGGCAGATAAGATTCGCACCAACCTCAAGGAAAAGAATTTTCTCCTGACAAAGTTCTATGGCGCAGAGCACCTTGAATTTGAACCGATATACAATAAATATCTGGAAATGGCTAAAATACTTAAACCCTATATTTCAAATGTCTCTATCCTGGTGGATAAGGCAGCAGAAAAAAGGGGAAAGATACTCTTTGAGGGGGCACAGGGCACACACCTTGATATTGACCACGGCACATACCCCTTTGTTACATCATCAAACCCTGTATCTGGCGCAGCATGCGCCGGTGTGGGCGTAGGCCCGGATAAACTTCATCACATCCTGGGTATTGTTAAGGCATACACTACAAGGGTTGGCTCAGGTCCTTTTACTACCGAGCTCAAGGATGAAACAGGAAACTATCTGCAGGAAAAGGGGGCAGAGTTCGGGGCCACAACAGGAAGGCGCCGCCGCTGCGGCTGGCTTGATCTTGTGATGATGAAGGACTCCATCAGGTATAACGGGTTTACCAGCATCGGCATGACAAAGCTTGATGTGCTCACAGGCCTTGATACCATAAAGGCATGCATAGCCTATGAACTTGATGGCAAAAGGATAGATTATATGCCTGCAAGCATCAAGGAGCTTGCAAAGTGTGCCCCGGTTTATGAGGAGTTCAAGGGTTGGAAGGGAGATATCTCCTCGGCCCGATCTATTGATGAACTTCCTGCGGAGGCAAAAAGATACTTAAAGAGACTTGAAGAGATTATGAAGGTGCCCTTCTCCATCATCTCTGTAGGCCCCATGAGGGATCAGACAATAGAGCTGATTGATCCTTATGGGGAGAAAAGCGTATAGCGCTTACGCAAAGGGTAAGAGAGAGACGCCGGGCACGCTTTGCGCTTTGCACTCTGCGCCTTGCGCCCTGCACCCTGCGCCTTGAGCCATTTTTTATATTAACCTGATTCAAATTTTTGACCATATTTATTAAAAAAACTATGCCTACCTATAGTAAACAATTCGATATCATTGTAGTCGGGGCCGGCCATGCAGGGTGCGAGGCGGCACTTGCTGCTGCCCGCATGGGCCACCCGACACTCCTCATAACAGTGAACCTTGACCATATTGCCGCAATGAGCTGCAACCCTGCAATAGGGGGGCTTGCAAAGGGACACCTTGTTAAGGAGATAGACGCACTTGGCGGGGAGATGGCCAAAAACACCGATGCAACCGCAATACAATTCAGGCGGCTCAATACTAGAAAGGGTGTTGCGGTACAGGGTTCCAGGGCGCAGAGTGACATGGACCTCTACAGAAAAAGGATGAAGTCGGTTGTAGAGGCGCAGGATAACCTTGATATACGGCAGGCAATGGTAGAGCGTCTTCTGGTGGATAATAACACAGTTTATGGCGTGGAGACACTTATCCATGAGCGGTTTTTGTCAAAGGCTGTAATCCTTACCACTGGCACATCATTACGTGGATTGATTCATGTGGGGCTAACCCACTTCCCTGCAGGCAGGATGGGCGACCCTGCTGCCGAGGGGCTTTCAAGGCAGCTAAGCGAACTGGGCTTTGAGATAGGAAGGCTCAAGACAGGCACAACACCCAGGCTTAACAGCCGCACTATTGATTATTCCGGGCTTGAAAGACAGGACGGGGATAAAGACATAAGACCATTTTCATTTACTACAAAAGAGATAACATTGCCCCAGCTCCCATGTTACATAACCTATACAAATGAAAAGACCCATAATGCAATAAGGGCCGGGCTTGATAAATCCCCACTGTACAGCGGGATTATCGAGGGAGTGGGCGCAAGATACTGCCCATCAATAGAAGACAAGATTGTACGTTTTGCAGAGAGGGAAAGGCACCAGATATTCCTTGAGCCGGAAGGTCTTGAGACAAAAGAGGTTTACCCGAACGGCATGGCAACAAGCCTGCCGGTTGATGTGCAGGAGCGGATGGTACGTTCCATACCTGGTCTTGAACGGGCAGAGATATTAAGGCCCGGTTATGCCATTGAGTATGATTATGTGAACCCCATCCAGCTTAAACCCACCCAGGAGACAAAACTTATTAAAAACCTCTATCATGCAGGCCAGATAAACGGCACCTCAGGTTATGAAGAGGCAGCGGCCCAGGGGCTGCTTGCAGGCATTAATGCGGTATTAAAGATCAGGGGAGAGGAGCCGCTTATCCTTTCGAGGGCCTTGGCCTATACAGGCGTGCTGATAGATGACCTTGTCACAAAGGGGACAAAGGAGCCCTACCGCATGTTTACATCAAGGGCAGAATACAGGCTCCTTTTAAGGGAAGATAATGCGGATGCCAGGTTAAGGAAGATTGGCTATGAGCTTGGCCTTGTGACTGACGAGGTGTACAGGGAATTCCAGGATAAGATGGCAAGGATCGAGAGGCTTGAAAAGAGGCTTAATGAGATCAGGATTATGCCTGATGCCCCCACCCTTGATAAGCTAAAGGATATGGGGACATCGCCAATAAAAAACCCTGTCACCCTTGCACAGCTCTTAAGGAGAAGCGAGCTCTTTTATGAAGATCTCTTTCTATTTTCACCTGAGCTTGCTGAAGAGGAGCCTGCCATATATGAAGAGGTTGAGACCAGGGTAAAGTATGAGGGGTATATAGCTAGGCAGCAGGAATATGTGGAAAAATCCAAACGGATGGAGGATGCAAGGATACCCGCTGATATAAACTATAATGAGGTATATGGCCTGACACGCGAGGTAAGGGAAAAGCTGCATAAGATCAGACCGGTTAACCTTGGCCAGGCATCCCGGATATCAGGGGTGACACCTGCTGCCATCATGGCCCTTCAGGTGCACTTCAAGAGGGTAAAACAGGCAAAGGGTTAACCCAAGAAAGTGTCAAATATTTTTGTACACGATTAATAGTATACCAATTTAAGATTAATTAAACAAAACAAGGCATAGCCTTCTTTCCAGAAAAAATAGAAAAGATGTTTAAGTTTTCCCGGATTATGTCGATAGGTAATGCAGAGGGTTTGATACTCTTTTCTCCTATAACCCCCCGCTGCTTTTTACGAGTCGGGGGGTCTCCTTTTTAAGGGGTAATAATTACCCCTTTTCACTCACCACAATCTTCTCCTTTGCATTGACTGTCGCCTTTAACCCTGAGGCAGAACTGCCCCCAACCATAACAGTAAAATCTCCCGGTTCAATGATACGCTGCGCATTATCATCATACAGGGCAAAATCATCCGGCTTCAGGGAAAAGGTTATATTTCGCTTTTCACCGGCCTTAAGCTCTACCCTTTCAAATGCCCTGAGTGATTTTAATGGCACAGGAAATGATGCCTTGTTATCAGTTATATAAACCTGAACCACCTCTGAGCCATCCCTGTTAGAGCTGTTTTTAATATCTATAGAGATGGTAACATCCTTCTCTGTTATGAGTTCAGCAGGCGATATGCTTAAGTTTGAGTACTCAAAGGTTGAGTAGCTTAATCCATAACCAAAGGGATAAAGCACATCTCCATCAAAGTACCTGTATGTGCGGCCTGCCATATCATAATTTTCATATGGGGGAAGCTGCCCCTCTGACCTGTAGAAGGTAACAGGGAGACGGCCTGAGGGATTATAGTTGCCAAATATGATATCAGCTATTGCCTCTCCACCTGCCTCTCCGGGGTACCATGCCTGTATGATCGCAGGGACATTTTCATGCTCCCAAACAAAGGAGACCGCGCTCCCGCTCATATTCACAAACACAACCGGTTTATTAAGTTTCATGAGCGCCTTCAGCATCTCTGTCTGGGCAGCGGGGAGCGATATCTTTGTCCTGTCACCCCGGTAAAAACCCTCGAACTTTACATCCTCTCCCATCTCCTCCCCTTCAAGACGGGGGGTTATGCCGCCCGCAAAAATTATAGCATCCGCATCAGCGGCGGCCTTTATCGCCTCTTCGGCAAGGTCATAGCCCGGCTCATGCCATCCGAACATCACCTGTGCATTGTTGCTTCCATCATAATATTCAAGCTTAAATGGATAAACCTTACCTGCTTGAAGCTCCACCTCACAGACTGTTGTCTTCTTGCCCCTGCTTAGCCATGAATCAATAACAGTTTTGTCTTCAAGATAGAGCCTGAAACCATCATCTCCGGTTATCCCTAAGTAATATCTCCCGGTTTTGTCCGGCCTGATGTTTCCCTCAAAGCGGATAGAAAAATTATCCACAGGCATGCCCTCTATGGGTGCGCCATAGGAGTATTCCCTGTTTATATCCTGCTCTGTTACAACCCTGAAGGGTTCATCCTTAAGCTCAGCATTTGAATAATATGAGGTTTTTATCCCCTTCTCACCATTCACAGAAAAGACCTCTGCCGGCACAGGCTTAAGCTTGTACTTTTCGCCCAGGTAATTTACACCAAGGGCATATGTAACAGTGGCTGTTTCAGGGAGCACCTTTTTTACGCCTGTAAGCACTGTGGAATAGGATACGGGCGTGCCATTATAATTACCGAGCAGCGCCTCATAGTCATCCGCATTCGGGCCAATAACTGCAACCTTTTTCAGTTCTTTAGATAAAGGAAGAATGGAGTTCGCATTTTTAAGAAGCACAATAGACTGCCTTGCTGTCTCAAGCGCAAGCCTGCCGTGATCGGGTGCATTGTTTTTTTCATAAGGTATCTGCGCGTAGGAGACCATCTCAGGCGGGTCAAACATGCCCAGCTTGAAACGGGTATTTAATAATCGCCTTAGGGCTGTGTTAATCTCCTCCTCTGATACAAGCCCCTGCTTAACCGCATCCTTTAATGCGGGTTCCCCCCATCCGCACCTGACATCCGTACCGCTTTTAATGGCAATCGCTGCTGCCTCAGGGGCTGTTTTTACGATCTTGTGGTACATATAGATATCTTCTATGGCGCCGCAGTCTGAGACAATGTGGCCGTCAAAACCCCACTTGTCCCTTAAAATATCCTTTAACAGGGGGTCGCTCCCGCAGCAGGCATCGCCCTCATACCGGTTATAGGCACACATGACCGCCTCAACATCCGCCTCAGTAACAAGCGCCTTAAAGGCAGGGAGATATGTTTCCCACAGGTCCCTTTCACTCACTGTGATATCAAACTCGTGGCGCAGGTGCTCAGGTCCGCTGTGTACTGCAAAATGTTTAGCGCAGGCCGCGGCCTTCATGTATCTGGGGTCATCACCCTGTAAACCCTTTACAAACTCAACACCGATACGTGATGTAAGATAGGGGTCTTCACCATATGTCTCCTGGCCCCTGCCCCACCTGGGGTCTCGGAAGATATTGATATTGGGAGACCAGAATGTAAGCCCCTTGTACCGGCCATAATCTCCATTTCTAAAGGCCTCATGATGCTTGGCCCTGGCCTCTGTGGATATTACATCAGCGATTTCATGGATAAGGCCTGTATTCCATGTGGAAGCCAACCCAATGGCCTGTGGAAACACAGTGGCATTCCCTGCCCTTGCCACACCATGCAGGGCCTCATTCCACCACTCATACGCGGGTATATTAAGTCTTTCAACAGCAGGGGATGTATTTGTAAGCTGTGATATCTTTTCATCAAGGGTCATCATGCTCATAAGGTCACTGATCCTGGTTTCAACCGGGAGGCCGGGATCCTGGAAGGTAAATTCATATGCCTTTTGTTCACTTACCTCCCTCTTCTCAGTACATGAAAAAAACAGCACAGGAATAATGGATAAAATAAAAAAACCTAAGTAGTATCGTCTCATGCTAACCCCTCTTTGTTTTTAAAATTTTAAAATCACAGTAAAATCGTTATGGTTCAAAAATCTTGCAATAGTTTTAGTAGATTTTATATCTTTGGACAAGCTTATAGTTTGTATCATTTCTTCTTGATTTACCTTTAGAAATAGGTTTATACCCGGGGCAGCATTAACTGGAAATCTTTTATAAGAGAAACAAGAATGGAATCAGATAAAAAGGAAAGCCCGGAATATTTGAGAATGAGCCTTGCAGCAGCCATGACCCTTGGTTTTAAACAGGGGCTGTTTTACAGGAATGCAAGGCTATACTGCATTAACCTGCTTCTCACCTATGATGAGGGGTGCCGTGCAAGGTGCGCCTACTGCGGATTAAGCAACAACAGGCCAGGGGCATACACAAAAAAGAGCTTTATAAGGGTTACATGGCCGCAATACAGGCTTGATGAGATAATAAAGGGGATATCAGAGAGGCAGGAGCGGGTAAAAAGGATATGCATATCCATGCTGACTAATCCTCGCTCTGTATCTGATACAAAGGAGATCTGTAAAATACTGCGCTCCGCTTTTGATATCCCTGTATCACTTCTTATATCCCCTACCATATTAAGATATGAAGAGCTTGAGGCGTTCAAGGCCGCAGGTGCTGATAAGATAGGCGTTGCAATAGATCTTGCCACAGAGGAGCTGTTTAATAAATACAGGGGTAATGGAGTTAAAGGCCCCCATAAATGGGAAAGATACTGGCAGTGCCTTGCTGACTCATTAAAAATTTTTGGTGAAGGTAATGCCGGCTCTCATTTTATGACAGGCATGGGCGAAACTGAAAAAGAGATGTGTGAGGCCATACAAAGGGTGAGGGATATGGGCGGCAGGACCCACCTCTTTTCATTCTTCCCTGAGGTGGGTTCCCCCATGTCAGAGCACCCTATGCCGCCAATGGCGCAGTACAGACGGATACAGATCGCCCGATACCTTATTGATAACAGCATGTCAGATATTACCCGATTCAGGTTTGATGATGCCGGTCAGATTATTGAATTCGGATTATCCTCTGCAGACATGGTAAATCTAATGGATAGCGGTGAACCCTTTCGCACAAGCGGGTGCACAGGTTATGACGGCGAGGTAGCCTGCAACCGGCCATATGCCAATTCCAGACCCGGGCCGGATATCAGGAATTTTCCTTTCAAACCAGATGATGCGGATATCGACCGGATAAAACAGCAATTGATCCGAAAAGTCTAATGTTTTTTCAAAGTCTACCGATTCAATTCTTGTATTTAATTTAAACTTGAAAGAAAAATATTTTATGTTAATATTTTGCCGATTTTTTTAATGGGTAAACCCATGGCAATATGAAAAGGTGAAATCTTTGGATTGAACAAGGTTTTAATAAAAGGAGCATAAAAATGAAAAAATTCAATATGTTAGCGGTTCTTGTATTAATGCTTTTTCTGGTATCAACCCATGCACAGGCAAAGTGGTGGATATTCGGACAGAGCCAGGATGAAATCTCTATCCCCTATCTCTACATCAATAACATATCCTATGATGAAGGAGGAGAGGAGATAACCCTTTACAAGCAATATCTTGATGAAGGCAATATTGTTATAAAGGGAAAGGGCTCCTTGAAACAGGGCAGCATCGGTTCTGTACAGATAAGTACGGACGGTAAGGAGTCCTGGCAAAAGGCAGAGCTCTCAAAGGATGGGGCCTTTGTGTACAAGTTCAAACCTGAGACAGGTAAAAAATATGAGCTTTATGTAAAGGTACTAAACACCAGCGGCAAGGCCAATGACTTTGAAGAGACTAAAAAATTCGTAACAGTATCTGAGCAGGATATGAGGGCCGCGGTTATTGAGGCCCTGAATAAACTCACAGAGGCATACATGGCGGAAAATCCTGCTGCCTTTATGGAGCTTGTGAGTGAAGACTTTGCCGGAGATTTTACCATCCTTGACAGGGCCATCAGAAAGGATTTTACAAATTTTGACAATATTGACCTGAGGTTTACCCTTACCAGTATGGCAACAGGTGCAAAGGGCGGGGTTGTTGTTATCATAACATACAACAGGTTTCTATTTGGCGCCAAAAGCGGCCAGTCATACAGAGACAGGGGCATGACCGAGTTTTCATTTTCCCTGGAAGAGGGTGGCCTTAAATTAAAAAGCATGAAGTTCCCTCTCATATTCGGATTAAGCGATGCAGGGAATGTTGCTACAGGGGTGATCCAGGGACCGGATGATATGGTAATTGTAATTGATGGCACAGGCAACATAACACTAAAGCCCCTTTCCCAGGCATTGAACCAGCTTGATGGTGAAGGAGATGGAGGTGGTGGAGGTGGGAATCAGAGCGGGATACCTGCACCAACAAATCTCAGGGTGGTAGGTGGCATGAAGCACCATTTCATTGAACTGGAATTTGATTCAGTGCTCAGCATGGATGATCTCATTGACTATGAAACCATTATTGAAGAGGCCTACAGCCCAAACGGCCCATGGACAGAGGCACTCAGAAAGCCGGGCGACACATATGCGCAGTTTACAACAGATGCCATAGCGCAGGAGGCCACCATACTTTATTACAGGGCAAGGCTTGATAAGGCCGGCGAGGTAAGCGCACCCAGCAATGTTGTTGCCTGGGACAATAATTAATTCAAGCAATCTGTATAGGCCCTACCCTATATAAGGGCCGGGCCTTTAATGGACATATAAATGAGATTGTTTCAAAATAAAACCCTTGTCTTTGCATCTCTTTTAGGCCTGGGTATCCTGATACCCTTACCTGTTGCATGGGGTCAGGAAAACCCAAATGAAAGGACTGCCGGGGTCTTTGTCGGTAAATATGATGTCGTAAAGGACAGCCACAGTGTACCATTTCTGGATCAGCTTGCCACAAACGGCATCCCTGCCGTATATGGGGAGATTCTTAGCCAGGCTGCCTCCAGCGGCGCGCAGGCATTCAAGGATGAGGCATGGAAGGGTGGAGAGATCGGAAAGCAGCTTGCTACCCAGCAGTATGTGCGTGACAGCCTTAAAAGGGTTGCAGATGCAATAGGTGACCTTACCGCAGTTCTTGATGTCGGCGGCAAATTATATGCCGAGCAGTATGATGAGGCGGCTATCTCTGCGGCCATCACAGCACTTGGGAAGTATGCTGGGTCTGAGTCGGGGGGCGCACTCCTTAAAACAATAGGCATAACTTCAACCGCCTATGTTACCGCGGCTGTTGTCGCCTTCCAGGTATGGCGTGAATCAGCCAAGGCACTTGCTGCAGAAACAAATTCCAGGCAGCTTGAGAGCCTTTACGGCTCAATAGAGCTCATGACCCGTGATAGATCACGAGGCACCCTTGGGCAGGGAGACCCCTTTCCACCATCATCAGAAAATGTTGAAAAGGTATGGAAAAGGGTGCTTAATGACCCCTCATTCAGGGCTCTTTTCAAGGCATATGTAACAGACCAGCTTAACAGGGAATTTCCTGAACCAGGATACTTTGACTCTATAGCCACCTATGCCTCTGCCCCTTTTGCTTCAAAAAGCATTGCGGAAACAGACGAAGAGAAGGCACAGGCGGAGCTTCAGAAGGATTATACAACCCTTAAATCCTATATTACCGGTCTTGTATCATGGCTTAATAAGGCTGAAAAGGTCAGGGAAAATCAGACCATCGCCCGGCAGGAACTTCAAAAACTTGCTGACCGCATAAAGCAGAGTTCCGGGGACAGCATGGAGCAGGCCATAGCAAAGATGGATAAAGCCATTACCATGCTGGGTGTGGTTGAGGTTTACCTGAAGGACTGCAACGATAGGATAGATGCGGCCATAAAGGAAAAGGAGATAGAATCCCTGCAGGTACACATGAAGATGATAGCCGACTATGTAAGGGATGTTATAGCATGGATACCTGACAGGGGGCCAGTTGCAGAAAGAAGAAATATCGCATTTTCCGGTCTGAAGACAGCCTATTCAAAGGCGGAGGCGGGGTTTAACCTCCTTCTTGGAGAGATAAAAACAAGGCTTGAAAAGCCTAAAGTTCCGGATCCCCCTGCAGAGGCGCCAAAGGATCTTCCAAAGATTGATCCCTTGGACATGTACAAATCATATTTTCGCGAAATATTAAAACCTTTTGACTGGGGCGGTGTAAGGGATGTTTCTGTCATAAAAGAGCGTTACCTGAAGATGCTGGAGACCGGTCAATTCGCACACCCCCTTGACAATAAGACAGGCGGACTCCCGGGCGGAAGAAAGCCCCTGGCAGAGGAGATAGAAAAGGCATGGTCTATAGAGGATTATTCACTGGCATCAGGCAGTGGAAGCAAGACTCCTGAAGAGAAGGACACCATCCAGGGTTACAAGAACTATCTTTTAAAAAAGATCAGCGAGGTAAAAACACCGGATGAGATCGTGTCATTAAATGCATCTGTATCTGCTCAGGGTGCTGAGATATCCAGGATTTACAGAGAAGGTAATAATCTTTTCTGGCTCAAAACTGAAGAAGGAGAAAACGTTTCGGGTGAAACCGAAGAGCAGCGAAAGGCGAGAAGGTTAAGGGGAGAGGAAAAGATGGCTCTGTCCCAGCAGATGGGTGAGGCTCTTAAGCCCTCAAAGGACAGGCTCCAGGCCCTGACCATTGCCTGGGATCAGGCAAAAAAAATGGCTGGTGAAACTGCTGCAGGTATCATCCTTACTGCCAAGCTTACACGTGATGAGACCACAACATGGATGTCTCAGACAAAAACATTTTTTACAAACGGGCTTAATCCCCTCTTTCAGGAATACCAGACGCTGAATACAAGGTTGGCAGCCTTTGAAGCCCCTTATAACAGTTTGAATGCCGCAGGGCTCGATTCAACCATTGAAAGCATAAGGTCAATTGTCAGCGACAACGCCTATGTCGGGCTTCAGGGAACAAAAATTCCTGAAACAACGGCCCTTTTTTCAGGGGCTATTGACGGCGCCTACAGGCTTATGTCAAACATATATAATGGGGTGGAGCCCCTTAATGGCGCAGGCAGGGCACTCCAGAAACAGATCGACCTGATTGATTCCATGCAGTATCTGGCAACACAATGGGATGATTTTGCAAAAGATGCTTACTCTGCAGCCTCGGAGATAAATATCTTTATTGATCCCTCCTTTATGAAGGATGGCAGATTCACCATGCTTCAGGACTTTTTTGGGGAGATGGAAAAAAAGGCAAACAATTACAGGGAAAAACTTGTAAGCCTGAATAATCAGTGTTCAGAGTATCTGGAAAACAGGCAGGCTGATGCAGCATGGCTGGAAAGGGCTGTTAAAAACCTTCTAAGATTAAGGGATGAAGCATTACAGGCAGGGGTACTTGGAAATGCTGAGACACTGAGCCATCATCTTAACAGAAGCACCAATATGGTTGATGGTGAAAAGACAGTAATAACATCACCCTATCAGCGCTACTGGACAGAGACAGAGCGTAATTCTACTGTTTCATCCCTGAGAAACATTATTGAAACAACAAATCTTGCCCCCTTTTTAACAGGGGTGGCCCCCTGGCTGGACAGGGAGATAAAAAGGTATCTGGATGAACTTTCTTCCCTTCCTGTTATACAGGAGGAGAACTTTTTTATCGGCTCCATACCAAGGGATGAAAAGGTGTTTGTTGTTCTCAAAAGTAAACTTGATGAGGCTACCGGGGTGGTTAACACACTTATCCCCGGAGAAAAGAGTTTTGATGACAATTGGGCAAAGCTCCGAACTCTGGTTCCTACAGGCATGTTTTTCAAGAGTGCGAACGATCTGTTTGCAGACCTTAAAGTACCTGCCAATGCGCCGCTTTCAAAGGATTTTATTGCCCTTAGAGAAAAATTTATTGAACTCTATTACAAGCACCAGTCTGTCTCTGCCGAGAAGCAGAAGGAGGAGTTTACAAAACTTGCAAGAGAGGCATTGGCCAGATGGGCAAGTCTTGCAGGGCCTCTTAAGGAGCGGATAAAAAATGGTGATGAGCTTGTAAAAAAGGCAGCTGATATTGCCAGGCTGGACCGTTCATCACTTGAGTCACTGGTTAAAAACATTGAATCTCTCATGGGCTCACTGAACAGTGACCCACTGAATGCCTTTTCAGATGCATCCTATTACATTTATCAGGCCAATTTGGACAGGGGGGAATATGGAAGCGATATCCATTATATAAACGATGGCATGCGCAGGCTTCCTGAACAGTTGGACAGTGCTCTCTCCGCTGTAAAGTCAAGGCTTATGAATTTTGATGACAGTACAGAGGCGGTAAAGCAGTTTTACGAGACCTTTAAAAGGGCATATGAGGATAAAAACGATTCAGGGCTCATGAACTGCCTGAGCGATCAGTGGGAGGCAGGCGATGGCACAACGCTATCTGATGTTGAGGATTATTTCAGGAACATGTTCACAGTGTTTGATGAGATAAGGCTTGATATAACCAACATGAAGGTGGAAAAGTCAGGAGGCGAAACATACAGGGTCTCCTATGATCTTCTTATCACAGGAAGGATATTTGCGGATAATATGACTCACAAGGAAAAATCCAGTGTGTTTGAGGAGGTTACTGTATCCGACGGAAAGATAAAGATATCCAGAACACCGGAAGGGCGTTTCTGGTATGTAAACTAAAACAGTTTTTATTTTGCTTATACAATAATTCTAATGTTTTGGGAGGTTAAAATGGATTATAGAAGATACTATAGCAGGGGAAATTTCACAGGTATATGCAGGGCATGGATATTCACCCTATTTATAGCCTGCGCGCTTTTGATCAGCGCGCCAGGCGTAATAGCGGAGATTAATGTGTCAAATGATTTCGCTTACACTTACAACAGAATATCAGGGTCGGGAAAAGATCAGTCATCCCTTACTCCAGGCTACAGATACCTGGATACCCTTGGCATTAACGGTAATGGAGACTTCAATGGTTTTGATTATAATTTCAATGTAGGGGCGCAGTTTACTAATGACAGGAGAACTGACCCACAGACCTTTCTTTTGACAAATCTGAAGGCGGGCCTTACCAACAACATCCACACCTTTAATGTGGGAGATATATTTGAGGCCCTTTCACAGTATGGCCTCAGCACCTCTATTAAAGGGGGATCATACAGGTTTGGCAAGGCAGATTCAGGTCTTCCTGAATTTACCCTTCTTTATGGATATGCAACTCCAAGATGGGATAACTTTGAAGGGTTTGGTGCTGACCAGATAGATGCCCTTGACAGGGAAGTATTGGGAGGCAAGGTCAGCTATTCTTTCCTTGAGCAGCTAAAGGTTGGTTTCAGTCTAGTAAGCTCTGAGGATTCCGACAGGGTATTTGCTACGGACGAACTCTATGACATCATGTCTTATACACTTGACTGGGAATATAACCCGATACCGGGCCTTACTGTAAGGGGTGAATCATCATTTGCTGATACAAAAATCTCAGCATCTGCAAATACCCCTGTTACCAGTATGGAGGGGTATGCTAATAAGATAACAGCCATAGGAGATGGCGGCCCAAGCAGGGTAACCCTGGAGTATGAGAGGGTTGCTCCTGATTTCAGAACAATCGTGGGCTCTGCCACGCCTGACAGGGAAAAGGCAAAGGCAAGGTGGCGTTACAAGGTCAGCAAGCAGCATACAATCACAAGCGGCTTTTTATGGTACAGGAATAACCTTGATGGAACAGCGGCTGTCAGGAGTGATCATTACCGCCCTGAAATAAGCCTTCTAACAAAGGGCCTATTTGGCAGAAAGTATGCATCAGCAGACATATCATACAAACTGGATATAACAGAGCAGGATAAAGATGTTACTGCAAAGTCTGACCATATCATTAACCTTAATTACAGAGACAGATTTGGCATACTTGACAGCGACACCAATGTTGGCTTCACATCCTATGAATACAAGATTGCCCCGCGTCAGAGAAGCCATGAATATACCTTCAACACATCCCTCAGCGCACGGTTCCACCGTGACAGCTATATTTTGAAACCAAACCTTCGTCTGGGCGGATGGACATCCAGGGATGAGCTTGCAGACCTCTCTGACAAGATATATGAATACTCACTTGGAACAGGCATAGAATTCCCTGCTATAAAGGTTACCTCTGACATAAAGATAGGTCAGAATAAACTGGAAAAGGAGGGAGGCTCTGACTCCCTCAAGGGTTTTGCCCGTATGAACATATTTTACAGGCCTGACTTTCTATCAGGCTTCAAGTACAGCATGCTCTTTTTAAGGGCGATTATCAATGATTATGACTATGACTTGGTTGATAGAGACTTCAGGGAGTCAAGCGTCTCTTCAGGTATCAACATACAGTTTTAATGGTTAAAGGTCTGTTTATGAAAATAAAGGCTGCCCTTATTTATCTTCTCCTGATCTTCGCTTTTAGCGGATGCAGTCACAGTAATTGGTGGATATTCGGTCAGGGGGAGAGGGCTGCCATGAATAAAAATGCCGGAAAGGGGGGGCTCCTTTCCGGCAAAGATATCAGGCCGGTAATAGACTCCGCCCTTCAGGCCATGATCGAGGCATACCAGGCAAGGGACGCCGCAAGGTTTATGTCATATGTAAGCAGCGATTTTACCGGTGACGATACAATGCTCGACAGGGCCATACGCCGTGATTTCAGCGCCTTTTCAGACATAGATATCAGGGTGGTACTGAATACTGTAACCGCTGATCCAAAGGGGCATATATATGCCTCCCTCTCCTTTAACCGCAGACTTGTATCAATGCGCACTGGTAATACCTTTACAGACAGGGGCATGACAGAGTTTGTTTTTAAAACAGACGGTGATCATCCATTACTATACAGCATGAGAAACCCTATTATCTTTGGCCTGAGCAATGATGATTTGACAGCGGGCGCTGTAATTGCAACAGGCAATAATTCCAGGCTCATTGTTGATGACAGGGGTAATATAACTATAGAGCCAAGATAAAAAATGAGTTTGGCCAACGATTCCGGAAGAAGATGAAGGGGTCAAGGAAGAAGAGGCGCTTCAAAATTGTTGAAGCGGATAATAGCGGCGTTCCCATTTTCACTTTATAGCGGTTATCAGGTATGTGCCGGTCAGGAGCACAATGGTTGCTGTGAGCCTGACAGCAAGGCCTGTCTCTTTGAATAGCCTGCCGCCAACAAGGCATGCAAAAAAAACCGAGAGTCTTTTTAATGCCAGCACAAGGGCAACCTTGCCGCCTGCCACTGCAAGTATCTGGGAGTATCTGTAACCTATTGTGAGAATCCCGATAAATGCAATAAGAGGCCAGCCCTTTTTAAGAGATTCGGTGAAAAGCTCCGCTGTCTTTTCCTTTCTGATTGCTATAAATGCCAGCCCGAAGAGGAAGAGGTTAAAGAGGTGCTGGAAAAACATGAAGGCCTCTGGTTTTATCCTGTAATTACCTACAATAACCTTGTCAAGCACAGAGGTGATGGTGAATGCAATAAGGGCTATGAGTATATAGTTGTGTCCCCTGGATCTTATAAATATGGTAAAGGGGGCAAGGATGTGGTTGCCCTTTTTCACATTTATAAGATATGTCCCTATAATGACAAGTATAAGCCCCGCAATCTGCCAGGGGTTCAGGCTTTCATTCAGAAAGATAAACGCAACAATGGCAACAGCTCCTGGATTAAGATCCATAAGCGGGAGAGAGCCGCTGATATCCAGCCTTTTAAGGGCGGCCATAACCGAATAGAATGCAACTGCATTGAAAAGGCTTTTTATAAAAAGAACTGATAACGCCTGGGTGTTTATCTCTCCGAAGTCAAAGAAACAGACAAAAGGCAAAGCCAGTATAAATGAAAAAAGAGAAAGGATGGCTGAAAATTCAAGCGCATCTATCTTAAAGAGGGATTTTTTTTCAGCGATGGCGGCGGCTGCCGAAAAGGCAGCCGACACCAATGCAAGAATACGCCAGTCCATAAAACCTGCTTAAGGGTTAGGCCCCTTCAGATATAGGTTCCATCTCTACTGGCCGTGTAAGTCTGAGGAAGCTGTCCAGCTCTGACTGGCTTACCTTTATGCCATTCACCTTTATAAGGAATTCCTTGCCCGGGCAGTCCTTCAGGTGGAGAGGCACTATGCGGATACCATCTTGAAGTTTCCGCTCCTCAATCTTCTGATTAAGGGCCCTGATAAAGTCTCCAACACCGTTTGCAATACATTTTTCACATACGCATATCTCAATGACCTGTGTCTTGAAAACAGAATCGCCCATCTTGCTCGACTTTGTGATCTTGCCTTTCCTGTTGAAATAGTGTGTGTGCAGCAGCTTATGGGCCTTTTCAGAGTTGGGTTCACCGTAAAACTCGGTATAAAGATTGATGATATCCGGGTTATCCTGTGACTTCCTGAATTTGGAGGTCTTGTCTATATTGATAAGTACCTGCTGTCTTTTTTCAAGAGAGTCTATCTTTTTAGGCACAGGGTGACCGGCGCCGGATATACATCCTCCGGGGCATGTCATGACCTCTATAAGGTCATACCCTGTATCAACGCCCTCCTTTACCCTCTCTATTACCTGTTCCGCATTGTGAAGACCGCTTACAACAGCAACCCTGAGCTTATTGCCTCCCAGGTTAACAGTGGCCTCCTTTATCCCTTCAAAACCCCTTACAGCCTCGAATTCAAGCTGGGCAAGCTGTGCCTTTCCGGAGAGTTTTTCAGCGGCCATCCTGAGTGCAGCCTCTGCCACACCTCCTGATGCGCCAAAAAGCACACCTGCCCCTGTAACCTGTTTGTAGGGGTCATCAAACTCAGACAGCTCCACCTCATTGACGTCAGTGAAGGTTATTTCTACCATCTCAATGAGTTCTGTTGTGGTAAGAACGCAGTCAACATCGCGTATGCCCTCGGGCGCAAACTCCTCCCTCGCAGCTTCGGACTTCTTGGCAAGACAGGGCACTATTGAGACAACAAAAAGGTCCTTTTTAGGTATTTTTGCCCACTCAGAAAAATGGTTTTTAACAGTGGCGCCCATCATCTGCTGAGGTGATTTGCATGAGGAGAGGTGCGGAATTAGTTCAGGATGCCGGCGTTCAACATAATTGACCCACCCCGGACAGCATGATGTAAACTGGGGCATAACACCCTTGTTTGTTACCCTGTTGATAAATTCGGTTGTCTCTTCAAGGATGGTCAGGTCTGCGGCAAAAGAGAAATCAAAGACCTTATCAAAACCCATCTTTTTAAGAAGACCCGCTATAAACGGGGATGCCTTGTCAAAGGGGAGTTTATAATGTGAGGCAATAACGCTTCTTACCGCTGGCGCAACAAAACCTACAACCGTCTTTTTCGGGTCTTTGATAGCGCCCAGCACCTTCCACCTTTCCCTCTTGTAATCAAGGGCGCCGCATGGACATGAATTTACGCACTGTCCGCAGCTCACGCAGTATGTCTCATTGAGCGGTTTGCCTGTTCTTGTACCAACAAGCATCCTGCCGTTCTTCAGATAATAGGAGAGGACATCAACGCCTACAACCTCTGCGCATGCGGCAATACACCTGCCGCAGGAGATGCATTTATTGTGATCCCTTACGATAAACGGGTGGTCATTTGCCTGGGGGAAGAATGGCCTCTCATGAATCGGTTTAATGTATGTCAGGTTATGAGCCTTGGCCTCTGCCTTGAGATCACAGGTGTACCTTGCGCCGCACCCGCAGCGGAGACAGCGTCTGGCCTCTTCCCTTACCTGTTCTGCTGTCAGGCCCAGCTCAACCTCATGAAAATTATTCTTCCTGGCCTCAACCTCAAGTGCAGGCATCTTTGACCTTGGAAGTTTTGGCATCTCTTCGAATTCCCACCTTGGAAGGTCTTCAAGAGTGCCCCTGCTGCTATTATACTCAGCCTTTTCCTCTCTCACATACCCTTCTGTCAGAAAGCAGTGCATTGCCTCTGCGGCGCGCCGTCCTGCGCCAACCGCCTGTATAACAGTGGCGGGGCCGGTAACGCAGTCACCGCCGGAGAATACCTTTTCTACCGAGGTCTGCATGGTGCGCCCGTCTATCTTTATATCTCCCCATTTATTCAGCTTTACCGGGAGGTCATTATACAGGAACTGGGTGTTTGTGCTCTGGCCAATGGCGCCGATAATGGTATCAGCCTCAATGATGAACTCGCTTCCTTCAACAGATACAGGGCGGCGACGGCCTGACCTGTCAAGCTCGCCAAGGGTCATCTTTATACACTCAAGCTGTTTTTTCCCATTGCTCTCAGTTATCTTCTTGGGGGCTGTAAGGGTGATTATCTCGACGCCTTCATGTTTTGCATCCTCGACCTCATATTTCTCAGCAGGCATCTCATCCTCTGTCCTGCGGTATATGATTTTCACCTCCTTAGCGCCCTTGCGCAGGGCTGTGCGGGCGCAGTCAATTGCGGTGTTGCCGCCGCCTATAACTATGACCTTATCGCCTATATCGATCTTTTCTCCCTTTGTGACGACCTCAAGGAAGTTAATGCCGAGATATACATTCTTAAGGTTTTCGCCCTCGATCTGCATGGGGGTTGCCCGCCATGAGCCTATGGCAAGATAAACAGCATCAAAGTTTTTATGAAGGTCTTCAAGGTGTATGCTTGTGCCAAGATTCTTTTCGCAGATTATCTTAACGCCCAGAGCCTTTATAACATCGATCTCCTGATCAAGCCGGGCCTTTGGCAGACGATATTCAGGGATGCCGTAACGCATCATACCGCCAGGCTGGCTGTGACGTTCAAAGACAGTAACATCATGGCCGTTTATGGCGCTGTAATATGCAGCAGTAAGACCTGATGGGCCTGCGCCGATAATGGCGATCTTTTTACCGGTAGGGTCAGCCTTTTTGGGCACATACGGGTTTCCACTTGCCATATCCCAGTCTGCTGCAAAACGTTTCACATAATTAATGGCAACAGGTTCATCTACCAGGTTACGCCTGCACTGAGCCTCACATGGATGAGGACATACACGACCGCAGGCTACCGGGAAGGGGTTTCTCTGCTTGATAACCTTCAGGGCTGCCTCGAAATTACCGGCCTCCACATGCATCAGATAAAACTGTATATCAATATGGGCAGGGCAGGTCATTACGCATGGCGCAGTACAGTCTGCATTGTGATCGCTTAAGAGCTGTTCAAGCCTTACCCTGCGGTATGCCTCAAGATGATGGCTGGAGGTGATGATATTCATCCCCTCTTTTATGGGGGTCTGGCAGCTTTTTACGCTCCTTACAACCTTTCCATCCTCTTCAAGTTCCACCTCACACAGGCCGCAGTTCCCATTGGCCCTTTTAAGCCTTATGTCATAACAGAGATGAGGTATGTGTATACCCTCCTGCTGAAGAGACTGAAGTATGGTCAGCCCGCCATATACCTCTGTCTCCTTTCCGTTTACTGTTACCTTTATTCTTTTAAATTCTGAACTTTTCCTGGCTGCCAGGGGTATGTATCCGGCTGCGGTTCTAAGCTCCTTCATCAGGGAGGAGCGCTCCATATCAGCGCTGTCGGATTGTTTATATGTATCGCTACTGCTCATAAGAAAATCTCCTTTGAATTTTTATCAGATTTAAATCTGCTATTTTTTCGGTCTTCCGGAAAAAAAGGCAAACTATAAAAAATATCAAGGATATATATCACCATTCCCGGTTCTATGCAAAAAAATAATTTGATGCAAAGTATTTTGAAAAGGGGTAACTTACCTATCAGTTTAGGTATTTTTAACGCCCTGGGATAGATAATTCAATGGTTGAGCAGCAAATATGGAAATATTTTTTGCAAATCTTAAAAAGATATTTAGTTTTTTAAAAAAAATGTAAAAAGAAGTATATGATTAAAATATGTTTTTGAAAAAGAAGGGATATGGATCTGGAGATTTATCATGAAAGCTATAACTTTAGTTTTATTATTCTTCGCACTCATGTCATCATATGTTTTAGCGGAAGAGAAAAGACCTGATGAAGATAAAAAGGGTAAAGATACATCATATATACTTGATGAAATAATTGTAACTGCAAGGGGCTATGCCTCGGAGATAAAAAAGGTGCCGGGTGGCACAGGGGTGATAAGCTCAAATGACATACACTTTATACAGCCAAGCAGCATATCGGATGCGCTCCGTGTGATCCCCGGTGTAACAAAGAGTTCAGACTCCCCCTGGGGCTCAGAGGTGAATATCCGCGGGAGCTCAAGGGCAAATGTTGTCTTTCTTGTTGACGAGATAAGGCTCAACACTGCAACAGATATAGGGGCACAGTTCGGCACAGTCGACCCTGCCTCTGTTGAAAGGGTTGAGATACTTAAAGGCCCTATCTCTTCTCTATACGGCTCTGGCACAATGGGCGGAGTGGTTAATGTAATCACCAGAAACGGCAGATTCAGCCATGATGCCTACGCAGAGGGAGGC
The DNA here is from genome assembly GCA_964643755.1 of uncultured Desulfatiglans sp. Classification (GTDB taxonomy): domain Bacteria; phylum Desulfobacterota; class DSM-4660; order Desulfatiglandales; family HGW-15; genus JAAZBV01. The sequence continues at coordinate 12,859 of CAZXUA010000016.1, read as the reverse complement.
CTCAACCTGCTATATAATTTCAACTCTTCCGGCGGAAGCACATATGCCTATACCGCCTACAATTCAGAGGATTACTATATCTTTGCGAGCTCTAGCTACAGGGACTTTGGGTCATATAAAGATGGTAGTAACAATACGATGAAAAACAGCGGCTTTTCAGACCTGCAGGGGATACTGAACCTTGGTTATAAATCCAATGAATTAAACACTACCGAGCTTAAAACCCAGTATTACAGCGGCGATGAAATAGGCATCCCTGGCGCGGGCAGTGTGGGCTTTCCTGCTGAGGCAACAGTGACATATGATGAGGTTAACCGTCTACTTATAAGCCTTGAGCACACCTATAGACCGGAGGCAGGGGTTTATCAGGAGTCGAAGCTCAGGCTTTCATACCATTCAATAGACAGGCATGTGAGGGTTAATGAGATCCCCCCACCCACAGGAGCCTTTCTAAGGAGCATTGAGCCGGAGGCAACCCATAAAACCTACTCGATCGCCCTTATTAACAGGTTTAAGATTGATAATCATGACATCATGCTTGGCCTTGATACATGGAAACGCACCTACAGAGGAGAAAGGGTGCGAACAAAGCATAATGGCGAGACCTCCATAGACACCCCCATCCCTGACTCATATTATCTCTCATCCGGTATTTATACTGAGGATGAATGGGAGATAAACGACAGGTTTTCCCTTAATCTGGGTGGCAGGTTTGACAGGATTGAGGTGGAAAATGATGCGACAGACCTTTATATAACTACATTTCCCACTGCACCGCCGCCACCTCAGCAAAACCGGAGGATATGGGATGAGTATGATGTAACCGAATATTCATGGAACGCCCATACAGGGGCCACATATGAGATAAACAGCCTCTGGTCAACAGACTTTATAATTGCAAGGGCCTACAGGGCCGCCTCACTTGAGGAGAGATATAAATATCTTAACCTTGGAAGCGGTGCGGAAAAGTGGGGCAACCCCGACCTTGAGCCTGAAGAGTCCATGTTTTTTGAATATGGTTTAATGAGGTCAGGCGAGATTTTAAAGGCAGGGGTCTCCATATTTTATAATGATCTTGAGAACCTGATTGCAGAAAACCGGGTAAGCCCAACCCGTATAGAGCTCCAGAACATAAGCGAGGCAGAGCTTTATGGAGGGGAGTTTGAGTTTACCATTCGTCCAGTAGAATGGTTCTCCGCCTCCGGTAATGTGGCATATACAAGGGGGCGTGACACGGGTAATAATCAGGACCTCCCCTCTATACCCCCCTTTAACGGCTTTTTAAGGCTCTGTTATTATCCGTTTCAGGGGGCATGGGTGCAGCTTGATACCATATATAATGGCTCACAGAAAAAGGTGCCTACAGGTGTGAATATATCTGATAACTGGACAAGGTTTGATTTTATGGCAGGTTATAAATTTTTAGTTGCCAGTACAGGGCATGAGATATATGGCGCAGTAGACAATATGTTTGACAAAGCCTATTCGGATTATCTCACAACCTCAAGGGGTTTTATATTTAATGAACCCGGAAGGACATTCCGGATAGGGTATAAGATGGAGTTCTAATCGAGAACAAAGGAAGGAACAGAGGTGGATTTCTGCCTTGTAAATGGAGAAAAGCCTGAGCTCTTAATAGAGGTAAAAAGATCAGACCCCCTGCCTGGAAAGGCGATCCTCTATTTTAATAAAAAGTATGGTATCAAGGGATAGCAGAAGGTCCTGCACCTCAAGCAGCAGAAAATAGAAAAGCTGCTTTACTTTCCGATATAAGGCTTTCCACTAATGGCCATAGCTTGGGATCAAATAATTTTATGTACTCTTTTCTCCTCAATACTTTTTCTAATGGGAGCACACCTTGATCAGGGTTGCCGTTTATAATAAAATTAAGCCTTGCCACTGGTGGGTTGGCTGAAATGCCTTGATGGGCATTTAATTGTAATTAGCAAGGGCCTTGTAGACCAACCCGGTTTCATTGAAAAAGAAAGTTTCAATGGCCCTCTTTCCTAAAACTGCGTTATAATAAATACTGACTGAATTGACACCGAATGTAACTTCTATTATTGAGAATTTCAGATCGGGCTGTTTTTTGAGGGCTGCACGCCAGTAATCACCCACAACCGTCTTACCCTTCAATGTTCCTGATTCGATCCCCAGGACACGTTGAATCATAGGTGTCGTCATTTCGAAGTCATCCGTATAATGTGACAGCACGGCGCTGATATCATGATTGTTCCAGGCTGCAACCCAATGTTCGGCAAAATGTTTAGCTTCTTCAAGAGTCATTCGATTCTCCATTTATATGCCAACATTAAAGATTGCGTATATATAATAATTTCCTCCAAACTTAAAGTTTTTTTGTCTTGTGCGTGGATACTTGAAAGATTCCTGAAGCGCTTGAAAAGTGATTACGCCGGTTTGATTTACTATTACACCTTTATGTGAATAGTGCCTCAGGGTTATTTTTTGTTGATTTTTCTCTCCCTATCTGGTTATTTAGCATCAATTTATTAACCTGATTCCAAATGAATATAATGCAGCGTACGCCTATGAAAATTCAATCTGAGACATTAAAAAAAACAGGGCTCCTATTTTTCGTATTAATCATTTTTTTTGCGGTAAATCATACATTTGCAGACAGGGTGTCACAATCTATAAATGTGAAAAAAGAGATCCCCGCCAGCCTTCTCGGATGGAGCAGCGGGTCAGAGTATGCCGTGCTTGTAGACAAATCAAAACATAAGGTGTTGGTCTACAAAAGGGATGACCTCTTTAACCCTTACAGGGTATATGACTGCTCCACCGGCGAAAACAAAGGACCCAAACAGGAGCAGAACGATAAAAAGACCCCTGAAGGGATATATTTCTTTACTCAGAAACATGATGGCGCATCCTATGGCCCCATCTACGGGGCAAAGGTTCTCCCCCTGAATTACCCGAACATAATAGATGAGAGAGATGGGAAGAGCGGGTATGGCATATGGTTTCATGGTACAAACAAGGAGATCAAACCCTATGACACAAAGGGGTGCGTTGCACTTAACAATAAGGATATTGAAGAACTAGCAGGCATCGTGACCCTGTATGATACACCTGTAATAATAGGTGAGACCATAGAGTTTATCCCTGAAGAGAAGATCATGGATCAGAAAAGGGAGATAGAGAATATTGTTGAGTCCTGGCGGAGCGCATGGGCAGGAAAAGAGATAGATAAATACATGTCTTTTTACAGCAGGAAATTCAGGTCCGGTTCAAAGGGATGGGAGGCATGGAGGGATTACAAGAAGCAACTGGCAAAGCAATATAAAAATATAGATGTAGAGGTGAATGACCTGAACATCTTTTCATATAACGGCATTATTGTGGCCGCATTTGAACAAAGATACAGGACATCCGGCTTTGACAGTGTGGGCCATAAGAAACTCTATCTTACCCAGAACAGCAAGGACTGGAAGATAATTGCAGAGACCTTTGATCAGAAACCGAGGGCTAAGATGGCCTCAGTGAATAGGGCAGAGACGATAAATAAGATAGAGAAGGTAGAGAAGAAGGTTGAATTCAGTGAGTCAGACATCAAAGGTTTTCTCTCCTCATGGAAAACCGCATGGGAGAAAAAGGACATCTCAGGCTACATGGCCTGCTATGACAAAGGCTTTAAATCACGCGGCATGAACCTTGATGACTGGGAAAAACACCGGGTCAAGCTGAATAAAAGATATGATAAGATCACAGTTGATATCAGCAAACTTAAGATCCAGCCCATTGCATCAGGCGAGAGGGCAAAGGTAAGTTTTATTCAGAAATACAGGGCAGATAATTACAGGGACAAGGGCAAAAAGACAATTCTGCTTGTACGGGAGGGAAATGATTGGCGGATAGCGGAAGAGGAGTGGGCGCCGATCAGGTAGCCGCTTCTCAGGCAAAAGGAAAACATCCCGACTGCAAGGAGTATACAATAATGCTGATCGGGAGCATCGGGAAGATCCACTCTTTCAAGATATCCCGGAAGCCTCTTATTTGTATCCTTGGATTTCTCTTCCTTTATATTATAATCTCCATTATTGTTATATATCTATATTTCGGGTCATATACAGAAAACAGGAAAAAGGCAGAAGTTATAAAAGGGCTTGAATCAGAGCTCAGTGAAAAGAAGAGAACCCTGGATCAGAACAGACTTTATACAGAAGGTCTTGAGGATTATATAAAGAATATTTCTAAAAAGGCTGATGGCAGTGCAACAACAGGGCAGGCAAAGGAAACTGGCACAAAACAGGAGGCTGCCTCCGCTTCCCCGGATAATAAGGATGTTAAGGATGATGCTATCCATGAAAAGGAAACGCCTGGCGTTTCTGTTGATATAAGAGATTTGCAATTCAGGATGGGTGAACAGGGTTTGGCAGTAGAGTGCAAACTGGCAAACAATATGGCTGAACAGGGGTCAGCAGAGGGATATATACATATTTTAGCAATTGATAAAAACGGGGAGTATCCGCCTGAATGGAATAAATATCCTGCAAGGCTCAAGAACGGCATTCCCTCAGATTACAAAACCGGACAGGAATTTTTGATACAGAGATTCAAAACATACCATCGGCAATATAAAATGCTTGCTGATTTCGAACTGCCCTCTTTTATAAGGATCCTCGTGTATGACAGGTCTGGCCAGAAGATCCTTGAAAAGGAGATACCAGTCATTGATGTGCCTGCAAATGATCAAGAGTAAAAATTTTTTTTCAGCCCTGTTATCTCTTTTAATAATATGCTCATCCAATCTGTATGGCCAGAGGGAGCATACGGTCTATTTCCAGAATACCCCATATGAACTGAATATCTACCGGATATACGGAAAGGAGTCCGGAAAGACCCTTATGCTCATAGGCGGCATACAGGGGAATGAGCCGGGCGGTTTTTTATCTGCTGACTCCTATGCTGATATGAGCCTTAAAAAGGGCAACCTGATAGTTGTGCCCAGGGCCAATTTCTATTCAATAATCATGAATGACAGGGGCCCCAATGGTGACATGAACAGGAAGTTCACCTATGAAGACAATGACCTTAGCATGGAGGACAGGATAGTCACCATACTTAAAAAACTTATCAGCGAGAGCGATTACCTTTTAAACCTCCATGACGGGTCAGGATATTATAATCCGAAATATATCGACAAATGGCGAAACCCTGACCGGTTCGGGCAGTCTATTATTGCTGACTGTGATAAATACACAGTGCCCGGCACAGAAAGGGTTATCCCCCTTGGGGAGATAGCGGAAAAGGTCATTAACAAGGTAAACCCGCACATAGAAAATGAGCTGTACCGGTTTCATTTCATGAACACCCGAACAGACGCTAATAACAGCCGCCACAAGGAGCAGAGAAAATCGGCCACATACTATGCGCTGACAGCACACCATATCCCTTCGTTTGGTGTCGAGACATCAAAGTTTCTCCCCACTGTTGATCTGAAGGTGCTGTTCCATAATCTTGTCATAAATGCATTTATGGAGGAGTTCGGCATTATCCCCCAGTCACCGGGTTTTACCCTTGATGCCCCTTCGCTTAAATATGTTGTCGTGTCAATCAATAATGAGATCCCCATTGTGATTAAAAAAGGCGAAAAGCTGAATATTAAGAAGGGGGACAGCATTAACATCTCACATATTGAGTCCAACTATGAGAGGGGCTTAAGCCTTGACATACTGGGGTTCGGGGATCTCAATGATTACAGGAAGGATATAACGATCACAAAGGAGACCTCAATGATCGTCAGGAAGGATAATGAAAAGTTTGGTGAAATACCCATAAAGATAATTGAGGTGTCAGCGTCCGGTTCAAAGGGCTCCCCTGTGAAACAGCCCCCTGAAAAGATAGATTATTTTTTGATCTCCATCTCAGGCAGGTTAGTGCTAGCGCCTGAAGGGGAGACTTATGATGTTGTGAGGGGGGAGATATTGAAGATTGTGGATATCTACCCGAAGATTACAGGTAATGTTGTGGTCAATTTCAAGGGTTTTGTAGGGGACAGGGTAAATAATACTGGTGAAGACAGGGGCTATGATATTGATACAGGCAAAGGCCTTCTTGAGAGATATGCAACTGGCGGCAAGGGTAATATTTACCAGATAGTCGTAACAAGGGATGAAAAGGAGATAGGTAGCCTTGATATCAGGCTTATACAGCCTGAAATGGAGTACCTGGTATTCAGGATAAATAATGACAGGCACGCCCTCTTAAGGCCTGATGAATCCATTTCATTGTCACCACAGGACAATCTATTTTTTGAGGCAGTAGCGACAAACCTTATTGATAACAATCTGATTCATATTGATATAAATGGCAAGAAGATCAATAAGGGCGGATCAGGGATAACAGGCGAGATGTGCAGCGCTAAGAGGAATGAGGTTACCATAAGAAAAGGGGATTTAAAAATAGCAATAATATATATTGACATAATCAGGTAGCTTGAGGGCTAATTAATGCGCTGCTCTGCTTAATCCCCTGAACATTACCTGTAACAGTATTGGGCCATAGAATCCCCTCAGCCTTTGACATGCTCCAGGTCAAGTATATCATTCCATGCATCTGCCTTTGTAACCCTCACATATATCTCTTCACCTGAGGTTAATCTGCTCTCCTTTTCACGTTTTATCTCCGCGGTAATGAAAAAATCGGTGAGAATAATCCTGTATCTGCCCTTCAGCACATCCAGGACAATGGCCGGGAGGGGTTTTCCTGGGCGGGACTCAAGGTATCTTATAATCCAGTAGTTGTACCTGTTTCTTTTCACGGTGTTGAGCTCCTTTAGCGCTGCTGACACCTGTGTGATAACTTTATCCAGCTCTTCCCCGTTATAAAAAGGTGTTCCCCTGAACATAAAGTTCAGCATCTGGCGCTGGCTTACAAGGTCAAAATATCTTCTTATTGGGGAAGTCACATTGATGTAGGAGTCAAGGCCAAGGCCTGAGTGGGGCAGGGGCTCCACATCAATAACAAGCGGCTGAAGCTTCCTCCTCTGCCTGAACACATAATAGATATAGTTCCCATCTTCAAGTCCCAGTTTTTCAGAGGGCTCTTTCTGTGCCCTGTATATCGTTGGGAGGCGATTATCGCGGCAGAACCTGGCAGCAAGCCAGTTGTAGAGTATCATCATCTCGGCTATCATCATGCGTGAAGGTGTCTCCTGGCTTACAAGCCCCATATTGATGGAACCATCTTTATCTACAGAGATGCTCAATTCCGGCAGCGAAAGTATAAGCGCCCCGCCCTGCTCCACCCTGTATCTCTGTCTTTTCAGGGCAAGTCTGTAAAGCCAGTGGAACATGGTATCCTTCTCTGTTTCATAGATATTGTTCACATGGTCATAGGTCAGGTGCCTTTTTATACAGATAATGCTTGGGACAAACCTGTAGTCAAATATCTCCCCGTTCATATCAAAATTCACAAGGAGAGAGAGCGCCTGCCTTTCGCAATCCTTTTTAAGGCTCAGCCTGTCATGTGAGAGCTGAGGCGGAAACATGGGTATCTCTTTTCCGGGCAGATATAGCGAGGATGCCCTGAAGAGCGCTTCCCTGTCAAGTATATTTTCTACATCTACAACAGATGAGACATCGGTTATGTGGATCCCGACCTGCATATGATCCCCATCCCTCTCAATGCTCAAGGCATCATCAAAATCAAGGGTATTCTCCCCGTCGACAGTGAAGATATCCAGATGGCGCAGGTCTTCATAACCATTATAGGAGACCGGTTTTTTGTTCAGTAAAACAGCCTGTTCAATCTGCTCATCACTGAATGACTGCGCAATATTGTAACGGATCAGGTCAACATGCTCATCCCTTTCCCAGATGCCTATCCTTACAAGGGTATTCCTTGCCTCACCCGCATCGCTGATCCCCGCCCTTTCGAGCAGCTCCTTTACAAATTTATATTCCTTTGCATCCCTCTGGTTAAGGGCAAGGTCTATAAGATTATCCACTATGTATCTTTCCGAGTCATTCGTTATCAGGGCGCCATCCCTTAATGATCTTTTAAGCCAGTCACTCCCTGAAATGAGTTTTTCCTCCTTCTGCCTCTCTTCCTCCATTTGTTGGATTGTTAAGGCTATCTTTTCTTCAGGATTGGGCAGGAACTGGCCATCTTTCATCTTGAAAAAGAGCTGGTCTTCAAAGAGCGCCCTGACAAGGGCTGCAACATGATCATCAGAAACCTCCTCGCCAAAACAGAGCTGGGCAAGGTATTTGTAATCAAAGCTCTCGTTTTCATCCTTGATTAATTCCCAGAGCTCTTTCACATTTATTTCCTTTTTGAGGGCATCTCTCTTTGTGTCGATTTCCTTTAATCTGTGGATAAGCTCTTCCCGTGGCCGTTCTATTGAAAGGCGCGAACCAGATATATGGGTTGCCCGTTTTTCAGAGAGGTTTACAAGCCTGCTTGAAATGGTAAGGAGGTGCAGCCTCTGCCCCTTGTCCTGGATACAGAGGGCACAGATGAGTTTCCCCTGATCAATATATTCTATTATTTTGCCCTCTGACATGGGTTGAAAATACTTTCTATCTATGAGATTATCGGATCCCTGATTTTTTAACCGGCATATCTCCCCATTACAGAAAAGCGGCTGTTCCATAACCGTGTAAAAGACCGGGGTAGTGATCAGGTTCATTAACCAATCAAGCTGCTATGTTTAGCAAGGGATATGTTATATGTCAACAAAGCTTGACATATTTCTTGCTGTTCATTACTTACATTTCATTACTTTCCACCGGAGGATAATTATGGAGAGATCACCCTATAAGAAAAGGCTTAAAGACCTTATAAAAGGTTTTGAGAAAAAAAATATTGATATGCTCTGGATTGTTCAGCCTGAAAACAGGCAGTATCTATCCGGATTCATGGCGAATGATACCCAGTTGAATGAATCATCCGGTTCACTCCTTATTAGCCCAAAAAAGGCGCTGCTTATAACCGATTCAAGGTACATGTTAGTGGCGGAAAGGGAGGCCCCTGATTTCAGGGTCATTACCCAAAAAGGGACTTTTCCGGATGAATTTGTAAAGGAGGTGGAAAGAGCCGGGTTTAAGACCATCGGGTTTGAAGGGGATCATGTTACCTTCAGCCTTTACAAAGAGATTTCAGCAAGGCTAAAAAGGATAAAAACCCCGGTAAAGATGAAAAATATTAGCGGCATGATCGAAAAGATGAGGGAGATCAAGGATGCATCTGAAATAGCCCTCATGGAAAGGGCATCCCATATGATGTCAGAGGTGCTTGACAGGGTAATTGAATATGTTAAACCCGGCCAGACCGAAAAGGAGATCGCAAGGATGATTCAGGATATCTCTATTGAGGCAGGGGCAGATGGAATGGCATTTGAATCTATAGTGGCATCAGGCCCCAATGCGGCACTTCCCCATGCGGTGCCCACAAATAGAAGGATAAAAAAAAGGGATCACATCACCTTTGATGTAGGGCTTAAGTTGAATGGATACTGCTGCGACATGACACGGACTGTCTTTATTGGAAAGCCTGAAAGAAAGATAAAGGAGATATATAAAATCGTCAGGGAGGCCCAGCTTGCAGCACTTGAATTTGTGAAGCCGGTTGAGTTAAGCACTAAACCTGACTCCATAGCAAGGGAGATTATAAGCGATGCTGGATATGGCAGCTTTTTCGGCCACTCACTGGGGCACGGTGTTGGCCTTGCCACCCATGAGGCGCCGAGGCTAAGCCCCAGAAATCCGGTAAAACTAATCGAGGGGATGGTGGTTACTGTTGAGCCCGGCATTTATCTCCCCGGAACAGGGGGTGTGCGGCTTGAAGAGATGGTTGTTATAGAAAAGAGCGGGCCCAGGATATTGACAAAAAACAGCAGGTATTATGATTTTTAAGGGCAATCATATTTATGAGGAATAATGATGCGGAAAACAATGAGCTCCTTGACCAGTTTCTGAGTCATCTGAGGGTAGAGCGGGGGCTCTCGGAAAACACGGTCTCTTCATACGCTAGCGACCTGATTAAATATTACGGCCACCTTGCCCGCATAAAAAAGATGCCCCTCCTGGTAAAAAGGGAGGATATAGCGGAGTACACAGGGGTATTAAAAAAAGAAAAAGGCCTTGCAGCACGCACAATAGCAAGAAACCTCTCTGCGATTAAGATGTTCTACCGGTTTCTTATTACAGAGGGTAAACTTACTGAAAACCCGGCAAGGCTCCTTGACCCGATAAAGCTTCCTGGCAGGCTTCCGGGTACATTAAGTCATCAAGAGGTGGACAGTCTGCTCGCCGCCCCCGACATAAAAACAGATATTGGACAGAGGGACAGCGCCATGCTTGAGCTCTTATATGCAACAGGGCTCAGGGTGTCAGAGCTTGTCGGGCTCCATCTTGTTAATGTAAGCCTTGAACCGGGGTATGTGAGGAGCATTGGCAAGGGTTCAAAGGAGAGGATTGTCCCTATGGGTGATAAGGCAAGGGATGCACTCAGGCTTTACCTCAATTATGGACGCAGGGAACTTATAAAGGGGGGAAACACCCCTTTTCTTTTTCTCAACGCTAAGGGCTCTTCCATGTCAAGACAGGGTTTCTGGAAAATAATTAAAAAATATGGCATAATGGCGGGCATAACAAAAAGGATCACCCCCCACAGCCTGAGACACTCTTTTGCAACGCATCTGCTTGAGGGGGGGGCAGACCTGAGGTCCGTACAGATAATGCTCGGCCACTCTGACATATCGACAACACAGATTTATACGCATGTAAGCAGGGAAAGGCTCAAGAGGATACACGAAAAGTACCACCCCAGGCCGTAACATAATCCTTTTCTGGCCCGGGCAGGTTGATTATATATTATTTATTTCCCCTTCCTTTTTAATAAAAGAGAGGCGTTATGGCCATGAAAAAATCACGAATCCCTAAAGAAGAGAGCCGGGATTCCCGTCTTGAAAAACTTAACCGTGAGATAAAGGCCCTTAAAAAAACCAATATGTTTCTGTCATCCCTTTATGACGGCATAAGCGAAGAGATAATCGTAATAGATCAGGATTTTCATATTATTGATGCAAACAGGGCATTTCTTAAAAAGGCAGGGGTTGAAAAAAGGGATGTGGCGGGCAGGAGATGTTATGATATCAAAAGGGCGTGGCTGCCCTGTCTGGCAGGCGAGGGAAGGTGCCCGGTGGAAAAGGCTGCAACAAGCGAACCGGTTGAGATGACAGTAACCCATAAAGATGAAGATGGGGATTCACGTGAATATATAGTCATCATGTACCCGCTTATGGCAGAGGATGAGAGCAGAAGGTATTATCTTGAGATCACCAGGGATGTTACAGAGTACCGCCATCTTATACTTAAACTTCAGCGTTCTGAAAAGAGGTTTAAGGCCATCCTGGATACGGCAACAGATGCCATTATAAGCATAGATGAAAACCAGCGAATTATACTCTTCAATAATGCTGCCCAGAAGATATTTGGTTATTCAGGGAGTGAGGTTACTGGGAAGACCCTGGATACCATTATTCCCCAGCACTCAGAACACTATCAAATATATCTGGATCGCCTGATGGAAAACCAGGAGGCTGGCATAGCAGGCAAAAACATCTCCCTTAACGCAATGAGAAAAAACGGCGAGTATTTCCCTGTTGATCTCAGCCTTTCTGTCCTGAATATGGGTGGTAAAAAGACCTTCACCGCGATTATACGTGATATAACCCATCAGCAGCAGATGGAAAGGAAGATACTGCAGGCAGAACGGCTTGCCTCTGTGGGGCAGGCAGTGGCGCGTGTTGCCCATGAGATCAAAAATCCCCTAATGATTATAGGGGGTTTTACCAGTCAGATAAGGTCAGTCCTTGAGAATAAAAAGGACATCAACAAGATAGATATGGTGCTTGATGAGGTTGCAAGGCTAGAAAGGCTTGTGGCCAATCTTGGCGATTTTACAAAGGAATACAGGCTGGTTATGAGACCTGCTGAGATAAACTCTGTAATAGATGATGTCTTAAATATCATGGCAGGGGTATACAGTAGTGAGAGGTATTATTTTGAAAGATATCAGGATGATGGGTTGTGTGAGATCAACTGTGACCCGGATAAACTTAGGCAGGTGTTCATAAATATCATATCAAACGGGATAGAGGCCATGCCTGAAGGGGGTGTGATCAGGGTAAAGACAGTGAAGATTGAGGGAGGGGTTGAGGTCTCCATAGGTGATAATGGAAAGGGTATGACCAGTGAAGAGATGAAACATATCTTTGAACCCTTTTATACGACAAGGGAAAAGGGGACAGGCCTTGGCCTTGCTATTTCATATAAGATAGTGCAGGCCCATAATGGTGATATCTGGGCAGTAAGCGCCCCGGGGAGGGGCACCACCTTTACCATCCAGATTCCGGGGTAAAAAGGCGTTAAATAGTATCCATCCAGAAAAGGTTATTTCAGTAAAGCATTTGGCTATCACCTGTCAGCTAAATCTTTGTTTTATATGCCTTTTGCTGAACGCTGATGGCTGACAGCTAGCATCAAAAAACGACAGTTTTTGGATGCGGACAAAATAATATCATTGACTAGCTGTGCCATTAGTGCTATAAACACCCGCTTACATGACGCGGGGTGGAGCAGTCAGGCAGCTCGTCGGGCTCATAACCCGAAGGTCGTTGGTTCGAATCCAGCCCCCGCTACCAATAAAAAATCAAGGGCTTACGTTGGAAAAAGGACGTGAGCCCTTTTTGATTTTTGATGGTGTTGGGCTCTTTTTGATATGCCTTTCTTCTTCTTGACCGATTTAATGTGTTCCCTTATACTTAATTCTATAAACCTAAAAACGGCAGTTAGTCTCTAACCTGGAGCGGGTAGGAGCCGTGCTATGA
>CAZXUA010000015.1:0-38828 GCA_964643755.1 uncultured Desulfatiglans sp. | reverse complement strand
TGGAACGTTAACATGTCCGCCTCTCCCTGAAAAGATGGGTTGCTCAGACGCTTACCCCGGAGGCGGTTTTTTTAGAGCATAGGTAATAAAAATTGCTGCTACAAACGAAGCAGCTATATAGAATTTAATTGACTTTATTTCTCTAAAATAAAAATCAATAAAAATCCCAAGGATAAATAATATAGACAATATAAATGCAGTAATCTTATATATTTTTCTCAATGGAAACTCCTAGAAAGATTGGTATAATGCTATTGCAGCGGCATTAAGGCGTGCGCCTAACGAATAACCTGTAGCACCAGCAGTAATTACTCCAGTAACGGCTCCAGTAACCCGCATCCCGGTACGCAGTGCTGTTGTCCTGGCTGCCGTATTTGCACCAATATCCGCCGCCTGCAATTTTGAAAATAAATCGCCTTGCACAAATGATCCAGCTATCTTTCCATTCGCAATTTGCTCAGTAGCCAAAGCATCAGTTAGAGATTGAACGCTTGACATACCTATCTCGACAGCTAAAGCACTCGCCCCCCAAAGACCTAAACTGTCAGCCCATTCAAGATCTTCTCCATAAAGGCCGTTTAAAGTGGAATTATAATTAGTCTCAAATTTCTGGAAGAATGATTGCGAACATAATCCCGATGGATCAATCAACAATACTGGATTATTTCCAACATAAACATAAAGGTTAACATCTCCGCCCCTAAACCCTGCCGGGTCTTCGGAAATAAACCTTCCTAGCGTTGGGTCATAATACCGTGCCCTCATATAATACAGGCCATTGGATTCCGACATAACCCCATACTGCCCGACATACTTAAATGGCTGGGCAAAGGTTTCCTGTTCATTACCTATTTCTCCAAATGGTGTATAGGCATATTTATTTACTATATTCTGGCTGGAATCAGTTATGGCAATAGTGTTTCCTGTCGCATTATAGTGGTAGCAGTAAAGCTGCCCTCCTGCTGTCACCATCGCCCTAAGGCCATTTCCATATATGTAATACCTCTGGATTACATTATTTACATCCGCCTCAGCTAACAGGTTCCCCCTGGCATCATAGATATACTTTGTTGTAACGCCATTTCTTACAGCCCTTACCCTGTTTCCCATACCATTGTAAAAGTACTGTATCGTGCTTCCTATGGTTTTAAGCCTGTGTTCATAATCAAAGGTGTATGATGTGCTGTTTTTTGCTGACAACTGTCCTTCGTCATCATGGGTGAAGGTGTCAGCTCCTGCGGTTAACAGCCTGTTCTTCTGGGTGTTGTATGTATAGTTAATGGTTTGGGCGCTTGGGTCAAAGCTTAATGGTTCATTTTTCGTTATATGCGTCCTGTTGCCATTGTTATCCAGGGTAAAGTGATATGTTGCTATGGGTGTTGTATCGCCCTTTTCATTCTCAAGGTCAGTTAACCTGTCCGCATTGTCATACCCATAATAAACCTTTGTCCCATTGAACTGGTCTATCTGATCAAGACGACCTGAAGCATCATAATAAAATGTGCTTGCCGGGGTGCCTGTTACCCAGTTGATGGTGACTGTCTCAAGCCGGTTCAGTTCATCATAGGTGTAAGTGACTGTCTTGTTACCAGGATAGGTTAATGTGGTTAGGTTTCCGGCATTATCGTAATTGTAAGCAATCTCAAACCCCTGTGCATCAGTGAATCTCCTGAGCCTACTTGCAGCATCATATTCATTGTATGTGGTTGTACCTATAGAATCCTGCATCCTGTAAAGGTTATCACGTGAATCATACTGAAAACCTACTGTTGATAAATCCTGATAGGTAATTGTATCCATTTTACCGCTGGGGGTGTAGCTGTAGGAAATGGTATTATTTTTGCGGTCTGTGATGGAGTGAAGGCTTCCATCATCATAATAGGTATAACCTGTTACCTTGCTTAGAGGGTCTATCTTAGTTAAGATTTGCCCCCTGTTGTTATAGGTAAAGCCTGTATGTGAACCAGCCTGATCATTCAGGTCTGTCATCCAGCCTCTTGAGTTGTATACATAATCCACTAATGGCTCAATATCCACCTTTGAGGTATCAGGGTTTCCGAATGAGTCATATGTTAATGTGGTTATAATCCCTTTGCCATCTGAGGTTGTATTTGTAAGTCCGTTTGAATAATAGGTGATGTCTCTAAAAATCTCCTTTCCTGCTTCAGGGTATGTGGTGGTTTTTTCAAGATGATGTTCAGTGTCATACTCAAGGTGAGAAAGGTTTCTCTGTATAACATCATTCTGTGACAGGTAAGTGTCTGTAAGCCTGAACTCTGCATCATATGTATATCCGGTATCATATTCTATTCCTGATAAAGGCCCTACTGCCTTTACAAGGTTATGATTGCCATCATATGTAAACTCTGCTTCATTTCCCCTAGGATCAGTTGTTTTCACAACATGATTCTGCCCATCGTATTCGGTGTAACTCCTGTTACCTAGGGCATTTTCAACACTTACTGTTCTCCCCTTGTCATCAAAATAATATATTGTCTGGTTACCTTCCGTGTCCTCTTCTATATTCATGTAACCTGAAAAATAGAGGTTATATGTCCTGTTGACTATACTCCCATTAATCTTTCTTGGTACTGTCTGGGTTTTAACCCTGTCAAGTTCATCATATGTATTGGTTACAGTTATTATATTCAAAGGGTTAGTAAGGGTTGTAATCCTGTTCTTAGAATCATATCCATATTGCCAAAGTTTATTTTCGAGGTCTCTGAAGCCTGTCAGATTACCATTGGTATAGTCATAGGATACTGACCTCCCAGTGGAATCTGTAACAGTATCAAGTAAATCACCATTATATGTTAAGGTTAATGACCTTTGAAAGGTATCCCTGACAGATTGTAACTTATCTCCTGAATATTGAAATGTCAGAGAGTTATTGTCAGCATCAACAATTGAGCTAATCTTTTTATCTGTATTAAAGTTAATATTCAGGTCAAAGCGGTCTTCAAGCCTGAAGGTTGTGCCTTCAACCAGTTTCACAGTCGTATTTGGTGGGGAGCTATAGGAACCATCTGCAAGTTTCACAAAATCCAGAGTTTTGCTTCCCATATGAACGGTGACTACATTTTCAATCAACTGATCAATCATCCACTTTTGTATCTGAGTTGCAACCAGCCAATTAATCAGGCTGTCTTGAGTTTCCATCAGGTCGTTTGCTATATACAAAGAGACAATCGCGGATGCAGAATCAATTGGTGTTCTTGTGCCTAAACCGGGGTTTCCATCAGAGTGTGTTTCGAGAAACACATCATAATTATGAGACCACCCTCTTCCAAGAACTCCTTCTTTAGAATTTGAACTGCTGTTATATGAGCGGGTTAACCCCAACCCCATTGTGCCTGATGCACCTAATGAGATATCGGTATTACTGGAAAGGAATGATCCTGAGAGCATATCTACAGGGTCTATACTTGTAGGGGTGCTTAAATGGGCTTGAGTGCTGATATTTGCCACTGAAAGTGAGGTCTGGTAGTAAACTTCATTAACATTTACCGGTTCAGAGATACTGGAATATCCACCATTATAATCACCGGAGATAATCATTCCTGCTGATCCGCTGTTTCCTGAATGGTAATACTGGATATATCCCATGCCTGTCCATTCGTTTAATGCAATATTGGCATCCTGTGGCAATATAAATTTAAAACCGGCATTAACGAGGCCTTGGATTTCTGCAATTTTAGATGTCTGATAATTCTGTAGTTGAGGTGTAATGGTAGAAAAATTACTGCTGGATGCATAAAAGCTTTTTTTATTGTTAGCATTTGATAGTTGGAGGAGTTTTACTGTTGATGCTCCGATTTTATCTATCCCCTGTAACTGTTGCAGGATTCCATGCTCAAATGCGCTTGAGAATCCGCCTATTGCAAAAAACCATTGGAAAACTTCACTGCTATTACCATGTTCTGAAGATGGCGTAACATACCCCATCTTTACGTCAATATAATACCCCTCTTCCTGTGCCATTACGCCTATTTTATGCTGTCTTACAGGAATAACTCCAGCCAACTCCCCCATCATTTTCTCTGCAAGATTGCACTCATTAAGCCAGGTCATTGCCATTATATTGAGTGATTCTCCAAGAACTGCCTCAGACTCAGGTGTGCCTGTTACTTTATTTTCAGTAAGTGTCTTGTTACGTTCCTGCATTAACTCATTTGACACGTTTTCAAAATCACATGCCAGAGCATATGCACCGCCACTTTTCAGGTGAAACGTTTCTGTCTGGTCACAATAAGTCCCGCCACTAGAAGCATAAGGGTGATTTGCTGTAACAATTAAATCGTACATCGTTCCAATAGCTGTAGCATTCCCGGTGGCAACCAGCTCACCTTCCACCTTGAGTTGGGGTGCGTTACTCGTTCCTGTAAAGAATATCGTTACCCTCTTACCTGCAATCTCAAAGCTTGAAAAGGTACGGTCAATACCCTGATGTTGCACCCTTATCTTTAGCCGGTAGTTATCAGAGATAGTTGAAAAAACTGTTTGATTGGCAATATTTGTTTGATATGGAAGAGTAGTAGAGTATGTTTCAAGCTCCTCATAAATACCCTTCGGGCCGCCTATTATCTCTCTGATTTCAGAATTCGGTTTATTACTTCTGATGTAATTAATAAGATTGTTACTGTAGTTTTGAAGAGTAGACCTTATATTACTTTCATTCAAATTCTGTATGTAATCAGTTCCGATGGTAGCACCGGCAGAGGCAGCACTTAGTAGAGTGGTCTTATTATACCCCATTGCTGAAGCCAGGTTAATGCCTGTCTCGTAATTATTCTTTCTAAAAGCAGGATCAAAGACATAATTTGTTCCATTAATATTTACCTGAACCCAGACACGCATGAGAGTGACAGAGTTACTGCCGTATGATACCGGAATACCGCCATTGGCAAATACCTGGGCAATTACACCTGGGGTAGAATCAGTTCCTAGCCATGCTGCCAGATCAGAAATAGGGTATGTTACGTCGCCCGAAACATAGTCTGCTGTAAATCCTGAAGTTCTCATCAATGCAATTAATAGTGAAGCCTGATCAAAATCATTTCCTCTTCCTGCAAGAAGTGTAGCCGTAGCGCCATTAACAGAACCAAATGAGGGGACATAATCAATATGGTTTTTAACATAATTAAATATGAGCTTTGGGTCATGCTGTAAGGCCCTTGCGAGTTCTACAATTTGAGGGGTAGCCTGGGTTTCAGATGTTGTCAATCCATCGCCCATTGACATAAGGAGTATGTTCTCTTTTTTAGATGGTAGAGTTATTTCTTTTACATCTTTTTTCTCCAGAATTGTCCTTGCCTCTGTTGGGCTAACGAGTTGCGGTGCGGTGACTATCTGCCAGCCGGGTTGTGATGCATATCCTGTTAAGCTGATGGATAAGACAATGGAGATAGAAAATATGAAAACTGAGAAGTTTATTATTTTTATGATGGCTTGTTTCATGGTTGTTTCCTTATCGTTCTATAACTGAGAAATATAGTATCAATTCTAGCGTATTGTCTTCTTTTCACGATTTCCTACAACATCGTATTCATAGTACGTCTCATATGTTATCTGGTAATCTGCGATAACTGCGGTACTTGTTAATCGGCCTAGCTTGTCATATTTATTGTATTGCCCTGGAACAGGTGTTGAGTTTGAGCTTATAGGATTGGTCTCAGCAATGTACTCGATATAATTGGTATAGAGGTCTGAATCAGGGTCGCTGTTTCTGTCATAGACTATCGGATTTGTCCCTAAGTTTACCTCCCAGAAATTAGGGAGATCATCATTATCAATATCGCCATATGCGTCATTAACAAGCGGATTAAAGCCATAGGTAACCTCCAGACCATCGCCCATTGTATCATCATCTGTATCTGTGTCATTGGGGTTTAAGCTGTTCAATACCTCGAAGCCATCCGTCAACCCGTCACCGTCAGTATCTGGGTTGTTGGGATCAGTATGGTTGTTATACTCATTAATGTTCGATAAATTATCAGAATCAGGATCGTCTCCTGCACTATATGCAAGAGTGCCGAAATGACTTATTTCCCAGTCATCATCCATACCGTCATTATCATTGTCGTTTAAAAGGAGCAGCATAAAGATGGGGGTTAAGTCGACCCCTGTAGAGGTTCCGTTTAACCCTGCATCTTCTGTGTTTTCTGATAGATCATTCTGATTTTCATTATCAGTGGTATCTGTTACATCATCCAAGGAAGGTGGAGTTAGTTCGAAGTCAGCATCAATTTGTGGAGGTAATATATCTATGCTTTCCGGTTTTGTCTTATCGGTTTCTTCAGGCAGTTCATTTGCATCAATCAACTCTTCTGATAGCAGGTCAACCTTATTCCCTTGTTCAATGTCCTCAACCTCAAGATAACCAGTAGAATTGGAAATATTCGGATCTGTTCCATTTGTTATTTCCCAGAGATCCGTGAAACCATCATTTTCAGTGTCCGGGTCATTTGGGTCTGTACCATACTTCTCTTCATCAGCATTTGAAATTCCATCAGCATCAAAGTCATTTGGGTCGGGTTCAAATCTGGTAGTTGCCTCAGATTCAAATGGCCCTGGCGGCATTTCAATTGTTTCACCATCTGGAAAGATATCTTCTGCATAGTAATCAAATGTAATAAAAACCATTAGAATTATAAATAGATAAAACTGTTTTTTCATATATGCTTTACCCCGTGCTTTTTGAATACCCATTTTTCATATAAAGCCTTGTAAATCTAATATAGAACAACTTCATTACCAGTGAATAATATTAAAAGCAAATTCTAAATATAACCCACTTAAGCAATTTTATACCCATATAGTATTATAAGAATATATTTGTCAATTATATATTTAACTAGGCAAATAGCATCCTGTTTAGAAAGCTTTTTATTGTCTATTGTGCTTTTCAGGAGGCTATCTATGGCTGATCTGGAAAAGTTGATCGGGAGCAAGATTACCGAGTTCCGCTTACATAAAAAAGTCACACAGGCGCAACTCGCCGAAGAAGTGAATGTAAGCGTAGAAACAATATCAAGGATGGAAAGAGGTGTAGCATTCCCATCATTAAAAACAATGGATAAAATAGCCACTGCCCTTGGTGTTGCACTGAAGGACTTTTTTGATTTTGGGACCGGCAAGAAATTAGATAAAACCCGTGAGAGAGAGATTGCAAAAATAAATGCATTCCTGAGATCATTAAGTAAAAATGATATTTCTCTTGCACATAAAATCATTAAAGATGTTTTAGGGTGGATAGAAAAAGTAAAATAGGATGGTGTTTTCTGAATAATGAGAAAGGGGCAAAATCTTCGTTTAGCTCTTACTTGTTTTTCACTTAAATTTTCATCTATATCTAAAGGATAGAATAGAAATCTATAAACTGTTTTGAATTTAGACACTTATTCGCCCGAACATCACGAATAACACCTTCAATTTCTTTTTGATCAAAACCCTTTGACTTAATTTGGCCGCCTATCCTGCCCAACAGGTTATCAACATAAGAACCAATATCCCTGTTTTTAACATGCTCATCGAACAGCTCTCTGACAATTTCACTCACACTTCCCTCTTAATTCACTGCAAAATTATTAACCTTGTTCTTTGATATTTCAAGATGTTTCAATCCCACGCTCCTTATCCCCACTATCCCCCTATTTTATTTCAAGAAAAACTTCGGGGTGCTGTTCTGCAATTCGTAACAGAGATTTTGCAGGACCTTGAGGTGCTCTTCTTCCCTGCTCCCAATCCTGTATGGTACGCGCGCTTACACCCATTAACCCTGCAAAAGCAGATTGTGACAACTTAAGCTTTTTCCGGATAACCTTTGCCGGAGAAGGTGCATTTAGCGTATGTGTGGATAGACTGATTTCTCCTTTTTTATAACGTTTAATCTCTTTTATTCCATCCAATATTTCTTTTCCAATATTACGACCACTCATTTTCAATTTCCTCTGATATCTTTTTAAGAATATGGCTAGGGATTGTATCTTTTTCACTCTTTGAATAAATTGTAAGCAACCATATTTCATCATCTGACTTTTTCCAGTAATACATGATCCTTACTCCACCGCTTTTTCCTTTTCCTTCTGGTGCCCACCTGACTTTTCTTACCCCGCCGCTACCACGAACAATATCCCCGACTTCTGGGTTTCTAATTAAATACCACTGAAACAAACGATATTCATCATCAGTCAGATATTTAGGGATCAATTTTGTGAATATACTTGTTTCAATGAATTCCATGATAAAAATATACGGCTTTGCCGTATCTAAGTCAACTGTTGCTTTACAAAATCTTAAAAACCAACTATTTTACGTGCTTTACAAATTCCGGGTTTTGTATATGAAGGTGATAATCCTTTTATTTCTGACATATTCCAGATAAAAATCCGGGCCAAAAGGAGAAACAGATGTCAGCTTCAAAGAAGATACAGGCCGCTATAACACAGGCCTCATGGATAAGAAAGATGTTTGAGGAGGGGGCAAAGAGAAAGGCCATCTATGGTGATAAAAATGTCTTTGACTTCAGTATTGGAAACCCCAATATTGAACCCCCTTCCGAATTTATAGAGATCATGAAGGAGCTCGTTAATGATACCTGCAAGGGGCAGCACTGCTACATGTCAAACGCAGGTTATGAAGATACCAGAAACATTGTTGCGGAATACCTCTCCACGCAACATAAAAAGATATTCTCCCGCGATGATATAGTGATGACAGTGGGCGCAGGCGGTGCGCTCAATATTATACTCAAGGCCATCCTTGATCCGGGTGATGAGGTGATAATACCTACCCCATGTTTTATGGAATACAGGTTCTATGTTGATAACCACCAGGGGGTGCCAAAGTTTGTACCGTGCAGACCCGATTTTTCCTTTGATCTTGAGGCCATTAAAAATGCCATGACAGATAAGACAAAGGCAGTACTGATCAATTCACCCAACAACCCCACAGGGAAGGTATTTCCAAAGGAAGAGCTGGATGCCCTTGCCTCGCTTCTCAAAGAATACAGTGATAAAAAGGGTGAGCCCATAAATCTTATTGCGGATGAACCTTATAAAAAGATCATCTATGATGGCATAAAGGTGCCGAGTATATTTGAGGCATATAAAGATAGTTTTATAGCAACCTCCTTTTCAAAGGATCTCTCCCTTCCCGGTGAAAGGATAGGTTATGTTGCCATTAACCCTGATATGGATGACAGGGCAACTGTATCGTCAGCCCTTGTGCTTGCCAACAGGATATTGGGCTTTGTTAATGCCCCTGCCCTTATGCAGAGGGCGATAAACAGGCTCTTGAATGTGACCATAGATGTAAGCATATACCAGAAAAAGAGGGACCTCCTGTGCGACGGCCTTGCCTCTTTGGGTTATGAATTTTTCAAACCCCAGGGCGCCTTTTACCTCTTTCCGAAAAGCCCGATAAAGGATGATATTGCCTTTGTCTCTGCGCTCAAGGATGAGAATATACTCACAGTGCCGGGCACAGGCTGCGGAGGGCCGGGCCATTTCAGGATAGCCTATTGTGTTTCTGATGAAACAATAATAAACTCTATGCCGGGCTTTGAAAGGGCAATTAAGAAGTTCAAATAATATAGGAGGCGCCGATGTATTCAAAAATGTTATCTCTGAGATTCCCTGTACAGGTGGTTAATGAACCCATTGTTGTGAATCTGGTTAAGGATTATGATCTCACATTCAACATATTAAAGGCAACTGTCTACCCCAGAAAAGAGGGGTTAATGGTGCTTGAACTGTCCGGCCACAAGAGCAACTATCTGAAGGGCATCAAATACCTCAAAGGCTTGGGCATAGATGTAAAGAGCATTGGCCATGATATAAGAAGGGATGATGCAAAATGTTTCCAGTGCGGTGCCTGCACAGCAGTATGCCCGACCGGCGCTCTCCATATAAAACGACCCCAGATGGAGGTAATCTTTGACAACAGCAAGTGCAGCGCCTGTGAACTATGTGTTGCAGCATGCCCGGCAAAGGCCATGGAGGTAAACTTTGACAGGAGCCTGCTTGAGTAAGAGGTACAAAATTATAACCCTGGGCTGCAAGGTCAACCAGTGTGAAACAGCCTCCATTCAGGAAAGATTTGCCTCAGAAGAGTTTGAGCCAACAGAGGATTCGGCAGAAGCCGATATCATTATTATAAACACCTGCATTGTAACACAAAAGGCATCATATCAGTCACGGCAGGCCATAAGAAGGGCCATCAAGGAGAACCCCTCTGCAAAGATCGCTGTGGTGGGCTGCTACCCGCAGGTCTTTCCTGAAGAGCTGAAGAGGATAGAGGGCATTCACCTGCTTGCAGGCAACCCTGACAAACTTAATATTATAGATATCCTAACAAAACCCGCTTCCGCCCCTTTAAATAAAGGGGTGACAGATATAAGTGAAAATGATCATTTTGGCACGCAGGCAAAGAGGTTCATGGAGCGTACAAGGGCATTCTTAAAGATTCAGGACGGTTGTGACTCCTTTTGCAGCTACTGCATTGTCCCCTATGCGCGCGGCCCGATAAAAAGCATGGATAAGGATGATGTAGTAAGGGCAATCAAAGCATTCGAGCGGGAGGATTACAAGGAGATCGTGCTCACGGGCATACACCTTGGCAAATATGGGAAAGAGATTTCAGGCAAACCGGAACTTGTTCCGCTTTTAAAGATGATAGCAAAACAGGCCCCCTCCTTCAGGATAAGGCTGAGTTCTCTTGAACCGGGTGAGATAGCCGATGAACTAATCCACATGGTGGCAACAGAACCCTGGCTCTGCCGCCATTTTCATATACCGCTCCAGAGCGGTGACAAAGAGATACTTAAGAGGATGAACCGCCATTACACCCCTGATGATTATCAGCGGCTTGTTGCCAGGATACATGAGGCGATACCTGATGCAGCAATAGGGGCGGATATCATTACCGGGTTTCCCGGTGAAGATGAGAAGGCATTTAACAATGGTTATTCGCTCATAGAAAATTCTCCCATATCATACCTGCATGTATTCCCCTTTTCCCCAAGAAAGGGCACACCCGCAGCAGGCTTTAAAGGGCAGGTGAACACAGCCATCATAAAGGAAAGGGCACAGAAATTAAGGGAGCTTGGTAAAAAAAAGAAGGGCCTCTTCTACCGCTCATTCATTGGTAAGGAACTTACTGTGCTTACCGAAGGGTGGGATTCTGAAGAGGATAAGACCATAAAGGGGTTGACCGATAACTACATTAAGGTAGTGGCGCATTCTGAAAAGCCGATTAGAAATGAGTTTATCAGGGTAGCAGCAGAAAGGGTTCACAGGGATTATCTTTCAGGGGAGATTAATTTATAATTCACCCCTTTCTCCTCATCCCCCTTACCTCCTCTTTCCACCCCCTCTTTTTGCGCCCCTTTATCCTTCTTGATTTATCAGGGTCATTCCTTAAATCAAGGAAGAAAGAGCCCGGGCTAAACTCCTTTACCTCCTCTTTTTTTACAGGTGGAGCTGCCTCCCTCTCCTCAATGGCATACTTTGGCACAGGAGGCCCGGCAATATATTGGGCAGGTATCTCAGGCGCAAGAAAAAGCCCCCCGAATTGGGTAAAATGGACCCCATCTTTACCTGCCCTGTGGGCCATTACCTCTATGATAACAGGCTTTTGATCCTTTCTTTTTCCTATCCTTTCAGCCATCCCTTTTTCAGGCGTAAGGATATAAAAGTGATCCTCCCTCTTTATCAACCCATTCTCAATTACACTGAAATGCGCCCTCCTCCTCACAGGTGTAAAAAGCAGGGACGGGAGGTCTGTGGCAGGAATAGCCGTATCTAAAACCCAGTTTCTTGATACTGCCCGGATATTTTTCCCATCCGATTCAAAAAGCCCCCTCTCCTCGCTCATAAGCACCTCGTTTATGCTCCCCTCGCTGGCATGCGGTATATCAGGCTCCTCATGCATCACCCTTATGAGCTTCTTTATGGCCACAAACCCCTCAGGGTCAGGGACAATACCAAACTCATCCGGGCTGTGTCCGAGTATATAAACCATTAACCTGCTTATGCTATGTCTCTTTATCCTGCTTTTCTGCACCGGTAAGTATCAGCCTTCCTGACTGGAAAAAATAATATTAAGATTTTTTGTGATCAGCCCCTCTTCAACTGCCCATCTCATTTGAAAGAAAAGGCTCTATGGATTTTGCTGTGAGTGAACCAAGCTCTGTTATAAGGGCCAGATCATCATCCCTGAACCCGTAAGGCTTTTCATGGGAGTCTATATACAGAACGCCCATAAGCCTGTTATCCTTAATTATCGGGGCGCACATGACAGAACCGATCTTTAAAAGCTTCAGTGTACCTGAGAGCTCAAGCTCTTTTTCATTTGTCACATTGGGGACAATAAGAGGCGTCCTGCTGGAGATCACCCTGTCAACGATCATCCTGCTGAATCCTCCCTCCTGATTCTCTTTCCCTGACCGCGACCTTGAGATAACCGTCTCCACTATCTTGCCGCTTGAGTTTTCAGTGCAGAGTATAATCACAACCCTGTCAACCCTCAGA
Organism: uncultured Desulfatiglans sp.; assembly: GCA_964643755.1. Lineage (GTDB taxonomy): Bacteria > Desulfobacterota > DSM-4660 > Desulfatiglandales > HGW-15 > JAAZBV01. The sequence goes on along the minus strand of CAZXUA010000015.1, from coordinate 26,298 downwards.
AAATGGTTGAGTATATGGTCAAGGAGTTTTCCTGCTATCTCGTCCACATCTGATGACACATGAAACACATTATTAATGTTTGTGATCAGCTCCCTGTTCTTGATATCGGTGAAAGGCCTGAAAAAGGTGGTGGCGCCGGGGTCCAATTCATCCCTGCCTGAGTGGCTTCCCAATGACCCCAGGAATGACCTGATATGATCAGGGCACATCTTTCCAAGGCATATGAGGGTCATGCCTATAACAATAGGAGAGTTTTCCTTTACCTCAATATATTCATCAGGTATTATCCGGGTGCCATTCACATATGTGCCGTTCTGGCTGTTAAGGTCCTTTACAAAAAAACTGCCATCCTTCTCCATGATGTTTAGATGGGTGCGGGAGACAGACATGTCTGATATCTGTATATCATTTTCCTCTGAGCGCCCGATATTGACGCTGCTCCCAAAAAGCTCATAAGACTGATTATGACCATAACCTGAAAATATAAACAATTTTGCCATGACAACCAAACCTTAAATAAGAAGAGCTATAAATCCTTATATATTTTTTTAGCTATGGAATATATCAGCCCTTTCCCATCAAGTCAAAATATTCTCAGAGGCTGTTTTTGTCTATGCTTAAGAGGTTTTTAAAAAAAAGACTTTTATTATCTGTCAATAGAGGTATAGTCACCTCTGACAAATTAACACCTGAAGATGCGCCCCCAAAGGGGCTCTTTCTAAGGGGAAACAACCTATCGTTTAAAGGAGCAAAAAAATGTGTAGAAAATTGGCAGCAGCCCTTCCGGTTACCCTGATGGTCATTATGATGTTTTTCTCTATAGCGTTTGCAGCAGGAGCTGAGAGGGTTGCCATCGTTAATGGCAAGGATATCCCAAAAGATGAGTATGACAGGGAAATCTCAAGGATCAAAAACCAGGTATCTGCCCAGGGCGGAGAGATTGCCGACGCGGAAATGGCTGAGATAAAAAAACAGGTCATGGAAAATCTCATAGGCATGGAGCTTTTATACCAGAACTCCCTTGAAAAGGGGGTCACAGCGGATCAGGCATCAATAGATAATGAATGGGCGCGGGTAACATCCAGATACCCAGATAAGAATGACCTGAAAAAGGCGCTTGATGATTTACATGTGACAGAGGAGATCATAAAGGCGCAGATCAAAAAGGGGCTTACAGTTAATAAATTTATAGAACAGAACTTTGTTGATAAAACAGTGATACCGGAGAGCGAGGCAAAGGCCTTTTATGATAACAATACAGAGAGGTTCAATAAGCCCGAATCAGTAAGGGCAAGCCATATCTTAATCAAGGTGGAGCCTGCTGCAGATGATGCAAAAAAGAAGGCTGCCAGGGCAGAGATAGAAAAGATACAGGCAAGAGTAAAGGCAGGTGAGGATTTTGCCGCTGTTGCAAAGGAAACCTCCCAGGATACGGGCAGTGGCGCAAGGGGGGGAGACCTGGGTCTCTTTACAAGAGGTCAGATGGTTAAACCCTTTGAGGATGCAGCATTTGCCCTTACGCCAGGGGCTGTGAGCGATATTGTGGAAAGCGATTTCGGTTATCATATTATAAAGGTCACTGAAAAACAGCCTGCGGGAAAATACAGCTTTGACGAGGCAAAGGTAAACCTAACAAATTACCTGAAGGAAACCAAGGTAAAAAAGGATTTGAGTGACTTTGTTAAAGGGCTCAGGGACAAGGCAAAGATAGAGACCTTTTAGCTTAAAAACCGTATGGCAAAAATCTGTTACTTTCTGGGTAAAACAGTCTCGGCCAGGCAGAGGCTCCTCATAAAGATGATGGAAGAATCTTCTGGCCGTGGTTTTCTGCACATAGTCCCTACAAAAGGGCGGGTAATGGAGCTTGAGACAGACCCCCTCTTCTGGATCAGGCGCGAGAGCAATACCCTCACAGGGGTGATCCACAGGATATTTGAGGAGGATATAAGGCCCGATAAATATGCGGATCATTTTGCCATAGACCGGATGGTCTCAGAGATGCTCATCAGAAAGGCCATCAAAGAGAGGGCATATGATTCTCAGGGGCTCGCCTATTTCAACGCCCTTTTCAAAGAGGATCAGAATAAGAGCGAATTCTCAGGCATCTGCCGGAATATCATAAGTTTCATATCCACCATCTACCAGAACAATTATGAAGATATCTATGCAAATGACCTTGGCGGCAGGATAATGAGGGAGGAGGCCAAAGGGGCCACGGCATCGGATGAAAGATTTGCGCTTGAGGAGGATATCCTCTGGCTCATGGGCGATTATGAGGAATTAAAAAGGGAGATCAGGGGGTATGACAGCGATGATATATATAAAGAGGTGCGGGATTTTCTAAAGGGAAACAACCGGCCATCATGCATGAAAGATCATGACATAATCATACTGGATAGCCTCACGCACATAACAAGGGTAGAGGAGGAGATACTCTTCTTTCTGGCCGGTATCTCAAAGGAACTCTGGTGGCTGATAGATTTTGACACTGATGGCCCTGACCCCATTGCTGAATTCAAAATTGCCTGCGGGATCGGGGCAGATAGGGGTGTTCCAGCCATAAAGGGGGAGCAGGGGTCATGCAGGGCATACTATTCCCTTGTTTCACTTATGGATAAACTTCATGAGAGCGGGGCAGAGGCAGCCGCCTTAAGGGCTGATGATGCACCTTATCCAAACCCGTATGCAGGGATCATCTACTCTGACAAGGAATGGAGCGTTGATTGCGCATGCAATAATCTCAGGATAGGCGCCTTTGCCACACAGACAGATGAGGTTAAGGCCATTGCATCACAAATCAAGCGGATACTGTGCAATAAAGGGACTGACGGCCCTGTGGGCCCCGGCGCAATCAGGGTGATATTCCCTGACCTTACCAGCTATGCCCCGATTGTCTCTGAGATATTCACCGAATACGGGCTCCCATTCAGCCTCACAAAGGGGATACCACTCTCTTCACACCCCCTCTCAGACCTGTTTTTAAGGATATTAGAGCTCCCCATCCACGGCTTTAAGAGGGAGGATATATTCAGTCTCTTTTCATCAGCAGTCATAAAATCCCGGTTTATGGGGTTTAAGCCCCCTAATTTTTCATCTGATCTTCTTTCCGGAGATATACTGCTCCCTGGTGACACTTTAGATTCTGTTGCCCCTCTGCTGAATAATGGCGCCCCTTATAATACATACAGATTTGATGTGCACCTGTTTGATACTGTCATGCAAAGGTGCGGTATAGTAAGGCTTGGCCACAGGCTTGAAGAGATAAGTGATGAAAGGATGACCTACTTTAAAGGCATATACATTGCTGCGGCATCAGGGACAAAGAACCGGGAAGAAAGGGACAGGCTTAAAAGGGAGTACTACTCATTTATTCGCGAGCGTCTTCTGTTCAGCGCAATGATCAGGCCATTTATCACCCTGACAGAAAAGGAGACACCTGAAGAGGTGGTTGAGGTGTATAAAGAGATAGTGGCCCTTCTGGGTTTCCCTGCGAATATCCTTTGGAGCGGCAAAGGTGATAACGGATTGGCGCCTGATATAAAGAGGGGGCTCCTTAAAAGGGATATCAGGGCATTCACCCTGCTCAATGAACTTCTTGTCACAAGCCAGAAGGAGGCAAGGCTGGAACAGCGGTTATTTGGAACAAAAAAGGGGGAAATTGCCGCTCTCTTCCTGAAAACATTCAGGAACAGGATCAATGACAGGTATCTGCTTGATGAAAGAAACCCTGATGTAATACGTGTTTCACAGTGGCTTGAAACCAGGGGCCGCTCATTTGATTACCTTTTTGCGGGCGGGCTCACCTCAGGGAGCTTCCCCTTAAGGGAGCGCTTTGACTTTATCATACCCGAGGCATCAAGGGGCATATTCAGGGTTATTGACCCGGTTGATCAGTCAAAACAGCTCTTCTGCAGTATACTTAAAAACTATGAGAAGGGGCTTTTTTTATCATACCCCATGAGCATCTCGGAAAAACCTGTTCAGCCTTCACAGGTGATACAGGATCTCTGTGCCCTTGCTAAAAACAGCAATGATAAAGGGGTATCAGGTGATAGGCTGATCTGGGAGGCTGAACAGGAGTTTACCTCACGGACAGAGTTGCTTGACGCAAACAGGGCAAAGGCCGGCACACCGGCAAATGGCGCGGATACAGGGCTGAAGAATATCATTATCAGGGATGATACAGATAGAGAAGATATCATAAGGGGCATAAGGGCTATTAACTCAAGGAGGGCGGCAAACGGCCTTTTTGAATATGACGGCATAGTTAAGGGTGCGGAGACATTTAAAGATTACCTTGAGGCCGGCAACAGAATTTTCTCATCCTCAAGCCTTGAGACCCTTGCAAACTGCCCCATGAAATATCTTTTTCAGTATATCTATAATCTAAAATCCCCGGATGAATTAACCGCAGACAGAACCATGAGGGATTTTGGCCTTATTACCCATGAGATACTGAGTCGGTTTTTTAAAAAACTAATAGCGCTTGATACAAATATCAGCAGCATGGGTATTGAGAGGGCATTCGCCCTTGCGCTTTCCATTATAGAACAATACCTGATTATGAGCCCTGAAATGGGGCATCTTGATTTTGCCGAATATTTCAGACAGGAGCTCACAGCAGGGCTTGCCCCTGAAAAAGAGGAGGAGATAAGGGATGGCCTGATAGCATCCCTTATCCGGTTTGAAAATGATGCGTTTAAAAACAGGATGCCTCAGGGGGTCGAGTATGAATTCGGTTCAGAGGAGAGGGAGTTAAGGATCGGTGACCTTGTTATTAAAGGCTATATTGACCGGTTTGACAGGGATACCGTTTCCCCTGACAGCTTATATATATATGATTACAAGACAGGCCAGATAAAACCAGCATCAAATATCAAAAAGGGGCTCGCATTCCAGTTGCCCTTTTATATAAGGGCGATTCAGTCTGTAAACAGAAAGGCCATTATATCCGCCTCATTCTATCCCCTTAAAAGGGACGCCTTTCTTGAAAAGGATGTATTGAAACAGCAGGCCTTTGCAGGCGGCCCTTCGGGAGGGGTCGATATATCCGGGGTAACCCTTATTGATGAGTTTGTTTCAGCCCTTGCCAGGCTCATTGATAAAGGGCTTTTCCACCACTCAGCAGACGGGCTTACATGCGAATACTGCACATACAGGTATGCCTGTTACAGGAACAACAGGAGAATGGATTTTCTTGTTGAAACCCCTTCAGGAAAGGGGATTTACTCCGGTGAAATGAACCTTAAAAGGTGGCAGGAGGTGGATGACTTCCGAAAGGAGTGGAAGGGCATAAGGCAGAGCATGGAAAAGATAGAGACGCTCAAGACTGCACCGGCCAGGAGAAGACACCTTGAAACGGTTATGGAATTCAGGAATGGTCTGGATTCAAGAAGAAACAGCCTGCCATTTACAGCAGAATATATGGATAGCATTATAGAGGAGTTGGACCTCTTTTTATGCCGGTATGACCAGCCCCGGGCAGAATAATAAACAGGGGTTACTTCCTGTACCTATTCTTCTTAATACAGTGCTCCCCCAGATATGACAATATGATAACTGCCGCAAGTATCAGTATAAGGGGGTCGCTTATTATTTTTACAATAGTATCCATAACTGTCATATCGGCTTTTATTAGCTCAGGCTTTAACCTCTGGTCAGGTAAAAAGGGAAAATTTTATGGACAGGCAAAAAAAAAGGTAATATATTCTGTTTCCTTTTGAGATGCCACTGTAGCTCAGTTGGTAGAGCACCTCACTCGTAATGAGGGGGTCAGCGGTTCGATTCCGCTCAGTGGCTCCAGAAAAGAATCTCAAATCTCAAATTTCTCATTTCAAATTTTAGATTAATTCTTCTGAAGAAACCTTGCCCCTGAATTTCTTTATCTTCCCCCTCTTCAGCTTTGAATCCATCCTTTTTTCCCTTGAGGCAAATGATGGAGCGGTCTTTACCCGGTACTTCGGCGCCTTTGACGCCTCCACAATCAGGGCGGCAAGCCTCTCTATGGCATCCCTCCTGTTCTGCTCCCTTGTGCGATGCCTCTCCGCCTTGATAACAAGCACCCCATCCTTTGTCATGCGCTTTCCTGCGAGCAGGGTGAGCCGCCTTCTGATGTTCTCAGGCAGCGAGGAGCTATTTTTAACATCAAACCTGAGCTGCACAGCAGTTGAAACCTTGTTCACATTCTGCCCGCCAGGCCCGCTTGAGCGTATAAAATCCTCTTTCAGCTCACTGTCCGGTATATGTATGTCACCTGTAATCTCTATCATGGTACCCCCTCTGTTAAGGCAATCTTCGGTAACAGGGCAGCTCTTTTGATGCCCCCTTTTTTTGAAGATTCCCCATCAGGGCAGTGATTGTCAACAGTTTTATGCCTGGGAATAGTTTTATATTGACATACAGAACTTAACTCCATATAATTCATATTCAAAAAAGATGTCTAATTTCAATTAGTTAAGGAGGAAGGGTATGAAAATCAAGGCAGCAATAGTAAAAAAAGCGTCTGATCCATTTGTTATAGAAGAGGTAGATCTGGATGAACCCAGGGATAATGAAATACTGGTGCGTATAAAGGGGTGCGGGCTTTGCCACACAGACCTTTCAGGCCAGCATGGATACCTCCCGGTAAAATTTCCAGGCGTATTCGGCCATGAAGGGGCAGGTGTTGTTGAAAAGGTTGGCAAGCTGGTAAAAAAGGTTGTGCCGGGCGATCATGTAGCCATGAGTTATATCTCCTGCGGCACATGCGGGCCATGCATAAAAGGTCATCCCACCCATTGTGACAATTTTTTCCCGTTCAACTTTTTCGGGACCCGTCCTGACGGCAGCACATATATGAAGCAGGGTAACCAGACCGTATACGGTTCATTTTTCGGCCAGTCAGCATTTGCCACATATGCCATAGCATCAGAACGCAATGTCGTTAAGATGCCTAAAGATGTGCCAATAGAGATGCTTGGCCCCCTTGGATGCGCGCTCCAGACAGGCGTTGGCGGTGTGTTTTACTCCCTTCAGGTTAAACCCGGCTCATCTATTGCCATATTCGGCGGAACAGGGTCTGTTGGTGTAAGCGCCATAATGGCCGCTGTTGTTTGCGGGGCAACAAAGATAATCGTTGTGAGCAGAAGCGATGAAAAGATGCAGAATACAAAACAGTTCGGCGCAACCCACCTGGTAAACTCCGGAAAATGCGATCCGGTTGAAGAGATCAGAAAGATCACAGGCGGCGGCGCAGATTACTCTCTTGAATGCACTGCAATACCTGAAATACTGAGCCAGGCGGTTGACTGCCTCCGCATGGGCGGCAAATGCGGGCTTATAGGCGCAGCGCCAATGGGTGTTAGGGCAAGCCTTGATATGCAGAGCATCCTTAATGGCCGCACAATCACAGGGATTGTTGAGGGAGATGCAATATCCGATATCCTGCTTCCGGTCATGATAGACCTTTACAAACAGGGACGCATGCCCTTTGACAAGATGATCAAATATTATCCCTTTGAAAAGATCAATGAGGCTGTAGCAGATGTTGAAAAGGGAAGGACATTAAAGGCTATTCTAAAATTCTAGTCAGTAACAGAAGATAAAAAGGGCGGGTATTTCCCGCCCTTTTTATCTAAATCAATTCACCCTCCGTGAACCGATTGAAAAATCCTGATATCAGCGCCATCCAGCAACATATCTTCTGGCCTTAACAAACGGCTGTTCATGGCAGTGGCAGGCGCCCAGTCATCAGGTATGCCCAGGGTTTTAAGAAGATCACCTGCTGTTGATCCATCATTGAGTTCAACTTCAACCCCCTCAGTAGAACTGTACTGAGGGAGTTTTCTGCCCAGGACACCGAATAGCTGCACCCTTACCTTCATGGCCATAAAACTAAAAATTATGAACGCTGTCCAGCTCTGCATCCGTAAACGGGAAGACCACATTATGCGGCGGCAGAGGCTCTTTCATAAAGAACTCAGGCAGTCTGTCATCCTTTGCTGTAAGCCCAGCCTTTTTATTGAACTCCTTTTCAGCCTTGAGTATGCGAATGCCGAGATTACGCAGATCTTCCACCTTCCAGCTTGTGCCGAGCCTTGCGTTAATAAGCTTTATAAACATCTCCTTTGCATCAGGGGATGAAATGGAATACATGGCAAAAAGACAGAGTCCCATGCTATCTGCCATTGCGCAGAATATCTGGTTCTCCCTTGAGTTTTCAAGCTGCCCCTCTTTCTTTAAGGGGTCAAGTATATGGCCCAGATACATTGCAACCATGTTTCCTGATGTGTGGTCAGCGCCCATTGTTGATGTTGCAAAGGTAACACCGTTGCCTATCATGCCCCTTGGGTCATAGGCGGCAATGGCCTGATTCTTTATCGCTGCAACCCTGGGGTTATTAAAATGCTTTCCGATCGCAGAGGGGCCGTCGCCAAATAATCTGCCCATCTCTGTGCCCTTTGCTATCTCTTCCATGATCTCTATGGGCGCATTCTTATCACCGAACTTCCTGTAGCCTGAATCCATCGCTACCGCTATTGCAACGCCTGTGTTCATTGTATCAACGCCTATATCGTCGCATAAGAAATCCATACGGGCTATTGTGTCAAGATCATCTATACCGCACATGCCGCCCATTGCCCATACGGTTTCATACTCTATTGAGCTTGAGACATATTTGCCATCCTTGTCATTATATACATTTGAACACCTGATGATGCACTGTGAGCACCCCACATGACCTGTCTGACCGCCCCTCGCCTTTATTGTGTTTGCAAGGGCCTCGCCGCTTATCTTCTGCCACCCCTCAAACTCGCCCTTTGTTGCGTTATAGCATGGGAATGCGCCCATAAGGTTTACAGGCGCAACCAGAGCAGGTGTGCCGAATGCCGGCAGTAACTCGCCCTCAAACGGGTTTGCCTTGACAAGGGCTGCAAATTTCTTTGTTGCCTCGTTGAATGTATCCTTGTCAACAACAGGATCAGCCTTTTTCCCGTTCTGTGGAATAATAACCGCCTTTAACCCCTTTGACCCCATAACAGCGCCTATGCCGCCCCTTGCCGCTGCCCTGCAGGGACGCTTGTCAACATCGCTCGCCTGGATAGATGCTGACTTCATCATATATTCGCCTGCCGGCCCTATACAGAGCACTGCATTCTTTTCACCGTATTTTGCATGAAGCTTTTCAACAAGGGCATATGTTCTCATGCCTTTATATTCAGATGCATCTATCAACTCTGCCTTGCCATCAAGATCAAGCTTCAGGATGCTTAGATCGCCTGCCTTGGGCTTCCCATCAACTATAATCGCCCTGATGCCAAGCTTTCCAAGGGCTGCGCCCGCAGTGCCGCCAACGTTTGCCTCCTTGATGCCTCCTGTTAACGGGCTCTTTGCACCTATGGATACCCTGCTTGAATTAAACATGCTTGTGCCGCAAAACATGCCTGTCGCAAAGATAAGCTTATTTTCAGGGCCGAGCGGGTCACAACCAGCAGGCACATCCTTATTGATCATTATAGAGGTTAGCCCCCTGCCGCCAATGCCTTTATACTCCTCAGGCGCAGCCTCAATCTTTATTGTCTTTGTATTCATATTTACTCTGATAAAATCCATCCTGTTACCCTCCTGTTCAATATAATGAGTAGCTTCTTAAAAAAATGATAATGGAGTATAAAGGCTATGATATATCAAGTCAACCAATATTTACTGATTTATCTTGTAATTTCAATATGGTAGGTCAATTTTGATATAAGGTGTTTATATGAAAGGCCATTGTGGCTTTTAAACAGAACACCTAATTAACCCTGACAAAATAATGACATTATTCCATAATCGGCCCCTTAAAACATTCCAAAAAAATCATTATGATTATTAAGAGTTTGATATTAATAGACAATTAACCCACCAAATCCCCTTTATAACAGGGCATATTAATTGCGTATTTTTTATTATCCCTTAATAGGTTCTTAACAGTTATCAACACATCAGCGGGGAGATAAACCTTTAACTTGTATTTCGATCGGTTACATCACGACCATTGAGGAGCGCGACAATGAGCGTAACAACCCCATCCCGAAAATCTGCCTTATTACGTCTTTATGGTGTTTACATGATATCAGCCTGGACTGTACTTATCAGCATAACCATGACATGGGGGCTCTATCAACATTATGACACTATAAAACAGATGGCGCTATCTGGATCATTATCCTCCCCTCAGCAGCATACCGCATCCACAATTGCCCTCTATAGTGTCATCTGCTTGATGGGATTTATTGGTATTATTTACTTCAAAAAGAGGGCAAATACATACGAAGAGGGGATACTCAAGGGTATAAACCGTATGGAGACTGTTTTAAACTCCCTTCAGAGCGGGGTGATCCTGATAGACGCAGAATCACACACCGTTATTGATGCCAACCCCGCGGCATGCGCCATTTACGGTGTTGAAAAAGAGGCGATTGTTGGAAAGAGCGGGGATAATTTTATCAATACATTGGATAAGGAAACCTGCGTGGCCAGTGAACCGGAAAAGGCTGTTTATAATACCGAAGTTGAGGTTATCAGGGGAAACGGCACAAAGGCATATATAATCGAGACAGTAACCCGCATCCTGATAGAAGACCATCCTTGTATACTGATAACCTCTAATGACATCAGCGAACATAAGCAGATGGAAACCGATATGAAAAGGCTTAACATGGATATGGAGCAGGCCATCATAACATCTGAGAGACTCAAAACAAAGGCTGAGGCCGCAAGCTTTGTAAAAAGCCAGTTCCTTTCAAACATGAGTCATGAGATCAGGACCCCGATGAACGGGATCATAGGCATTGCAGAGATACTCTCCGGCACCGGGCTCACCGGTGAGCAGAAAGAACTGCTTGATATAATCAGGGGCAGCGGTGAAGCCCTGCTTACAATAGTGAATGACATCCTGGATTATTCAAAGTTCGAGTCAGGCAGGTTTACACTTGAAAACATCGATTTTGACCTGAGGTCCGCAATGGAGGATATCAATAGCCTCATGTCTGAAAAGGCAAAGGAAAAGGGGCTTAATTATATCTCCATCATCTCTCCGGATGTCCCATCTCTCCTTCGCAGTGATCCGGGCAGAATAAGGCAGATAATTCTCAAGCTTATCGGTAATGCCATTAAATTTACCAGAGAGGGAAGGGTTGAATTTGAGGTCTCCCTTATAAGCGAGTCAAAATCCAAGGCAGTAATCCAGTTCAGCGTTATGGATACTGGCATAGGCATCCCCGGGGACAAACAGGAAATGATATTTGACTCCTTTGTGCAGGTTGATGGTTCTACTACGAGGAGATACGGGGGCACTGGCCTTGGACTTACCATTTCAAAACAGATCGCAGAGATGATGGGAGGAGAGATACTGGTAGAGAGTGAGGAGGGAAAAGGCTCCCTGTTCAGGGTTGTCTTGCAACTTGAAAAGCAGCAAATAATTGACAAATCCTTCTTTAACATACCGGCCAGCCTCAGAGAAAAACGTGTTTTGATTGTTTCAGATACAGAGCAGGGCAGGAACTGCCTGGTGGAGTACATGAACAAATGGGGATGCACATATGGGGCTGCATCAGATGCCCCTGGAGCGCTTGAGGAGTTGAGGTTTGCCCATGACTGTAAATCCCCATATGAAACAGCGGTTATTGATATACAGTTATCTGACATGGATGGCGAGGCGCTCGGGGAAAATATAAAAAAAGACCCTGATCTCCGTAATACAAACCTTATCATGCTTGCCTCCCACGGTTGCAGGGGAGATGCCACAAGGGCTAAGGATATTGGCTTTTCAGCCTATCTTACAAAACCCCTTGATGAGGCTCAGCTATATGGATGTCTCTCTATTGTTGCTGACAGTAAAAGAGAAATGGAAAGCAAAACCCCTTTAGATATCATTACAAGACATTCCATTTCCGAGGATAAAAAACGCAGGATGCGCATACTGGTGGCTGAAGATGATGCTATCAATCAAAAGGCGATAAAAAGCATCATGACAAAGATCGGGTACAGGGCAAAGGTTGTTACAAACGGACAGGAGGCAATCAGGGCGCTTGAGCAGGAATCATATGACCTGGTTGTTATGGACTGCCAGATGCCTGTAATGGATGGCTATGAGGCCACCGCTATAATACGAAGCCAGGAATCAAAGGTGAAAGATCACAGTGTGCCTGTAATAGCTCTTACAGGCCATGCGCTTGATGGTGACATGGAAAAGTGCATCAAGGCTGGCATGGATGATTATCTGTCAAAGCCTGTAAAGCCCGGGGAAATGGCTGACATGATAGACAAGTGGCTTTTGAACCAGGAGCCGGTTCAGGATAGGAAGCACTCTGCTGTTCATATGGATGCAGAGGATGATGTATTTGATCTTTCACTGCTTATGAGCAACTTCCCGGAAGATAAGGGCCTTATCCATAATTTATTGAATGACTTCTGCGAATATCTCCCTGATAAATTATCCGCATTAAAGGTTGCCTTTGCAAAGAATGACGCAAATCTCATAAGAGATGAGGCGCATGCCCTTAAGGGTTCATCGGCAAATATGGGGGCAATTGCCATGCAGAAGATTGCAAGAGAGATAGAAAAGAGGGCCAAATCAGGGGATATCGCAGCTATAGAGGCGCTTATCAAACAGCTTGATGAGCAATCGGAAACAGTGCTGACTGTCATAAAAGGGTTGCTGTCACAGGGGTAAAATACCCGGACAGCGCCCTGAAAAAAGAGCCCTTTTTGTTGTGAATACTTTTATTCTACAGCCAGTGCAAATAGCCGCCCTGACCTTGGCTCCCCGCATCGAATGCATTCGGCGTCATACCAGCTCATGGGCAGAGCGCACTTCGGACAGCGCCATCGCTCCTCCTCCTGTTTAACCCACGCCTCAAGGCCCATATCATGAATCTTTTTAAGGTTAGGCACATATTCCTTACGGTGCAGAAACCCGCCCATATTTATCAGATTTGTAATGCGGTTGCAGGGTAACTCTTTGCAGTGAGAACAGCGCGAATTTTCCTGTGTTTCCAATGCGTGCAACCTGATATTGCACATCTGGCAGTGGCCTGCAAGCCTGCCGCCGCTAACGCAGCCATCGCACACAAGGCCATTCATCCAGTTGGAAGGCGGGATACCCTTTACAGGCTTTGCAGGCGCGGATGAAGATATCTTTTGCCGTTTGATTTTCATCTGCTCATCCTCGCCGTGTTTAGCAAGGTAAGCGGGGCATGCCCCGCAATATATTCCGCATGCCCCTGCCAGGTGTATTTTAGCAATGCTGTCATTAGCTTTTATATCTTCTTTCACTTCTGCGGCTATAAGATGATCCAGTGGAAAGCATACGCAGCACAGAGCCGCGCCTGCCACCCCTTTAGCAAACCCTCTTCTGGAAATTTTTCTGTTATTACAGAAATCCATATTTACCCCCCTGCTCTTCTATGAATGTTTATCTTACCAGGCTATCCAGCCCCCATCAATAACCATCTCTGCGCCTGTGACCATTCTGGATTCATCAGATGCGAGGTAGAGAACACCATAGGCAACGTCGATCGGCTTTCCAAGGGCGCCTATAGGAATGGCCTTTTCTATAGTCTCCCTGATAACCTGATCCTTCAGCATGCCTGCTATCATCGGCGTCTCCATTGCCCCAGGATGGATTGAGTTAACACGTATATTATAGTTACGTCCTGCCCTTGAACACTCCAAAGCCGCTGCCTTTGTAAATGCCCTTACACCCCCTTTCGCTGCGCAATATGCGCTGGTGCTGTCAACAGTGCCTACAATGCCTACAACAGAAGAGATATTGATAATTGAACCGCCCCCTGTCTTTTTCATCGCCCTTATGGCGTGCTTTGTGCCCAGAAAGACACCGTCCAGGCAGACGCTCATTAACCATCGCCACTCTTCAAGCGGGATTTTCTCAAGCTCCTTCACATACTGGATTCCGGCATTATTAACAAGGACATCCAGTTTTTTAAACTCTGCGACGGTTTTTGCTATTGCATCCTCCCATTCATCCTCATTGGAGACATCCAGCCTTACAAAAAGGGCCTTTCCGCCATCCCTGATTATTTTTTCTACCACCTCCTGCCCCTTGCTCTCATTGATGTCTGTAACAACAATTGCTGCGCCCTCTTGTGCAAGCAGCAGCGCGCTTGCCTCACCAAGTCCGCTAGCAGCGCCGGTGATAAGGGCTGTTTTACCTTTAACACGGCCCATTTTAACCCTCCTTGTTTTGTTTCAGGTTAATTTCTCAATACACAACCGGTTTATTTGACTCACACTATTATTTCCGGTTCACATTTTCCAGTGGCATAAAGGTAATTATGAACCAATATGATTATCTCTTTTGCTGATGATTTCTGCAACCCATCCGCACACCCTGCTCATCTTCTCAGTGCATTTTTGTCTTGCCTCGGGTGTATCCTTAAACCTTTGAAACTGTAGAGGGTCACGAAAGTCAAATCCTGTAAGCTCGCAACAGCTTGTTGTATGGTATTCGTTCATAAAACGGTCTATGAGCTCCATTGCCGGATTAACAGCCTCTTCCTTTAACTCAGCGCCATCCTTCTGTTTAAGGTGCCCATACTTCACACCAAGAACGATCAGCCCCCCGGATATTGCGCCGCAGGTAAGACACCGTTTTGAACCGCCGGCAAAAAAGGAGGCGGCCAGCAAGAGCTGATCATTCGATATACCTAAAATCTCCATAATGGTGCCTGCCACAACCTGCGCACATCCATGGAATTCAGGGCCATATGCGGCTGCAAGCTCCCCGGCAATCTCCTTAAACTGTTCAGGGTATTTTGTGATTCTCATCTCTGTCATGGAAGGACCTCCAAAAATTTATAAATTGATAAGGATATCTAAAAGGAAAGTCAACCATATTTCATCAGATAAGCCATATTTTTAAGAATGGTCAAATCAACTGAGCAGGGTGGAAGCTTGCGGAAAAATATATTCAATCTGCATTTATGAAGAGACAAGGCGGGTCTTGTATCTAGAAGGTTTGCCTTGCCGCTGCAAGGTGAAGGATTTTATCTTTTCCCGAAACAAACAATGTGCTATTTAGTGTCCATCCAAAAACTGTCGTTTTTGGATTCAAGCGGTCAGCCATCAGCATTCAGCTTTCAGCAAAAGACTTTCAAATCAAAGATTTAGCTGACAGCTGATCGCTGACAGCTGAAAGCCCCATCCAGAATTTGCCTCTTTCTGGATGGACACTATTTATTCACCGGATAGAAAAACTATCATTAGCCGGAGGGTTATATGGTGAGCAAGAGTTACCTGGATGGGTTTATTCCCGCAGGTGCAAAGCAGAGTGAATGCATTAAATGCGGTATTTGCCTTCAAAAATGCCCGGTTATGAAAATGGGGAAGGAGGAGGCCAAGGCTGAGATATCCCGGTTACTTAATGGTGAAGAAACGAGGCGTGTCCTGAATGAGTGCACATTCTGTTTCACATGCAACCATTATTGTCCCAATGGATTAACGCCCTATCATCTTATAATGGAGCGGATGTCAGAGCTTAATCGCAGGAACAGGGCTGAGCTGCATCCCTTTGCCATATACATGATCAATGGAAGAAATGAGCCGGGATTTTTTAATGCTGAATATGAAAATGGTTCTGACAATGATAAAGCGGTTTTAAAGAGATGGAGCGAAATCCCGGCCAGATCAAATGAGATATTGTTTATCGGCTGTGCGGGCCGTATCACTCCCTCTGCTATCGAGCATTTAAAGGTGTTAAAAGAGCTGCCCAAATTTGGCCCAAGGGATATCTGCTGCGGGGATATCCCTTACAGGTTCGGGGATTATAAGGCATTCAGCGAGATAGCAGAAAAGGCCTTTAACCGGCTATCCCTGTTAAAGACAGATCGCTTAATATGTTACTGTCCTTCCTGCGCCAACTATTTTGGGAATATCTGGCCCAGGTCTCACGGGCTAAGGCTCCCATTTAAGATCATATCTCTTTATGAATGGATATGGGAAAAGTACCAGCAGGGGGAGTTTCAGATTCATAAGAAGATAAATCAGGATATCCTGCTTTCTGATTCATGTCATGCAGGGGAACTGGGAGATGGCTTCATGAATGCAGTACGTGGGCTTTATGAGGCGGCAGGCATGCGTGTGGTTGAATTGAAGAATAACAGGCACGACTCCCTGTGCTGCGGCTTTGCAAGCTACATGCGGGGCTGGGGCAATCAAGAGGGTGTTAAGAAGGATACTCAGAGGAAGATGGAGCAGATCATTGAGACAGGGGTTAATGATGTAAGTTTTAACTGCCACGGCTGCAAATCACATCTGACACCTGAGATACAAGGGACAAATATAAAACTTCATCTTGCCCTGGATGATATCCTTGAGGCATTCGGGGGCATTGTAAAATAATGATCAATGCCGTTTTCCACCTTTTAGCCTATGGACCGGTTAGCCGCCAGTTCATTCAGTATATTTTTGACCTTTTCAAGAGGCATGCCTCTCTCTTTTGCGCCTTCATAAATATCCGATGCTGACTGCGGTTCATAACTCAGATAAAGGGCCACACCCGCCTGCACCGGGTTGAATAGCTCTTTAAGAATACGAATCTCGACGCCGGACTCTGTCGCAGGAAAACCGACCGTCTGTTTATCAAGATGCTACTGCAAATCTCTGTATATTTTATCCTCCATTGACATGTTCTTCTCCTGCACGGGCCTTCATGACCATGCTTATTATCACCTTTATATGCTTACTACATACAGATATATTATGTAAAAGTTAATTTTAAATTATTATAATATCCATCTATTTCATTGACAGCAAAATCATAAATTGGTTGAATCCGGTCTTGACAACATTACTTAATAAGGCAATTTGAGAGAGGGGGGTAAATATGAAAACTGAAATTTCACGAAGACGAATGTTACAGATAGGTGGAGCCGCTGCAGGAGCAGTAATACTGAGCAGCGCAGACCGTATTATCAGCGCAGAGGCTCCAAAACCGGCACAGTGGGCATGGAAACCTGTTAAACCTGAATCTATACAGGAAAGGGCTTATCAGTCGGCTTGGGCCAAGATCGGCTGCATGTACGGTGTTGTAGAGTCAATTATAGGCACTCTTGCTGATAAATATGGCGCCCCATATAATACATTCCCGGTTACAGCCACTATCTATGGCAGCGGCGGCATAGGCGGAGTTGGCTCCCTTTGCGGGACAGTAAATGCGGGTGGCCTTCTATTTGGCATCTTTGTAGAAAAACAGGAGGATCTCTTTGCGCTCTGCAATGAGCTTTCGCTCTGGTATGAAAAGACAGCCATGCCAGTTTATAAACCGGTTAAACCTAATCAGGATATACCCATTGTCACATCTGTATCAGGGTCAAATCTCTGTCATATATCCTGCGCAAAATGGTCAAAGGCCTCAGGTCATAAGCTTATGACAATGCCCCATTTTGAACGGTGCAACCGTATGGTGGCGGATGTGGCAATGAAGGTTGTAAGCATGCTTAATGATTACACAGCCAGCAAGATAAAATATTCAGAGACCCTGAATGACTTTTCAAAAGGCTGCCTTGCGTGTCACGGTCCGGAAAAGGATAAAGGGGATGTATCAGCCAACATGTCATGCAATACTTGTCATGAGAACCCCCATTAATATCTATGCGGATATAAGAGGGCAGAAAGCCATATAAAGAAAAGGAGAAAAATATGAATATCCATGATTACCCCATACCACCAAGAGAAAATTACCTTAGGCTCATGAAGAATGATAATCCACAGTATCTCTGCAATGAACATTTCTATACAAACGGCTTTTTCTTTGACTCCATATTGCTTTCATCCCCTCAGCGGGTTGAGGGTGAAACCGTAAAAGATAGCTGGGGTGTATCATGGAAATGGTTAAAGGGCCATTTTGCGGCCAACCCGTATATCACTGAAGAGACAAAGGTAATAAAGGATATCACCAAATGGGAAAAGTATGTAAATGTCCCCTGGCCATCTAAGATAGTAAAGAGCTGGGAAGAGTCAAAGGCGCGCGCAGCAGCATTTGACCGGAAGAATCAGCTCCTCATGTGCGTCTGTTTTGGCGGCCTTTTTGAGATGTCCCACCACCTTATGGGGTTTGAGGATGCTCTTATGAATTATCTGGCAGAGCCTGAGGCCATGACAGAGCTTCTCACAGTGATTGCCGATTACAAGATAGAATATGTGAAGCTGCTGATCGATAACCTCAACCCTGACATGATCCATTTTCATGATGACTGGGGCAATAAGCGCAGCCTCTTCATGTCACCTGCGACATGGCGAAAGATGATAAGGCCCCATTATGAGCGCATCTATGGTTATATAAGGTCGCGGGGTGTGCTTATACAGCACCATGCGGACTGCGTATGTGCCCCAATAGTTGAGGATATGGTGGAGCTTGGCATAGATGTGTGGCAGGGGATCATCCCGCAGAATAATATCCAGGATGTGCAGAAGAGGGTAAAAGGGCGAATGGCGCTTCAGGGCGGTATAGATGGCGCTGTATTTGATTTTAAAGACTGGAAAGAGGCGGATGTGCGCAAAGAGGTTAGAAGAGCCTGTGATGATTATGTGCCGGCAGGGCACTTTATACCCTGCATCCCTAACGGCGTTCCGCTAACCCCCGGCATCAATGATGTTGTTGTGGATGAAATAGATACATACGGATGGGATTTTTTTAAACGGCTGAAAGAAAAAAGATAGGGGGAATGGGTTTAAAAGAGAGACAGAGGTCATGATTTTTTCAGCTCCTCTTTTATAGCCATGCCAATGGTCTGGAGAATAAACGGCTTTTTAACAAATTGACCTGCTCCAAGCCTCATGGTTTGCTTTACATCCTCTGTCTCCGCAAATCCGCTTACAATAACAGCCTTCTGTGAGGGGTTGATCATTTTTATCCTCTCATAGGTCTCCCTGCCGTTTATACCGGGCTCCATAATCATATCCAGGACGACAAGATCAACCGGGTTTTCTTTAAGGTATTCTACCGCCTCCTCGCCGCCAGCCGCACTGTATGCTCTGTAGCCCAGCTTTTCCAACATCATGCATGATATCTCCCTCTGGCTTTCTATATCATCAACAACAAGTATCTTTTCGCCATTGCCAAGCAGGGTCTCTATTGGTATTTCACCATCCGCATCGGATATCTCTCCCCTTGTTATGGGGAAATACATATCAAAGGCGGTGCCACTATCATCACTTGTCACATTGATATAACCTTCATGCTCCCTCATAACATTCCATACAACCGCAAGCCCCAGCCCTGTTCCGCTTCTTCCCATGACCTTTTTAGAATAGAAGGGCTCAAATATCCTGTTCAGATCAGACGGCAATATCCCTGTCCCATTATCCGATACGGTTAATACCGCATATTCACCTGTCTTCACATCATCATACCCCTTGAGCGGTCGGTCAAGATACCTGTTGGAGGTGGATATCATCACTGCGCCTGACCCCTCGATCGCCTCGGATGCGTTTGAAACCAGGTTCATCACTATTTTTCTCAGGTGTATATATGAGCCGTTTATGTTCAGCAGGGAATTGTCCAGATCATATTTAAAGGTTATTGCAGGGTTATGCGCTTCAATCTGCCTGAACTCAGGTGATTTGATATAATCGTTTATAAGGCTGTTCAGATTAATTGTCTTTTTCGGGGCTGCCGCACTGCGGGCAATGGTTAAAAGATCCTGCACAATTGCAACCGCCCTCTTCCCGGACTCCATCATGGTTAAAACAGGTTTTCTAAGAGAGCTATCCTCCGGCAGATCCATAAGAAGCAGTTCAGGGTAGCTCACAATGCCTGAAAGGACATTGTTAAGATCATGCGCCACACCGCCGGCCAGAAGGCCTAATGATTCCATCTTCTGTGACCTGTGCAGTTTTTCCTCTAATTTGGCCTTTTCCTCCTCTGCATTTTTACGCTCTGTAATGTCAACCATGGTCTCAAGTGAATAGCTCATTGAACCATCTTTATAAACCGGGGTGATGCTTATCTCTGACCATGCATATTCACCGCTCTTTTTTCTGAAACGCCTTTCTGTTTGTTTGACCCCCAAGGGAAACTGTTTTTTCTTCTCCTCAAGCGTGCCATATGCAGGGTCATCAACCCACCAGGGGTATGGAATTTTACAACCTATTACCTCCGAAGGGGAATACCCTGTCATCTTTTCAAAATACTGGTTCACATATCTTATTGATGTATCAGGATTCAAAACCATTATTGCATTGGGTGAGTTATCAAGCAGACTCTTGTTGAACTCATTGATCTCCCTTAGCGCCGCTTCACTCTCTTTGTATCCGGTGATATTCCTTGTGATCTCAATAAAACCGGTTACATCATTGCCATTTTTAACCGGGCAGAATATGGTCTCAAAAAATGAGTCTCCTGTGTCTGTCGGGGCTGATGATTCCGCCTTGACCTTCTCACCTTTAAGAACCTTTTCACGAAGCATCTCCCATCTCTGCACCAGTTCCGGCGGGCCGGCCTGATAGGGCTTTAAGCCCGGTTTGATCTCCTCTTTCAGCAGGAGTTCCATCAAATCCTTGTAGCTTTTGTTATATGCGAGTGCATTGCCATCATGGTCGCAAATCAAAATAAAATCATCTGTATACTGCATAATGGCATCATAGTACTTGCAATTCTGGCTAAGCATCCTGATCTCATCAAGAAGTTGGTTCTCCTTTTGATTCTGAGCCTGGATAATCCCTTCAAGCTCCTTTATCCTCTGTTCCTGCCATTTACTGCCATGCTCTTTTCCCATTTGAAAACCTGTTTAATGTTTATATGGTATTTTTTGATGGTTAGATTTTAATTTCCTTTTGAGCCATTGCGCTGGAAAAGATAGAGACAGGAGAATTTTATGGCTGAAAATCATTGGTAATATAATCAATTGCGAAGCAAATAGCAATATTTTGAAATAAATATATATCTTTGACATAAGTCAACGACTTCAAAGCGGAGCTGTAATATAAATGATATTAAAATTGACCATAAACATGCGGCAAAGATATGATAAAGACTAAGAGCAAGAGGACAGGAGGCACATATGGCACTTACACAGATTGGCAATGATACAAAGTCACAAAAGAAAACAGGTTTAAAGGCAGGAGAACCGGTATATATAGATAATCTGATTGAATATGGAGAGGATGCAATTGTAAGCCGTACTCTGGTTGAAAACAATGCCGGCACAGTCACCCTGTTTGCCTTTGATGAGGGCCAGGGGTTGAGTGAACATACCGCCCCCTTTGATGCACTAGTACAGGTGGTTGATGGAGAAGGCGAGATCATCATAGGTGGCGCATCATACAGGGTTAAAGAAGGTGAACTGATTTTAATGCCCGCCAATATCCCCCATGCATTAAGGGCTACAAAAAGGTTCAAGATGATACTGACCATGCTGCGGAAAAGGCCTGCATGAAAATATTAAAAGACTACATGGCTTTGGCCATATTCTGTCTGTTTGAACATGGTTTTTATTTTATCCCGAATAAATCAGGAGGAGATGAAAAGCTGCCGACACACCGGTTAATCATGCGACGGCAGCATACCTTTATAATAAACCTATACTCTTATGTTTATCCGCAATAGCCTGGGCAAGTTTATCAATGGCAAGCAAATCAGCCTCTTTTGGCAGCCCCTTGCACAGTACAGGCTCAATCACCTCAACCTTGAGGTTGGGGATCATGCCTGCGAGTGTTTCTACTGTCTTACCGCCCCATCCGTATGAACCGATTATGGAGAGGAATTTTGTCCTTGGCCTTATTGCATTTGCTAGGAATGCTGCATAGGCGGCGACTGGATGCGGCCCTGCCAATACAGTCGACGTCCCTACTACTATTGTAGCTGCATCAACAAGAGACATGGCGAGCTTGCCTATATCGGTAACAGCAAGGTTAAAGAGCTCAACGCTCACACCATGCGCTGTAAGCCCTGAAAAGAGCCTCTCAACCATTACCCTGGTGCTGCCATGCATGGATACAAATGGCAGGGATACCAGGTTTTTTGGCCCTCCTGTTACCCACTCCTTATATGCCTCAATGATCCAGTCAGGTTTGTCATAAACCTGGCCGTGGCTGGGGCAGATCATCTGAATGTCATAACCCTTGAGCTTTTCCAGATTCTTTTCTATCACGTTTCTAAAGGGCATCATGATCTCTGCAAAATATCTTTTTGCCGCCTCATGTACCCGGCACTGGTCTGTCACAAAGATATCGGATGTAGCAATATGCGAACCGAAAAAATCACAACTGAAAAGTATTTTATCCTCTTCAAGGTAAGTCACCATGGTCTCAGGCCAATGCACCCAGGGGGTGTGGATAAATTTCAGAGTTTTGTTGCCAATAGAAATGGTCTCTCCATCTTCAACTGTTACAAACGCATTTTCATCTATATGCAATAAATCAATAAGCATGCCCTTTGCTTTTGGTGTAGCAATCACCTTAGCATCAGGATATCGCTTCAGCACCACTGGTATAGAGCCAGAGTGATCCTGTTCTGCGTGATGCGAGACTATATAATCGATCTTCTTTACATCAGAAAGCTGACCCATCAGTTCATCACACATTACAGGGTCAACAGAATCAATCAGAACAGTCTTTTCACCTCCGCAAATGAGGTATGCATTATATGATGTCCCATCCGGCAGAGGGATGAGAGAATCAAACAAACGCCTGTCCCAGTCAATTGAGCCAAGTTTTAAAATATCATCCTTTATTTTTCGTTTCTGCATAACAGCGCCTCCTTGATACTTTGTTGGTATTGATTGGTAATAACATTAGGGCGAAATTAAAAAATCAAGGGCATTATACATTAAAAGATTTGATTCAGGTATATATTTATTTCCCTGCCTGATCTTATCTGGCTGCTGGATAAAAGGACCTGATACCAGCTCATTTCCACAATTTCTAATCAGATCTTCAATCCCTGTTTGTGTGGACTCAAGGTGAAACTGCAATGCCATTACCCTTTCCTTATAAATAAACCCCTGGTTTTTGCATGCACCGCTTTCTCCTAAACGGATTGCCCCTTCCGGAATATCAAAGGTGTCTCCGTGCCAGTGAAAGGCAAAAAATTCATCAGGGAAAAGGCTTGCGCCTTTAGAATCTGATTTTGTATTTTTTCTCACAGGAAACCAGCCTATCTCCTTATTGCTGTTTTTGTATACCTTTGCGCCCAGCGCCGCTGCGATCATCTGCGCCCCAAGACAGATGCCTAGCACTGCCTTGCCTGTAAGGATAGCTTTATTAATGAACTCCTTTTCAGGAGTGAGCCATCTATATTCATCCTCATCATACACCCCCATTGGCCCGCCCATTACAACCAGAAGGTCAAAGGAGTTTATGTCAGGCAATGTTTCATCAAGAAAAAAGGCGGTTCTGGAGACCGGAATCTTTTTATCTTTTGCCCACTCGGAAATAATTCCAAGGTCTTCGAATGGGACATGCTGTAAAAAATGCAGATTCATTTTGTTCTCCTTTAGTACAGGGCAAAGACAGGTTTGCAATCCGAATGCCCTTACAAATATAATCTCGAATTATATTAATCCAGGTTAGCCTATTAATCCTGTCTTTTCTTTCTTTTCGACAAAAAATCTCCATAAAGCTCTTCATTACATTCAGGGCATATCCCATGAGTAAATGTCGCCTGTGAATGGGCCATGATGTACCCTTCAATCCTCTCCCAATACCCCGCATCATTCCTGATCTTTTTACATGCTGCGCATATGGGAAGAAGCCCGGTCAATATTTTAACTTCAGATAATGCCTTTTCTTTTTGATCATATAACTTCTTTCGCTGGAGGCTTAATACAGTGACTGCCCAGATAGCAAACAGGGAGAGTGAACGGTTCGTCAGGACCTTCCATAATTCTCCACCTGAAGAAGAACTGTAAAAACCCAATATAGTGAGTATTGACCCTATAGCAGCCATGTAAAAGGTTATCTTACTGTTTTTTGACCATAGAGAAATAAGAACAATGATTATATAGAGGACTCCTGCAGCAACCCCCAGGGGTATTATTGTATCGATAATAAATATCACTGAAGCCAAAAGCAGGCAGATAATTATCAATTTCCGGTCCGATTTTACTGTCGCCTCATTTTCTTTATTTTTTTTGATTTCTGCCATATTTAGTCACCTTCTATTTGGGTTTTCTCTAATATATCAAATGCAGGGTATTTGACTATGACATAAGTCAAAAAGAAGGGGATAGTGCAAAACAAATCCAAAAATAAAATCAGATGGAGGCTATAAAATCTATTACATACCTCACACATGTATAGATCATAACAAGGGTGAGCATCCATTTTATATATTTTGCCGGCACATATTTCTGGCACCTGGCCCCAAGGTACATACCTGCCATGCCTCCTATACCGAAAAGGATGCCAAGCCGCCAGTCAGGGGCGACTGAAACAGATGGTGAAAACATGGCAATGATCTGATAAAAGGCAACTCCAGCTATTGATGTCACAAAATTCCCAAACAGTGATGCGCCCGCCACGATATAGACCGGGAGTCTGAAAAAGGTTATTAAAAATGGGGCAATTATGGCCCCGCCGCCGATCCCGTATATACCACCCACAATACCGACAACAAAACTCAACACGAAAACACCAGGGGTTGGGGTTTCAAAGGTTTCTCCTGAAAATGTAAAGGTCATCCGTTTCATATCAAGGCTGGTGATCTTTGCAACAGGCAGGGATTTTTCTCCCCGCATCACGCTACACTCCATACATACAGCAACATCCCTGGATTTGCCACCCGTGACGTCTGCCCTCTTGTTTTTCCGGTTTCCAAGCAAATCCATAATCATTTTAAAGGCAATATAGAAAAGAATAATTGCCGCAAACATTTTGAAATGTACCGGGTCTGGGAGGTACCTTACCCTGATGATGGCGCCGATAAAGACACCTGGCAAAGTCCCTGTGATAACTATCATGGAGAGAGGCCAAACCATTCGCCCTTCGCGCCAGTAGCGGTATACACCGGTGGGTATGGCTACAACATTATATAACTGGTTTGTGGCGCTTACTGAGGGGTTTGTATAATTCAGGAATGACATCTGAAAAGGGAGTAACAGAAATGCACCAGAGATTCCACCCATGGATGTAAAAAATGAAATAACAAATGCAACCAGCGGTGGAATCCATATAGCTACTTCTATGCCTGCGGTCTCGAAAAACATGACGTGGTTCTCTCTTAGTTTGATGATCTTCACAAGATGGGTAAAAGAGTGTCAGTTATACCCTGTTCTGTCAAGGCCTTTTAATGCTGTGCAAGCATTTGATCCTTGCAGATGATTTTCGATTCACGTCTGCATGGATTTCATACTTTTCATCCTGGCTTGTCTACAGTAGAGAGATGTTTACCAGCCGCAATTCTGGAGGGCCTTGTCTCGAGTTTTTTAGCATGCCTTGTATCTGAATTGACTTGAGTCAATGAAACCTGCGTACCATTCTGAAATAATTATCTCAGTTATGACTGATAAGGGTTTATAATAGATGTGAGTCTTTAATTATTTCATGGAGGAGTTATGAAAAATTTTTTTAAATATCTATTGGTTGCATGGGCGCTTGCCTTATGTATGATCCCGGTTTATGCCTTTTCATATGATAATCTTATACCCTCAAAACAGCCGAACGGGTTCAGGGGTATCTACTGGGGATCAGGCAAAAATAACCACCTGGACCTCTTTTCAGTGTTTGATAATGTTGAAGGGGTTGAGACCTTTAACAGGGAGTGTGACCTGCTAACCCTTGGGTCAGCAAGGCTCAGTGAAATCAGGTATCATTTCTATCAAAATAGATTTTACCAGGTTTCACTCATCCTTGATAATGAGCTTGATCATAAGGCCCTTCTGACTGAATTGACAAATGCCTTTGGCAAACCCAATGAAGATTCGGGTGTATATATGTGGGAAAATGAAATGGTTTCAATACGCCTGTTTCCTGGATGGGCAGCTATCAGTTATATACCTGTACTAAATATGATAATTGATATATAGATTCATTGATAAGCAATCTTAAAAAGGAGAGCATCATGAAAAAGGGCAAATATGTTTCATCTGATAGCAGCAGGCGTGAATTTCTCGGTGCAGTCCCCATTTTATGCGGGGGGCTTGCCATGCTTAATGTATCAGGAAGTGCCGATGCAAAGGAAGATAAAGCAGGTGTACCGGCAGTAAAAATCCCTGACCGATCTATCTTTATGAGACTCCCTGAATCTGCCCTTTACGGTATTACTGTTGATGAAAATATAGAGATAACACTTAATGATGTGATCAAGGTACTCGGTTACTG
>CAZXUA010000014.1:18389-40116 GCA_964643755.1 uncultured Desulfatiglans sp. | reverse complement strand
ATGGAATCTCGTGACTGGAGTTCAGACGTGTGCTCTTCCGATCTCTCAATGGACTCTGAACAGGATATATGGAGAATGAAACGGTTAAGGATTTATAACGGTTTGCCCGTATCCTTTAACACCTATTATGCTGATCCTGTTTCCTGTAATAAAATATCAAAAGCAGAGGCAGAAAAAGATGACATCCTGCATACTATTGAACAGGCCATGAAGACAAAATTCCATAAGGTGAATCAGACGCTGAGGTCGGTGGCGGCAGACCTGGATATTTCAAGCGCCCTTGAAATCCCCTTTGGCGCGCCTGTCTTTTTTAATGAAACCACCTATCATCCTGTTTCAGGAAAGGCGCTTTTACTCAGCCAGAATTATTTCAGGGGGGATATGTTTATCTTCAGGACCTCATCACTGCTATAAATATTGCAGGCACTTGATTCCTGAAAGCCTCCAAACCTGCATATTGCAGAAAATCATTATTTTTGTATTGACAGCATTAACCGGTTTAGTATACCTATATACTTTAGTAGAGACATAAGGGAAAGCGATGAAATTGTTTTAAGGTGATCAAAGCCGGCACTGATTGGCATTAAAAATATCAGATCCTGTTTTCATCTTATTCTATTGTTGAATGCAGCGGCTCTACACGCTGTAATTTTTATAGGGTTGCGATGCAAATCACTCCTTATTAAAAATGGGAAAGGTTTCAAAACTCCCCCCTGTCCCATTTTTTATACTGAGGCATCGCATCCCTATAATAATCTAAATTACAGTTCCGGGCTGGCGATATTTCATGATTTACTCACTTGCATCCCGGATAAGGTTTTGTATAATATCCTCGAAAGCTTCTGCATCACGTAACCTGTCTCTCCTTTCTTTGAAAAATGAGGAATCATGAATAATATCTGTTTTAAATTAATTACTGCCACCATCCTGTCATTTCTTATTATGCTGTCACCTGCTGTTGATAGGGCCAAAGCTTCAGATAAAATTAAATATGGCTGCGCTATTAATGCCAAAGATCAGATAGTTGAATCCAGGGCACTGGCAAAGCGTCTGGGAAATCCCGACGACGCTCAATGGCGAGCCAAAGGTGATCTCCACCGGAGATATCATTTCCCTGCGGCAAATGCAGATATGCCTTACCGTCTTTATGTCCCGGTCTCATGGGATGGCCATTCACAACTGCCCATGGTTGTATTCCTTCATGGCGCCATGTCTGATGAAAACAGGTATATAGATGCAAATAACAGGCAGATGATTAATCTTGCTGAACAATATGGTTTTATTCTTCTTTCACCACTGGGACACACTTCACTTGGCGCCTATGGAACGCCTCTTCGTCTGCCCGCAGTATTTGGAAAGCCTGATGTGGCGGCAAAACAGCGTGATTCAGTTACCCCTGAACAGGAAATTAAACTGCAACTGAGCGAGAAGGATGTTATCAATGTAATTGAAATCATTCTTAATGAATACCCGGTAGACCTCTCATCCATATTTCTTGCAGGCCATTCAATGGGAAGCGGCGGCACATGGTATCTAGGTGCCAAATACTCTCAATACTGGGCCGCAATAGCTCCTATGTCAGGGCCATTTGTTGATGAGACTAACTATCCATGGGATAATATTCAAAAAATGCCAATCTTCATGACAGAAGGAACCGGCGCAACGCCATCCCTTACAGGGAGCAGGGCCATGTCAGCATGGATGAAAGAGAATGGTTTTAATTTGGAGTATAAAGAGGTTGATGCGGATCACGGGGGTATGATACCTCTTGTGCTGCCGGAGATATTTGATTTTTTCAGGAAGCGCTCAAAAATGCATTAAAAGGGAGTTTCAACAACCTGGAGGCTTTCATGAGAAAAATATCATTTACTTTATTTATATTATGCATGGCTTAACCATGCTATCTTTTCAGGAACACTTAAAATGGATAAAGAGATGCCAAAGGATAATCCTTGTGTGATCATAAGTGTATAGAGGGTGCAATGACGCAAAACGCAATGAGCAAAGCGCAGAGCGCATAGCGAAAGAGATGAATATACTCTTTACGCTTTGCCCTCTGCGCTTTGCGCTATGCCTTTTTAAAACAGGAAGGGATATGAAAATAATATTTTTGTTTATCGCAGGTTTATTTCTTTCGATAAGCTCATTCGGGCAGCCATTGCCTTTTAGAAATCCTGATTTAAGTTCGGAAGATCGGGCAAAGGATCTGATTTCAAGACTAACCCTTGAAGAAAAGGCTGCCTTGATGTGCGATGTGTCGGATGCCATTCCACGACTCGGTATAAAAAAATTCAACTGGTGGAGTGAGGCGCTTCACGGTCTTGCAAATAACAGTAATGTTACTGTTTTTCCTGAGCCGATCGGTATAGCTGCTTCATTCAATGATCAACTGGTATATAGGATATTCAACGCGGTGTCTGATGAAACCCGTGCCAAGTATAATGAGTCGCAGCAAAAGGGGCTGGAAAACAGGCGTTTTTTGAGCCTTTCTGTATGGACCCCCAATATTAATATATTTCGTGATCCACGCTGGGGACGAGGCCAGGAGACCTACGGGGAAGACCCTTACCTCATGTCCAGGATGGGTGTTTCGGTAGTAAAAGGGCTTCAGGGGCCTGGCGATTCAAAATACCGCAAACTGCTGGCCTGCGCCAAGCACTATGCAGTGCATTCAGGGCCTGAATGGAGTCGTCACTCCCTGAATATCACAGATCTGGACCCAAGGGATCTTCATGAAACCTATCTGCCTGCATTCAAGGCACTTGTTCAGGAGGCAGATGTCCGCCAGGTGATGTGTGCATATCAGCGTCTTAATGATGAACCATGCTGCGGTAATGAACGGCTGCTCCAGAAGATTCTGCGTGATGACTGGGGATTTAAATATATGGTTGTCTCTGATTGCGGCGCAATAGACGATTTTTACAGAAGTCATAAGGTCTCATCAGATGGGGTGCACGCATCTAGTAAAGGTGTCCTGGCAGGGACAGATGTGGAGTGTCAGTGGATGAGTCACAACTATAAAAAACTGCCAGAGGCTGTTAAGAAGGGGCTTATAACCGAAAAAGAGATCGACATAAGATTGATGCGTGTGCTGACCGGGCGCTTTGATCTGGGCGAGATGGACGATGATGAACTTGTGCCCTGGACAAAAATTCCGGTCTCAATCATTAATAATGAGGAACACAGGAAGCTTGCCCTTGATATGGCGCGTGAATCAATGACGCTTCTTCAGAATAAAAACAATATCCTGCCCTTGAAAAGATCTGTCAAAAGGCTTGCTGTTATTGGCCCAAATGCCGATGATAAACCGGTGCTCTGGGGAAACTATAATGGAACACCTGTAAGGACTATCACAATCCTTGACGGCATCACATCAAAGCTATCACCCGGTAAAATAGTGTATGACAAGGGCTGTGACCTTGTTGAAGACAAGGTTACCCAAAGCTATTTCGCACAAGCCTCATTTGAGGGCAAACAGGGTTTTAAGGCCACCTACTGGAATAACCCGGATCTCAAGGGAGATGTTGCTATCACTCAGCAGATTGTAAACCCCATTAAACTAACCACTGCAGGGCAGCATGAATTTGCATCAGGGGTCAGGCTTGAAGGCTTTTCTGCCAGATATGAAACGGAATTCACCCCCTCGGTAACAGAAGAGATTGTATTCAAATGCGGGGCAACAGGGGCATTTGAACTGCTTGTGAATGGCCAATCCATCACAAAGTACAGCAACTGGCGCACACTGCCTGCAAGGATTCCCTTTAAGGTCAAAAAAGGTGAAGTTTATAAAATTGAAATCCACTACGCACAGCAGAATGACTGGCAGGCAAACATAGAATTCGACTTTGGTAAAGAGGTGGATATGGACTATACCGCTCTTATCAAAAAACTTGAGGGGATTGACCTTGTAATTTTTGCTGGCGGTCTTTCCGGCAACCTGGAAGGCGAAGAGATGCCTGTTTCCTACCCCGGTTTCAAGGGGGGCGACCGTACAAATATCGAACTTCCCATGGTGCAGCGCAACTGCCTTAAGGCATTAAAAGATGCAGGCAAAAAGGTTATCTTTGTTAACTGTTCCGGTTCAGCCATCGCCCTAACCCCTGAAACCGAAACCAGCGATGCCATTCTCCAGGCATGGTATCCGGGTGAATCCGGAGGGCAGGCGGTTGCCGATGTCATCTTTGGCGATTACAACCCGTCTGGAAAACTGCCGGTCACCTTTTATAAAAGTTCGAATCAGCTTAAGGATTTTGAGGATTATTCCATGAAAGGCCGCACATACCGCTATATGAACGATGCGCTTTTTCCATTTGGCTATGGCCTGAGCTATACCAGGTTTGAGATCGGTGAGGCGAGTATAAACAAAAACATCATTAATGGTGATGAAACCATCCGGTTGACCATACCTATAAAAAACAGCGGCAGGCTTGACGGCACAGAGGTGGTTCAGGTTTATGTGAGGAAATCAAATGATATTGAAGGGCCGATCAAGACCCTTAGGGGTTTCAAGCGCGTGGATATCAGATCCGGCAAAACCGTGCAGGTTGAAATTGATCTTCCGCCATCCTCATTTGAATTTTATGATAGGAAACAGAGGAAGATGGCTGTGACGCAAGGGGAATATGAGGTGTACTATGGAAACAGCTCTGATATAAAGGATCTGAAACCGATAAATATAACGGTTCAATAAAGAATGTTTAGGGGAGATGATTGTGTTTTATGTAAAGACAGGGTATGGAAGATTGAAATGAATAATATAAGATAGCTCTCAATGTTCAGCACTCAGCTGTCAGCTTTTTTGGTGGGGTATAAAATGCCACCCTACAAAAAGCATTTATAAGGTAGGGTGAGGTTTTACACCCAATTTTGTTGAATTAAGGTACATAGTACGTCATTCCCGCGAAGGCGGGAATCTGTTTGTTTTTATTTTCAAATACATAAAATGGATCCCCGCTGAAGTTTATCCCTTACTTGATACTGGGCGGGGATGACGATTAATCCAAAATGCTTGTAGGATTTCCTTGAGTTAACAATATGGGTTTTCACACCACCTTTGAATCTGAAGAGGTATCTAAATTATGAACAGGAGAAATATGGAACCAATTAATTTATTTTTCAAATCTCCCGGCAACTCATTAACTACCTTTTTCCTGACTATGTTTTTGGTACTTGGTCTCAACACTTCAACATATGCACAGGAAACAATCCGCCTCTATGAAGGGAAGGCACCGGGATCAGAGAACTGGACACACCAGGAAAAGAGCTCCTCCTTTCCTGGAGGAGGAACAATAGTTCAGGATGTTGTTGACCCGACAATAACAGCATATCTACCTGACCCATCCATTGCCAATGGCGCTGCGGTTATTGTCTGCCCCGGCGGTGCATTCCGCATGCTCAGCATTGATGGTGAAGGTGCGAATACAGCACATTGGCTAAATGAACATGGATTTGCAGCCTTTGTGCTTAAATATCGATTGTATAAGGATGGTAGTGTCAGAGGTGCGGGGATGCCAAAAATGCCGCTTTCAGAAATAAAGCTGTCACTAAAAAACGCCAATGCAAACCCGGCGCCTGACAATCAGAAATTGAATAATGTTATCCGCATGGCAACAGATGACGGGCAGCAGGCCATTCGTATAGTCCGCAGAAACGCAAAAAAATGGAACATTAATCCGGATAAAGTTGGCATAATGGGCTTTTCCGCGGGAGGGGGCGTAGCATTAGGGAGTGCCCTTCTGGATGATCCGGAAGGGCATCCCGCATTTATTGCTACACTGTATGGACCATCCATGGTTGATGTGCATGTACCAGAGAATGCCCCTCCCCTGTTTATTGCTGTGGCGGCAAACCACAAGCCTGTATCCCAAGGTTGCGTGGCGCTCTATAATGTCTGGAACGAGGCGGGTAAATCGGCTGAGCTCCATATATTTTCAAAGGGGACAGGAGGTTTCGGCATCAAACCCCAGGGGTTGCCGAGCGATGCCTGGCCTGATCTTTTTCTAAAATGGATAAAAGGGGAAGGGTTTATTTAATGCCGGAATCAGTCCTTATATGCGCGGTAACAATTATTGTAGTGATTCTTCTGGGTTACTTCACTAAATCCAATATCGGGCTATGGGCTATTGCCGTTTCTTATATCCTGGGTGCAGTAGTGCTCGATTTAAACCCAAGAGATATTGTAACACTCTGGCCCATAAAGATATTCATGATGCTCTTTTCAGTGACCTTTTTTTACGGGTATTCGGTCCTGAACGGTTCCCTTGAGAAACTCTCATTAAAGATTGTTTACGCCTCAAGAAGAATTCCCTGGCTCATTGCAATAACTCTTTTTTTTATTTCTATACTCATATCCGGTATAGGCGCCGGAGACGGGGCTACTGTAATGCTGATTCCCATTGCCATATCCATAGCAAAAGTAACCCGTATGCATTATCTCCTTGCTTCGGTTTCTGTTGTGTCAGGGATAAGCATAGGAGGTTTTTCACCTGTCAGCACAATAGGTATCTTTATGAGAGAACTAGCCGATCAGGTAGGCGGATATGGCACTGATGCAGTAAACGCTTACGGCAACATGGCTATGCTACAGGCCGCCCTTCTGTTTTGCATTGTGTTTATTCTTTCATACCTTTTTTTAAAGGGCTACAGGGTAAAGGCACCTTCCATTGAAAGGCCGGAACCCTACACCCCTGAACAGATAAAAACCCTTGTAGTTATCGGCATTTTTGTCCTTGCCCTTCTTGCCCCGCCTCTTTTAAAGGCATTATTCCCGCAAACAACCTTTTTCAGCAGATTGAATGACAATATATATCTTACATTTATTGCCTTTATGGCCTCGATCATGTGCAGGCTAATGAACCTGGGAGATGAAAAAAGGGTCTTTGTACGGGTGCCTTGGCATGCGCTGACAACCATATGCGGGATGGGGATGCTGATAGCAGTAGCAGGAAAGAGCGGAATAATTGAAATCATGTCAGATTACCTGTCACACAGCAGTTTATCAGGTTTGCTGGTGCAGGTTTTACTATCGGTTTTTGCCGGTATCATGAGCCTTTTCGTGAGTGGTTTTGTTGTAAATACAACCTTCTTTGCCCTTGTCCCCGGGCTTGCAACAGGGTTGTCATTTTATCCCGGCCTCTTTTTCTCAGCAATAGCAGTCGGTTCAATAGCAACCTCTGTTTCGCCTTTTTCAGGAAGCGGCGGGCTTGTAGTCGCGAGCGTAGATGATGAGAATCAGCGCACCAGGATTTTTAACAGCCTGTTAATATGGCCGTTTATTAATTTATTCATCTATATCGGCATCATCTTAATTGGAATATAAGGGAGGGGTTCTCAAATATCAAACCAAAAATATAAATTTCAATCCATTTTTATATAAATTTTTTTTATAAGGAAAATATTATGAAAAATTTGATTATCCTGATTGTATGTTTTGGTTTAACCTGTTTTTTATTTATTAATATGGCCTTTGCTGAGACTTGCGCTGACGCTTACGCTAATGATCGCGCTGCCATTATGGAGCTGCAAAGCCGCTATCTTTTTGCCCTGGATTTCAGGGATGCTGAAACATATGCATCTACCTTTACCGAGGATGGAGCACTTCACTGGGCCAGAGGCGAAATAAAAGGACGTAAGGCGATTTACGATTTCATTGCATCAGGGATATATAACCCTGCGGGTAGCGCTGAAAATGGGAAATGGCCTGCTGCCTCACGCCATTTTGTAACAAATCAGATTATTAAGGTGGATGGCAATACAGCTAGGTCATTCAGTTACTGGTTTGAGGCAACAAATAACACAGCAGACCGGAAAACAATGGTACTGGGATTGTTTGGTCATTATGAGGATGAACTGGTAAAGATAGATGGCCAGTGGTATTTCAAGAAACGTACTATATACAATGAGGGGCTGGAAGGCCGTCATAAGGCAGGGGAAGAAAACCCTGCCAGATAATTTTTTATGAAAAGAGGCTAAAGAGTAAACCATGAGCTGTTTTTTCAGATTGTTTATCGTGATTGTGATTTTTATTTTTTCATCCGGATTCGTTGTAACTACTCAACCTGCATCCGGTAAATCTTTTATTAAAGAAGGCGAAAAAGATATGATACCAGTTAAAGAAACCTTTGGGGAATTTGAAGGCAAAAAGGTCGATCTATATACATTAAAGAACGCAAATGGCATGGTGGTAAAGATCACCAATTATGGCGGAATTGTTACATCCATAAAGGTGCCGGATAAAAACAACAAATTTGATGATGTTGTCCTCGGGTTTAATAATCTAAAGGATTATCTGGGCAATAACCCCTTTTTTGGGGCCATCATAGGGAGGTACGCCAACAGGATAGGCAATGGCAAATTTTCTATTAATGGAGTGGAGCATACGCTGGCAAAGAACAACTGGAAAAATACTTTACATGGTGGAATCAAGGGGTTTGATAAGGTCGTGTGGGAAGCTGAACCGGTTACAGGCAAAAAGGGGCAGTCCCTGAAACTTACCTATATGAGTAAGGATGGAGAGGAGGGATTCCCAGGAAATCTGAATGTTAAAGTAACCTATACCCTTACGGATGATAATTCATTTCAGATAGACTACTATGCCACCACAGACAAGATTACCATTGTAAATCTAACAAACCATACCTACTGGAATCTTGCAGGGGAGGGTTCCGGGGATATTCTTTCTCATCAGTTGAGGATTAACGCCGATTCCTTTACGCCGATAGACCAGGATTCCATACCGACAGGGGAAATCAGGTCAGTTCAAGGTACGCCTATGGATTTCAGAAGGCCGGAAGCTGTCGGTGCGAGGATTAATACGAATTATGATCAGTTGAGGTTTGCCAATGGTTATGACCATAACTGGGTAATAAATTCGGGCGATGATGCAAAACCGGCGCTGGCTGCAACGGTTTATGAACCGGTCAGCGGAAGATATATGGAGGTCTATACAACAGAACCTGGCATCCAGTTTTACAGCGGAAATTTCCTTAACGAAAACATTATTGGAAAAAGCGGCAAGGGCTATGGAGCCCGCAGCGCGCTATGCCTTGAGACACAGCATTATCCTGATTCACCGAATAAACCGGAGTTTCCAACGGTGCTCCTGAAACCAGGAGAGCAATACAGGACAACAACTATTTATAAGTTTTCAGTTAATATCAACTGACTCTCTTTTGAAAATGGAACCTGAAGCATTACTGTAATCCCCGCGCTAGTCCTCCGAAGTAGTGCTGCTATGGAGGATGGGAAGGCGGGGATCCATTTTTATTTTCTTTTCCCATTAAATATGATTTTTTATTGATTGTTCAATCAGTGTTCAGGTGAGTTTAATGGTTTTCTTGACTAATTTTTCTACAAAAGAGAAAATACCATCATTTTATATTTAAACTTTTATCCTTTTTGTTTTACAGGGTAATAATTAAATCAATATTAATGGATCACTAATTAACATGGAGTGAAATTAATCGTCAGGAAAAATTATGGGTAAAAATGAGATAATAAAAATTCTTAAGGCTTACAAAGATGAATTTGCTGAACAGTACAGTATCAAAGAGATTGGTGTTTTCGGTTCTGTAGCACGAAATGAAAATGGTGATGACAGCGACATAGATGTGGTTGTGCATATCCAGAAACCTGATCTATTTAAACTGTCTGGTATCAAGCAGGATCTTGAGGAAAGATTTAAAAAGCCAGTTGATGTAATTACCTATAGGGAAAATATGAATCAATTCTTAAAAAAAAGAATAGATCAGGAGTCTGTATATGCCTGATAAAGAATTGATACTTGAGATACTGAGTCGAATAGAAGAATCCTCAGAAAAAATTGTTACGCGTTTTATGAATATTCACAATGTGTCAGATTTCACAGACAGCCCTGCCGGTGTTGATAAAATGGACTCTATTGCCATGATGTTGATAGTTATTGGTGAATCTTTAAAAAATCTTGATAAAGTAACCGATGGTACTCTACTCTCCAACTACCCTGAAGTTGACTGGAAAAAGGCAAAAGGAATGCGAGATATTCTTACCCATCACTACGCAGATATTAATGCTGAGGCAATATTTAACACCTGCAGGGAAAAAATCCCACAGCTTTTAAGAACAATTCAAAAAATTAAAAACGACCTGATAGTTTAATTCTACATATTTTCTCGGACTTGGACCCAGTGGGTATTCCTCTCATACCCACGGTCCCCGTGGGTAGGTAGCCTGTTGGTGCGTTCTATTTCGCATAATAACTCTTTCTACTGTCTCTCTCTATTTCATGACTCTTCAGTAACCAATTTGATGATATGGAAGTCAGCTACACCAAAATCGGTTGAAGAATATTGAACTGAACCGCCATCACCGTTTCTGTCAGCAAGAGCACTACGATACCTGGGAGTAAGGTTCCAATCAGGAATGCCTTTCGATGCTTGCTAAGGATGTCCAAGATATTTACCAGTGTATTCTTTGTCATATACCAAGCCTTTGTATTTTGATCTTCTTTCTGTCTCTACTATTTCTACAAACTGCCTCCCAACCATACAGTTAAAAAGTCGCGCAAGAAATCATAAAATAGGAAGAGTTGTCAATATTAAAATACCGCCAGCCTCTTACCGTCAGGACTGTTTCTGATGAAATCGTAACAGTTGTAGTAACAAACGAATCAGAATAGTGCATCATTCGTAAAGCACTGATCAAAGAATCTGAATCAGAAATAAAC
Organism: uncultured Desulfatiglans sp.; assembly: GCA_964643755.1. Lineage (GTDB taxonomy): Bacteria > Desulfobacterota > DSM-4660 > Desulfatiglandales > HGW-15 > JAAZBV01. The sequence goes on along the minus strand of CAZXUA010000014.1, from coordinate 29,414 downwards.
TGGTAGAGCGCTTGCCCTGCCGCATCTATAACATATCCGGCCAGATCGTTTGCCGTATTATATATGTTTACTGCCGACGTAACTACTCACCCCATATAAGAGTAAGGAATAGTTTTTCCGATAAAATAATATAGGAGCCATAATAAGTAAACGATACTGCAGATTATTTTCTTGACAACATAGCAAAATGAATCTATGCTGCTGATCGTGGATAATATTAAGGGGTCATTAGCGATGAAGAGATACTTTGGGTCGAAGGCTACGTCAGGGTTATGTCAGCCCATTATAGCGATGATGCCGCCGCATGAGACCTACATTGAAACCCACCTGGGAGGTGGCGCGATAATGAGGCGCAAGCCGCCTGCATTACATAATATTGCCATTGACCTTGATTTAAATGTTCTTAGAGCCTTTGAGTGTGGATATCCGGTGGAAAAGATACATGGCTGTGCCCATGAGTTTCTGTCCAGGTATAGCTTTAATGGAAGAGAACTGGTCTATTGCGATCCCCCATATCTTCAATATACACGGAGTTCAAGCCGCAGGTATTGTTATGAATATGAAGAGCGTGATCACATTAATTTACTTACGTTGCTAAAAAGGCTTCCTTGTTCGGTTATGCTTTCAGGCTATCCGTCCTGCCTTTACGATGAGCTATTACCGGGTTGGAATAGTCTTGAACTGCAGGTAATGAATCATGCTGGTGTGAGAACCGAAAAGATATGGTTTAACTTTACTCCTGACCGTGTACACTGGTCCAGATATGCGGGCAAGAATTTTACAGATCGGCAACGCATCAAACGTAAAGCGGAAAGCTGGGGGAAACGTTATAAAGAGCTGCCTTACGCGGAACGGCTGGCGGTTCTATCATCTATAATGGCTGTTGAAGCAGGGGTGGAGGAATAGACCTGCTATGCCAAGCGTCAACAGACAATCTGTCAGGGAAGAATTTGAACAAATCAAGGTGAGATTCAGAAACCTCTCCAATGAGGGTAAAATATCTCCTGAAATAACCGCCTTGTTTCAATCCATGGTTATGATGTTTGAGCTTTTGATAGCTGTATTCATGGAGAAAAAGACCCGAAAGGATAACCGCAACTCATCTATTCCCTCCTCACAAACTGAAAAAGACAGAACCTTTGACCTAAGCCCACGGCAAAGGCAAAAAGCATAATGGTGAGTTATCCGAAAATATACGTACTGTAGAAACAATCCAGGTTGCAGAAGTTCAAGATTGCCAATTTTGCGGTGAATCTTTGGATGAAATTCCCGCTACCGGACATGAACGACGCACCAAGGTTGATATCATCTTTGAGAAGGTGGTCAGCCATGTAGATGCCGAGATTAAGGTTTGCCCCCAATGCAAGATGGAAAACAAGGGGCATTTTCCTGAAGATATGGCGGGTCCTCTGCAATATGGTCAAGGGATTAAAGGGTATATGATTAATTTGTTGTTTGCCCAGATGATATCGCTTAAGAGGGTGCAACAAATGATTCAGACATTGATTGGTCAGATACTCTCTGAGGCGACCATCCTTAAATATGTTATTCAACTGTATCAGGTTTTGGAGGAATGGGAACAATCATCCATTAATCAACTGCTGCAAATGCCAAGTATCCACCTGGATGAGACATCATTGAGGGTGGATAGATGTAATCACTGGATACATGTTTACTCGGGAGGTGATATCACACTGAAATTTCTTCACCCCAGGCGTGGTCAGGAGGCAATTGAGGATATTGGCATTATCCCCCGATATGGAGGCGTAGTGATTCATGATTGCTGGCAATCCTACCTCTCCTATGATCATTGCGGACATGGCCTTTGCGGCTCTCATTTATTGAGAGAACTCACCTTTATTGTGGACTCAAATGGGTATGCCTGGGCCTCTAATATGAAGGGTCTGCTGCAAGAAACCTGCGCTATTGTGGCCAGACGTGAATCAAAACAATTGAGTGAACAGGAATATAAAAACCTCCAAAAACGTTATCGCAACATACTTAACAGCGGAGAAAAGGAACTGCCTCCTATTCCACCAAAACAAAATGGGAAACGGGGTAAAATCGCAAAATCCGATGCTCATAACCTGTGGGAACGTTTAAGGGACTATGAAACCGCAGTGTTAATGTTCGCCAAATACCCATATGTGCCCTTTACGAATAACCGGGCAGAACGAGACTTGAGAATGAGCAAGGTTAAACAGAAAGTGTCGGGCTGCTTCAGAAAAAATATATATGCAAAGGCCTACTGCCGTATCTCCAGTTACATCCAGACTATGGCATACAAGGGATATAATCCATTGGTCGCTATCCAGATGGCTTTTTCGAAACAAATTTATGCTAATATGGGTGAGTAGTTACTCTATATCATTCATTTTAATTTACCAAAAAGCACTGCAATATAGTGAGGTGATTTTCAATTGACATACAATGCCACACTATATATATTTCTTTTATCAAAAAGGATATTCTGATCAACCCTCAGAGAAAGCAATGAATAAAGAGTTATTTAAGCTAAAACTCATCCTGTGCTTGGTGATTATTCTATTAACCCCAACAGCAGTATTACCCATTGGAGTCACACCATACCTTCCTCTGAACCTATCACCCGATATCGAACGTCAGATAGAGCGTGTCCTGATCCTTGCTGGGAAACCTGTTATGACAAGGCCTATAGCCATTGAAACTGTGCTGGCTGCCCTGCCGGAGGCACGAAAAGTTGATGAGGCGTTGTGTATAAAAGTTAAGCGTTATCTGAAACGATATGCTGAACATTACGGTATGGCACAACTGCGCGCTGAGGTCTCAGCAGATACCGGCGATTCAGTGCAGGTGCTCCCGAATCAACATGGTAAGATATCTGATAGTCCATGGCAGGTTTCTGCTGGTGTGTTTTACCAACCAAACGAATATGCCCTGATCAGTCTAGGCGGCATTGCCTATGATGGCCGTGCAACCCCGACCGGGTCAATGCTGAGTATAGGTATAGATTACGCACAACTGGATATTGGCTATCGTGATCACTGGCTCTCCCCTTTTACCGATAGCAGCATGTTGATAAGCACTGAAGCTCCTACAATGCCATCTGTTACACTCTCCAATTATAAACCTGTCAATTTTCTTGGTTTCTCCTATGAGATATTTCTTGCACAGATGTCACATTCCGACCGTATTAAATATCAGGATCGTTACACTTCAGGGAACCCAAGATTGGCAGGCCTGCACCTTCAGGTGGAGCCGGTTACCGGGCATTCCATTGGCGTTAGCCGTCTATCCCAGTTCGGCGGAGGTGAACGCAAAAACGACAGCTTAAGCGATTATATTCATGCCTTCAAGAGTGCAACCGGACGTGACTTTTCAGGAACAGAGGATCTGGAATTCGGCAACCATCAGGCGTCCATTACAAGCCGCATTCTGTTTCCAGGCAAACGACCCTTTGCTGTCTATTTCGAATATGCAGCGGAGGATTATTCGGTAGCTAATCGTTATCATTTGGGCAGCAGTTCATTTTCGCTGGGTATGGATTTTCCATCTCTGTGGAACAGGTTTGATCTCACCTATGAAACAACGGAGTGGCAGGATAGATGGTATATACATCATATATATAGAGATGGGCTTACTAATGACGGAATTGTGATTGGCAATTGGTTTGGCGACCGGCGCAACTTCAACGATGAGGCCGGAGGCATGAGTCATATGCTACGCCTGGGGTGGCAGATCGACGACGATTATCTGCAGATTATCTATAGAACACTTAAAAATGATAATTACACATCAGTCGCATATAAACGCATGCATGATCTTGGAATAAATTATTCCTGGCTCTGGCATGGTCAGACGATCGGTGCAGGGATTTATTCAGGTCGTGACGTCTACGGTGAATGGTATGCTCGCTTGAGAGCCTCAGTGGATTTTGCACAAAGATGGAGAGAAGATTTTGTGGAAAATTTTTCAACTGACCCTGATATTAAAGATAAAACGGATTTTTTATGGATACGGGTATAAATTTTAGCAAATTTAAAAGTACTGCTATGAATCCTGATGGAACACTAAGGTTCCCAAATGGGAAAAACAGGAATGCGCATTTGGGAATAGGGGCGCTGCGAACTGTTACAAAACACGGTGATATTGGTGTGCGTCTCGAGTGGGACCGTATCAAGGGCCATAATTTATACTCAATGAGAATGATGGATTACCGTTATAGAATAGGCTCCCATTTTGCAGTAAGCGGTTTCTTTGGGGTAGGACGCTATGAGACGGAAGCCCCTGCCTATGGTTATTACCTGGGAACCGGTCTGGTATTACTTGATATAATCCCAAAATGGGATTTTTGTATTGATGTACGTAGGGATAAAGAAATGTCGCGTACCAAGGTAATTAACAGCGAGAATTCTTTTCCAAGAGTATTTTATAATAGCAGTAATATAACAGCCTATGTGAGTCGTCACTTCTAGTATTTTTATTCCATTATACTTTTTTAAAGTTAACAGGTGTTTATCCCCGGAAACGTTAAAATCGGACATAGATGATATCGCACATTCTATGAATTTATCATCATCATGGTCATCATCAATTACCTTTATCCTGTCGGAGTATCAACCAGTGTGGTAAAAGTTGAAAAGTCAAAGAGTGGTCAAAACTCTATTCATGAAGCAAGGCATCCAGTTCGGAGTCATCCATTTCAGGGATGCCATGTTTTGTTTTCAATCCCTCTGAAAAACCATAAAATTTTTCTGATAATTCTTATCCCTGAGTATTTCTTTTATAAGGGCCATCTTTTTCTCAAAGGTTAATTGATATACCAAATCTCTTATTTGCTCATAGTTAATGTCAATATCTTTTAGTTTTGGCATGTACTCACCTCTTTTTTTACTCAATATGACACATATATTCACCCATTTTTATTTTGGTGTCAATCAACATAAAAAACGCGAAGGCGCATCACTGCTCTTCGCGTTTTTTTACTGAAAAGAATTAGAGGCTATACCCCACCTGAAAATGCCTTCAGGGTGTAATAAAGATCATTCCACTTGAGTTCCTTTTTAAAAGAGCCTATATCTGTTTTATCATCGATCAGAACCATCTCTATACCGCACATTTCACAGAAATCGGTCAGCATCTCTGTTGTTACCTGTTTACTGTACCCGGTATGATGGGCGCCTCCCCCAAGTATCCATGCATGAGATGCAGTCTCAAGGTCTGGTTTGGGTTTCCAGAGGACACGCGCCACAGGGAGTTTTGGTAGCTTCTCTTTGATGTCTACAGTATAGACCTCATTCACTAAAAGCCTGAACCTGTTTCCCATGTCGATAAGCGAGGCGTTAACAGAATCCCCTTCAGGCACGTTAAATACCAGCCTGACAGGGTCTTCCTTGCCGCCGATTCCCAAAGGATGTATCTCAAGCCGCACCTTTTCTGCCCCTGATATGGTCGGGCAGACCTCAAGCATGTGGGCGCCAAGAACCATCGAGTTTTCCGGGTCAAGGTGATAGGTGTAATCCTCCATAAAAGAGGTGCCGCCGGAGAGCCCTTTACCCATAACCTTCATGGCGCGCACAAGAAGGGCGGTCTTCCAGTCACCTTCTGCGCCAAACCCATACCCCTTTTCCATAAGCCTCTGGCATGCAAAACCGGGAAGCTGCCTCATCCCTTCAAGGTCTTCAAAGGTGGTTGTAAAGGCGACAAAATTCCCATCCACCAAAAAGTTCTCTATACCTGCCTCCAATCTTGCAGCCTCTTTGAGACTTTCATGACGGCTCCCTCCGGGAAGAAGGGCTTTATCAATTTCGTAGATATCTTTATACTCTTTGATCAATGCATCAATCCGCTCTTCTTTCACCTCTTTAATCCTGGCTACCAGGTCACCCACCCCGTAACCGTACACATCAAAACCAAAGGCGATCTGGGCAGCAACCTTATCACCTTCTGTAACTGCCACATCCCTCATGTTATCACCGAAGCGGGCCACCTTTGCGCCCCTTATATCCCTGAGCGCAGCAGCAGCGCGTATCCATGCGCTGATCTTCTGCTGCACCTTATCATCTTTCCAAAAGCCTGAGACCACCTTACGTTCTATTTTCATACGAGCATTGATGTACCCGTGCTCCCTGTCACCATGGGCTGACTGGTTCAGGTTCATGAAATCCATATCAATCTCACCCCAGGGTATATCCCTGTTGTACTGTGTATGCAAATGGAGGATCGGTTTGGTTATCACCTTAAGGCCGTTGATCCACATCTTGGAGGGTGAAAAGGTGTGCATCCAGAGGATCACGCCAGCGCAATGGTCATCTGCGCTCGCCCTGATACAGAAATCCGTGATCTCCTGGGGTGTTGTCAGGATACCTTTATACAGAATCTCAGCCGGAATAGTATCAAGGCCGCTCAGATACCCTGCGATCTCTTCAGTATGTGACCGCACCTGTTTTAGTGTCTCATCACCGTAAAGGTGCTGGCTCCCTGCAACCATCCATATAGACATCCTCTCGTATGTTTTCATATCCTTTCCTTTCGTAATATTAGTAATTATCACTCATAAAAACACCTTATGCTCATAAACAAGTGCTTCAAGATCGGCCAGAGACAGCTCTTCGAGCGAATTCACGATCAGGTCTGCATTACTCAGGTGGTTATGCGTGGAGAGTACGCCTACACAGGCCATGCCTGCCCTGCGTGCTGCTGTCAGCCCTGCCGGGGCATCCTCAAGCACTATGCAATTTACCGGTGGAACACCGAGTTTCCGGGCTGCGGTTAAACACCCCTCCGGATGCGGCTTGCCCTGGCGCACATCTTCAGCGCAGACCAGGACAGCAAATGTATCAGACCTGTTGAGCGCTTCCAGAATAGCAATAATGTTTTCGCGAGGAGCTGATGAGACAATGGCCTGTGGCAGGCAGTGAGTTACAGCCTGATCTATAATCTGCCCTGCACCATTCAGGAGCTTGACACCCTCTTCTTTCAGCACATCCCTGAACACCTGCTCCTTGGCATCGCCGATCCGGGTGACTTCAGCATCAGTAAGATCTGCCCCTAACAGGCTGCGCAATATGGCATCATTCCGCTGGCCAAAGGTCTTAAGAAAGGTTTCCCATGTGAGATCATACTCTTCATCAGCCAGCACCTCTTTCCATGCCAGCCAGTGCGCCTCGCGGGTATCCACCATGGTTCCGTCCATGTCCCATATGATGGCTAACGTGCTATTTCCTTTCATGTTTATTTATGTTCCCCCTTAGACAATCAGATGCCGGACAGCAGCAACTTCTATGGCGAGCCCCCTGTGGTAACGTTCATAAAATTTATTAAACCCCTTTACATCGAGAGGATCGGGCTTTACAGCCTCCTGCATACTCTTTTTAAAAACAAGTGAAAGGAAATCAGGTAAAGTAGCACTCTTATCCTTTCGAACCATAAATGCCGCAAGCAGGGCCATCCCCCATGCACCCCCCTCCCCTGCTGTTTTAAGGATAGAAACCGGTGTGGCTGTGGCCGCTGCCATGATCCTCTGACCTACCTCCGCTGACTTGAAAAAACCGCCATGCCCCTTTATCTCATCTACACTTACACCCTCTTCATTGAAAAGGATATTCAACCCTGTCCTGAGCGCACACAGGGAGGTGAACAGATGGGCACGCATGAAATTGGCCAGATTAAAATGGGCTTCAGGGGAGCGGGCAAACAGGGGACGGCCTTCAGTAAATCCGGTGATGTGTTCCCCAGAAACATAACCATAACTCATTAGCCCGCCGCAGTCAGGGTCTCCCTTTAATGCCTGTGCAAGCAGGGTGTCATAAAGAAGCGGTCTGGATATCTCTTTACCCAGCGCCTGAAATGCCTCGCCGAATAGATTTAACCAGGCATCATAATCTGAGCTGCAGTTATTGGAATGGGCCATGCCCACAAGGTGCCCGTCCGGGGTGGTGACAAGGTCTACCTCATGGTGCACCTTTTTAAGCTCCTTTTCCAGTACAATCATTGCAAAGACGGATGTGCCGGCTGATACGTTCCCTGTCCTTTTTGCCACACTGTTTGTGGCTGCCATGCCTGTGCCAGCATCCCCCTCAGGAGGAGCAACAGGAACACCAGGTTTAAGCATGCCTAACGGGTCAAGCAGAAGGGCGCCCTCCTCTGTCAGCACCCCTCCATCCTCTCCTGCACACAGCACCTCAGGAAGTATATCCCTTATCCGCCATTTGAAATCCCTTTCTTTAACAAGGTCATCAAACCTGGCGCACATATCCATGTTAAACCCTTTTGTTTTAAGATCGATGGGAAACATACCTGATGCATCACCAATACCTATCACCTTGTTTCCGGTGAGTTTCCAGTGTATGTATCCTGCAAGGGTGGTCATAAAGGCGATATCCTTCACATGCGCCTCATTATTAAGGATGGCCTGATACAGATGTGCAATGCTCCAGCGCTGGGGAATGGGATAATTAAAGAGGTGAGTCAATTTTTCCGAAGCGGTCCCTGTTATATTGTTGCGCCATGTCCGAAAGGGTGTGAGCTGGTTTCCATTGCTGTCAAGAACCATGTAACCATGCATCATGGCGCTGAAACCAAGGGCCTTGATACGGGTTAAGGTCACGCCATATTTATTCTGTACATCCTGTGCAAGGTCTGCATAACATGCCTTAAGGCCCGACCATATCTGCTCAATGGGATATGTCCATATTCCATTCAAGAGGGAATTCTCCCAGTTAAATCCGCCTGAAGCCAGGGGATTGTGATCTTCACCGATCAGCACAGCCTTGATCCGGGTTGAACCCAGTTCAATGCCCAGAACCGTATCTCCGCCTTCAATCATGGACAGGGTTTTGTCTCTTTTCATTTGTTATCCTGTTTTTTTGCGTTATCGATAACGCAATATTATTAAAGAGCCATTTTTTTGTCAATTATATCTTTTAGATAGTGTTCATACAAAAACTGATGTTTTGTATGAAAGCGGTCAGCAATCAGCGTTCAGCTTTCAGCAAAAGGCTTATAATGCAAAGACTTAACTGTAATCTGATCCGCCCTGGCATGAAATAAAAACCCTAAAGTCTCATGGGGAATAGTCTTTCAGATTTAACACCGGATGATCAAACATATTTCTATTAAAAAAATTGACAGGGGAAATGAGAGATAATATAGTGCGTTATCGATAACGCAGCAGGCAGGGGTTCATATGGTAACCATGAAGGATATCGCTGAGGCCACAGGTATTTCCATCGGTACAGTGGACAGGATAATCCATAACAGAGGACGATATTCAGAAAAGACGGCTGAACAGGTCCGCAGGGCCATGAAGGAGCTGAATTACATCCCCAACATCCATGCCAGGGGTCTGAAGCAGACAAAAAAACATATCTTTTGTGTTGTGCTTCCTCACAGGGATCAGGATGGCGGTTACTGGCGGCTCGTTGAGGAGGGGATACTCAAGGCCGCTGATGAGCTTATTTCCTTTGGAAACGATGTCAGGATATTCCCCTTTGACCGCTACTCTTCCGCATCCTGTATTGATGCCCTTTCAGGGGCGCTCTCTTCTGATGCAGAGGGCATGCTTATTGCCCCATGCCGCCCGGATGATATGAGGGCGACCCTTGACCATACAGATATACCCTACATCTTTATTGATACAAATATCCCTGATCTTAAAAGAAGAACCGCATATATTGGGCAGGACTCCCGCCAGAGCGGCATACTGGCAGGGAAGCTCATGAGCCTGCTTATTTCAGGCAGGGTCTCAGAAGGTCAGGATCAATATGTTCTCATTGTTGATCCGCCTGGCAGCAATTTTCACCTCAATAACCGAATTGAGGGTTTCCGTTATTATATGGATGCGGTCATGCCGGAAACAGGATTAATGACGCTAAAGGCAGAGTCAGATGATGAACTACACTTTCACAGCATGCTTAAAGATTTTCTCTTGAACAACAGGCAGCTTCCAGCCGGGATATTTGCAGCAAACTCCTCTGTGTACTATATTGCATCATTCCTTGAAAAAGAGGGGGAGGAATACATCTCCATCCCGCTTGTGGGGTACGATATCATACCTGGCAGGGAGTCTGCTGTTGAAAAGGGGGTTATAGATTTCATCCTTACACAGCAGCCTGAAATTCAGGGATACCGTGGCATCATAATGCTCTATGACCATATTGTGCTTAAAAAAGAGGTAAGTAAAGAGGTGATCATGCCCCTGAATATTATAACCAGGGAAAATATACACACCTTTACAGGTTACATTAACGGATGACCAGGGCAAAGGAGGCAAAATGGGTAAATACAGGGAACTGAAAGAGATGTGCTGGCTGGCCAACATGGAGGTACCCAAGAATAAGCTGGCCATCTACACCTTCGGGAATGTAAGCGCCCTTGATAAATCTGAGGGGCTGTTTGCCATAAAGCCAAGCGGCGTCTCCTATGATGAGATGAAACCCGATGACATGGTTATTGTGGATATGGATGGGAAAAGGGTGGAGGGCAGATTGAACCCCTCTTCCGACACCCCTACCCATGCTGTGCTCTACCGCTCTTTACCGGGTATTTACAGCATCACACACGCGCACTCAGCCTATGCAGTGGCATGGGCACAGGCCTGCCGCCCGATCCCCATTTACGGGACAACACATGCTGATCACCTGTCATGTGACATCCCTGTCACAAAGGTGATGAGCGATGAGATGATAAAGGGGCAGTATGAGGTAGAGACCGGGAACCAGATTATAAATGCAATCAAAGAAAATAATCTCTCTCACCTTGAGGTACAGATGATCCTGGTAGCGTGTCATGGGCCGTTCACCTGGGGTGAAACACCAGACAAGGCGGTCTACAATGCGGTTGTACTTGAAGAGATAGCAAAAATGGCTTACATAACAGAACAGATAAATCCTGATATAAAAAGGATGAAGGAGACCCTGATCAATAAACATTATCAGAGGAAACACGGAAAAGATGCATACTATGGGCAAGACAGAAAAATAAGATAAACCAAAGGAGGGTTATTATGAAAAATATCCTTATCAGCCTTCTGGCAATAAACCTTTT
>CAZXUA010000014.1:0-18379 GCA_964643755.1 uncultured Desulfatiglans sp. | reverse complement strand
GTAGCTCCTTTTGCAAAGGCCGAAACCGTGAACATAAAACTTGACCTTAAAAATCAGGGAGAGGCGATCAAACCCTTCATATATGGTCAGTTCATAGAGCACCTTGGCCGCTGCATCTATGGCGGCATATGGGCTGAGATGCTTGAAGACAGGAAGTTCTATTTCCCGATCACGGCTCATTATGCGCCCTATGTGAGCCTTACAGATACAGGTTACCCGGTGGTAGGCGCATCCCCCTGGGAGATTATCGGTGACCCTTCTCTTGTAACAATGGTCAATAAAGATGCTTTTGTTGGCGACCACACTCCCCTTCTGAAACAGGGTGTTGCAATAGCACAGCATGACCTTGCAGTTGTTTCGGGTAAAAAGTATGCCGGCTATATCTGGCTTAAATCAGATGGCAGTAAAAATACTCGTGTCAGTGTCTCTATGATAATTGATGGCAAAGAGATTCCCTGTAAGGTTATCTACCCGGGCAACAGTTACGCTAAAACCGAATTTGAATTTACTGCAAATAAGGCGAGTGACAGGGCAACCCTTAAGATAGAGGCGCTTGAGGGTAATGTTTTTGTAGGGACAGTTTCACTCATGCCCGGAGATAATATCAAAGGGATGCGCAGGGATACAATTGCCCTGCTCAAGGAGCTGAATGCCCCCCTTTACCGCTGGCCGGGCGGAAATTTTACAAGCGGTTATGACTGGCATGATGGCATTGGTGACCGTGACCGCAGACCTCCACGCAAGAACCCGGCATGGACAGGGGTGGAGCATAATGATTTCGGCACATATGAATTCATCGCCTTCTGCCGTGAAATAGAGACCGAGCCCATGATAGCCGCAAATACAGGGTTCGGGGATGCCTACTGCGCAGCAGAATGGGTAGAGTATTGTAATTCCGGCATCAATACGACCGGGGGCAGTTACCGTATAAAAAACGGCCATGAGAAACCCTTTAATGTGAAATACTGGTGTGTGGGTAATGAGATGTTTGGCGACTGGCAGCTTGGCTTCATGCAGCTCAAACAATACACCATCAAGCATAATATAGTAGCAAAGGCAATGAGGGAAAAAGACCCTGACCTTGTGCTTGTGGGGGTTGGAAGCTTTGACACCATTAATGCGGCATTTGATCCTGATTCAAAGGAGAAGAACCGGACATGGTCAAGGGGTATGCTTGAGGAATGCGCAGAATATATGACAATGCTCTCTGAACATTTTTATGTGGGCCGTGTGCCTTGGAACCTGGATAGTCGCAAGCCTGTTCTTGACCATGTCCCAATGGTGAAAAACGCCATTCGTGAACGGGTGGAGGCACATAAAAAATTGCAGGCATCAATAGAAGGCCTTAAAGGCCGTTTTGTGCCCATTACACTGGATGAATGGAATTACTGGCACCGTGATTATGTATATGGAGAACTGGGCTGCATATATGACCTGCAGGATGCCCTTGGCATTGCAATGGGTCTGCATGAGTTTTACAGACAGAGCAGATATATCCATGCGGCAAATTATGCGCAGACTGTTAATGTAATAGGCGCAATCAAGACCACAAAAACAAAGGCTGAATTTGATTCTACCGGTCTTGTGCTCAAGCTTTATCGCAACCATTTCGGCTCAATACCATTAAGGTTTACCGGAGAGATAGGCGCCCTTGATGTAATGGCAGCGCTGAATGAAACGGGGGAGATCATTACAGTAAGCGCTGTAAATCCAACAGACAAGGAGATCGTTATAAAGATGGAGGGGCTGAAACTTCCTGCAAAGGCAGAACAGTATGTTATAACCGGTGAAAAGGATTCCTCATATAATGCCCCGGGTAAAAAAAGGGGTGTGGATATCCACAGCAGGGGCAAGGTATCAATTGATAAAGGACTTAAGGCCGCCCCTTTAAGCGCAAGCCTGTGGGAGATTAGGATCAACAGGTAAAGGAGATTTATTATGTTAAGAAGAGTCATGGTTGAAAATGGTCTGGTCGAGGGTTTGCCTGCGGCTGATCCGCGTATCACATCCTTTAAGGGCATCCCCTTTGCTGCGCCGCCCGTTGGCGCAAACCGCTGGAGGGCGCCTCAACCTGCAAAGGACTGGGAAGGGGTTCTCTATGCTTACAAATTTGCGCCTATCTCCATGCAGCATATCCCTGGTGAAGACCCTGAGATCATCTATACAAGGGAGTGGAATGTGGACACCTCCATTGAGATGAATGAAGATTCTCTCCATCTCAATGTATGGACACCCGCAAAAAAAATAAATGAGAGGCTGCCTGTATTTGTCTGGTATTTTGGAGGAGGCCTGCAGGAGGGTAACACGGCAGAGATGGAGTTTGACGGAGAGCGCATTGCAAGGCGCGGTATCGTTGTGGTTACCATAAATTACAGGCTCAATGTGTTTGGCTTTATGTGCCATCCTGAGATCACAGCAGAAAACCCTGATGCCCCTGCAAACTTCGGCTTTCTTGATCAGCAGTTCGGGACACGCTGGGTAAAGCGCAATATAGCAGCCTTTGGCGGAGACCCTGACAACATCACCATAGGGGGGCAATCCGCGGGCGGCGGTAGTGTTATGGCACAGGTTACCTCACCCACAAATAAAGGGCTGTTCCAGAAGGCCATTGTAGACAGCGGACTTGCTATGACAGCCTACCCTGGAACCCTCTTTCACAAGGAAAAGAATCTTATCGAGGCTGAACAGGCCGGGGTTGAATTCTTTAAATTTTTAGGCGTATCCACCCTTGAAGAGGCACGCAAACTGGATGCAGTAACCTTAAGGGATAAAATGGTGGAATATAAGAGCTTCTGGGGGCCTGTAATCGATGATAAATTTTATGTGGGTGACGCAAATGAGCGTTTCATGGCTAATAAATGCGAGCTTGTCCCCATGATGTTCGGCCACACTGCAACAGAATTTCCTGACAGACCACTTGTCAAAACTGTCGATGAATTTGTGGCCTTTGCCAGAGGTGCCTATGGAGCGGATGCGGACGAATTTCTTAATCTCTGCAAATCAGATACAGGCAGCATCTCCGAGATGCTCTACAAAGCCACTGTAAGCCATCTGGAATATTCCATCAGGCTTATCGGGAAAGCAAAAAAACGGACAGGTGATAAGACTCCTATATATTACTGGGTATTTAACACTGAGATCCCCGGCTGGGACAATCCAGGGTCATTTCATTCGGTTGATCTCTGGTTCTTTTTTGAGACCCTTGCAAAGTGCTGGAGACCCTTTGTTGGCAAACACTATGATCTGGCTCGCAAAATGTGCAACTACTGGGCGAACTTTATCAAGAGCGGCGACCCGAATGGAAAGGATGCGGACGGGTCAGAGATGCCTTTCTGGAAACCATTCACTGAAGAGGAGCCAAACAGGATCTGTTTCTATGATGATGTATGTGTTGAAAACAGAGCCCCTGATGAGCTTATGAAATTTCTGATGCGGCAATATCTAAAAAAACATAAACAGTGTTAGCTGTTACAGACTCATGCCTGAAAGGAACATATAAATGTCAGAGATATTTAATCCATTACAGATAAACAGGATGATAATAAAGAATCGTTTTGTCCGGTCAGCAACCGTAGACAACCTTGGAGAAAAGCTGGTTGTGACCGGGGCGCAGCTCGACTTTTACAGGGAACTTTCAAGAGGTGAGGTCGGGCTCATTGTTTCAAGCGGGCTCTTCCCCAGTCTTGACGGATGGGCCGCCCCGGGTCAGCTAGGGATCCATACTGATGAGATGATCCCCTCTCTCAAGAAGATAACAGACACTGTGCATGCCAATGGTGGAAAGATAGTCGCACAGCTTATGCACGCAGGCTGGTTCGGTAACCCTGACCTGTGCGGATTCCAGACAGTTGGCCCATCAGAGACAGTCAATCCTGCCAACAATCTTAAAGTTAGAGAACTTTCTTCAGATGAGGTTGATGAAAAGGTGGATGAGTTCGTAAAGGCGGGAGCAAGGGCAAGAGAGGCAGGCTTTGACGGGGTGCAGATTCATGCTGCTCACGGCTGGCTTGTAAGCGCATTTCTCTCTCCTGTTACAAACAGGAGGAGTGATAAATGGGGCGGGTCACCTTCAAACAGGGCAAGGTTTGTGATAAAGATTACTGAAGGGCTGCGAAAGGCTACAGGGGCTGATTTTCCAATACTGATCAAGCTTGGGATAAAGGAATACCACCCTGAGGGCAAGAGCGCACAAGAGGGGATCAATTCTGCAAAAATGTTCATTGATGCAGGGATGGATGCAATAGAGGTGAGCGAGGGCGTTGAAGAGACCCCTTTTAACCACATCAGGCCGAACAGGATGGACCCCTATTATGTTGAGGAGTGCAAAAAGGCAAAAGAGGCCATATCCAAGCCCTTGATACTGGTCGGCGGGATGAGAAACCTTTCTGATATGGAAAGGGTTGTAGATGAGGGGATAGCGGATGCCATATCAATGTGCAGACCATTTATTATGGATCAGCATATTGTAAAGAAATTCAGAGAAGGTTCGTTAAAGAGATCTTTATGTACCTCCTGCAACAAATGTATACCAACAATGCTGGAGAGAAATCTGCATTGCGCCTTTAATAAAGGATTGATTAATTTTTAAACCATCTTTTTAAAAGGAGATTTCAACATGAAATTTAAATACTCAATATGGCCTGTAATCATCATGTTTATTTGTTTCATAATCTTTGCATGCGATTCATCACCTGATAAAAATCAGGTAAATGAAAGCAGCGTCACTGATGTGAAGGAGGAGATAAAGGAGGCGCCTCAGGTTACTGTTAAGGTTGAGGTAACCGGTGGGACAATAGAAGGTATAGAGCAAGATGGTATTTTAATCTATAAAGGCATCCCCTTTGCTGCGCCGCCTGTGGGGGAGCTGCGATGGAAGGCCCCTGCCCCTGTGCAGCCCTGGAGCGGCATCAAAAAAACCGATGCCTTCTGCAACGCCTGCATGCAGGCGGCAAACGCAATGGGTAATACCTCTCCAGTCAGCGAAGACTGCCTTTATATTAATGTGTGGACCCCGGCTAAAAAAACGGATGCAAAGCTGCCTGTTATCTACTGGGTGCATGGCGGCGGTTACAGCGGCGGCTCTGCAAGCACACCCATGTATGACGGGATGGGTTTTGCCAGAAAAGGGGTTGTAATGGTGAGTGTCGCCTACAGGCTGGGGCCGTTCGGGTTTCTTGCACACCCTGAATTAAGCATGGAGAGCGGCAATGGTTCAGGAAATTATGGAATACTGGACATGATTGAGGGGCTTAAATGGGTTAAGAACAATATTGCAAACTTTGGTGGAGACCCTGCTAATGTAACCATATTCGGCCATTCTGCCGGCGGCGCTGCCATAAGCCTCCTTGCAGCTACCCCCCTTACAAAGGGGCTCTTCCACAGGGCAATCTGCATGAGCGGTGGCTCATTTACACCCCTTATGACAGAGAATCAGACAGGCATAGGGCTTGGGCTCCCTGTGCTCAAGCTGGCAGAATCAAACGGCGAACAGTTTTTAAAGGAGCTGGGCGCTGCAGACATTAAAGCGGCCCGCGCATTAAGCGCAGATGATATCCAGAATAAACTTTCAGGCGGCTTTGGAGGCATGAGATTCAGGCCGGTGGCAGACGGATATGTAATATCGAATGACCTTTACTCCCTTTACATGTCAGGCAGCTTTAATGATACGCCCGTATTGCTGGGCCACACATCCAATGAAATGGGCTCATTCGGCGGGAATCAGGATATAACAAAGGCCGATTTAGAAAAACAGATCAAGGAGCAGTATGGCCCGCAGGCAGATTTAATATTAAGCGCATATCCCCATTCAACAGATGCAGAGGCAACAAGGGCATCAAGGGATATCAGGAACGACAGCTCCTTCTCATGGAATACATGGGCATGGTCACGCCTTCAGACACAGAAGGGTAAGAACAGTGCCTACCAGTATTATTTTGACTACAATCCCGGTAAACCTGATGCAGGATCAGGCCATGGCAGCGATGTCCCCTATGCATTCCAGACACTTACTGGCCCTGCTGAAGCTCCGAAAGAAGATGAGCTGAAGCTCTCTGACATGATAAGCAGCTACTGGGTTAACTTTGCAAAAACCGGTAATCCTAACGGCCAGGGGCTGCCTGAATGGCCGGCTTTCAGCGAGAGTGATCAGAAGGTGATGGTATTTGATACAGCCCCTGGGGCAAGGCCGGTGCCGAATATTGAGAGACTGAAGGTATTAGATGCCTATTACTCTATACTGAGGGAAAAGAAGGAATAAATGACAGGTTGAGTTTATGATGTTATAGCTTAAATGGATATAAATATCTTAGTATATTTTCAGCACGGAGAGCACGTAGAACACTGAAAAAGATATTTTAAAACCTCTGTGTCCTTAGTGGTAGTAAAATAGTGGCGTGGCAGAATATAAACTATCATTTATATAAAGGAGAAAAAGCATGAAACCGTCAAAAGATATCGGCATAACACGACGTGATTTTTTCAAAAATAGCGCTGTTACAGGAGCCGCCATAGCTGCCGGGGCAGGAGGCATGCTGTTTCCTGTATCATCCAGTTCAGCCCAGCAGGCTGCGATAACAGGAAAGACCATCAAAGAGGCAGCCCGCGAGACAAAGGTTTGCCGCACAGCCGACGTTGTGGTTGTGGGCGGCGGCCCGGGCGGAATAGGTGCGGCTCTGTCAGCAGCAAGGAACGGGGCTGACACAGTACTTATTGAAAGGTATGAACACCTTGGCGGTATGGGTACTGGCGGCCTTGTCACCATTATCCCTGCCATGACCGATGTTTCCGGTAAACAGGTGATAGCCGGGATTACCCAGGAATGGATAGAGAGGCTGGATAAAAGGGATGGGGCAGACTATCCTAAAAGGGAGCACTGGGGCTCAACCGATAAAAAGCTTGTTGAATATTATAATAACCGCTCCTTTTTTTATGCAACAGGCAACAGGGTCGGATATTCCGCTCACATCGATGCAGAGATATCAAAGTGCCTGTTTCAAGACATGATGGAAGAGGCTAAAGTAAAGACCTATCTCCACTCATGGGGAACAGAGCCCATAATGGAGGGCAACAGGGCCAGGGGGGTAATCTTTGAGAGCAAGTCAGGAAGACAGGCGGTGCTGGCTAAGATTGTTATCGACTCCACAGGCGATGGTGATCTGCTGCCTTATGCTGGCGCAGAGTTTGAAACCCATATCGAACGTACCATGAGGATCGCAAACCTCTCCTTTTCATACTGGATAGATAATGTTGATCTGAAAAAATATGAGGATTATAAAAAATCAAATGCAAAGGAACTCTCTGCCAAACTGGGTGAACTGAAAAAACTCGGCGGAAAATCCGGTTTTCTTACAAGCAACCTGAAAAATCAGGAGCATGTTGTCTGGTGCTTCCCACGCTACGCAAATACATGTCAGTATGATGTAGAGGAGCTTACGCGGGTGGAGTTTTTAGGCCGTAAAGAGATGCTCATAACACACGATTTTTACAAAAAGAATATTCCCGGTTTTGAAAAGAGCTTTATTGTTCTATCAAATATGCAGCTTGGCACGCGCGGGGGCAGGAGGGTTGTTGGAGATTATGTCGTCAAAAAAGAGGACATGAATTTAAAAAGCCCGTTTAATGACACCATTGCCATATTCCCCAATCTGGATGATAAAAATCCATTAATGTATATGCCCTATCGCTGCCTGATACCGCGCAATGTTGACAATATGCTGGTTGCATGCAGGGCATTTTCATCAGATGCGGTAATCAATGATTCTTTCAATTTGATACACCATTGTGTCTCCCTTGGACAGGCAGCAGGGGCAGCGGCGGCACAGGCAGTAAACGCAGGTGTTGATGTGAGAAAGGTTGATATCAGGGCATTGCAGGCCACGTTAAAGAAGCAGGGTGTAGTCCTGCCCGGTTAGTTAATATTCAGCTGGCAGCCAAATTTTATTTTAAAAAAAGGAGTTTTGATCATGAAATTGCACAATAAAAATGGGATAACACGGCGTGATTTTTTCAAAAACACTACTATTACAGGCGCAGCCATAGCTGCCGGTGCAGGAGGCATGCTGCTTCCTCTATCATCAAGTTCAGCCCAGCAGACCGTGATAACAGGAAATACAGTCAAGGAGGCTGCCCGCGAAACAAAGGTGTGCCGCACAGCAGATGTTGTGGTTGTAGGCGGAGGCCCGGGCGGTATAGGCGCAGCGCTGGCAGCAGCGAGAAGCGGCGCAGATACTGTCCTTATAGAAAGATACGAGCACCTTGGCGGCATGGGCACAGGTGGCCTTGTTACCATTATCCCCAATTTGAGCGATTTCAGCGGTAAACAGCAGATAGCTGGCATCACCCAGGAGTGGATAGACCGGCTCGACCGCAGGGAGGCGGCAGATTACCCTAAAAAAGAGCACTGGGGTTCAGATGATAAAAAGCTTGTTGCCTATTACCAGAACCGCTCCTTTTTTAATATACGTGAACAGAGGGTAATATACTCGGTTCACATAGATGCTGAGATATCAAAATGCATCCTGCAGGAGATGATGGAGGAGGCCAGGGTAAAGACATATCTTCATGCATGGGGCACAGAGCCCATTATGGAGGGTAACAGGGCAAGGGGGGTAATCTTTGAGAGCAAGTCAGGCAGGCAGGCAGTGCTTGCAAAGGTTGTAATAGACTCCACAGGCGATGGCGACCTTCTGCCATATGCAGGTGCGGATTTCAAGATGGATATAGAACGCACAATGAGGATTGCCAACCTCTCATTTTCATACTGGATAGATAATGTTGACCTTAAAAAATATGAGGACTACAAAGCGTCCCACGCCAAAGAGCTGACAGATCATATGCGCGAGGTCAGAAAGGCCGGCGGGCACGGCGGATTTCTCACAAGCAACCTGAAAAATCAGGAACATGTTGTCTGGTGCTTCCCGCGCTACGCAAATAAAAGCCAGGTGGATGTTGAGGAGCTTACGCGTGTAGAGTTTCAGGGCCGGAAGGATATGCTCATAACTCACGATTATTTCAAAAAGAATATCCCCGGTTTTGAGAAGAGCTTTATCGTTCTTTCAAATCCGCAGCTCGGCACCCGCGGCGCAAGACGCGTTGAGGGCGAGTATGTGGTTAGTGAAAAGGACATGAATACAGATACTCCATTCCCCGATACAGTTGCAATATTCCCTGATGTGGACCGTGGCAAAAACTCTATAAAATACCCGGTAACATACATGCCCTACCGCTGCATGATACCGGCAAAGGTGGACAATATGCTGGTTGCATGCAGGGCATTTGCATCAGAGATGATAGTAAATGAATACTTTAACCTGATACCCCATTGTATTGCCCTTGGCGAGGCGGCAGGGGTTGCGGCTGCACAGGCTGTTGCAGGCAATGTAAACTTAAGGAATATAGATATAAAGACATTGCAGTCAACCCTTAAAAAGCGGGGCGTAATCCTCCCGGGACAGGTATAAGGAATACAGGATGAGGAAATCCGGAAACAACCTTTGGGCAGTTCTTGGCCCTGGAATTCTGTACACTGCCGCTGCAGTGGGTGTATCGCACCTGGTATACTCCACCCGCGCAGGGGCGGTGTATGGCCTGGCATTGATCCCTTTTATTTTGTTTTTCTGTCTGATCAAGTATCCTGCTATTCGTTTCGGTAATGAGTATGCCGCGGCTACAGGCCGCTCACTTGTGGACAGCTATATCAGCTTCGGAAGGTATACGCTGTGGCTCTTTGGTCTTTCCCAGATACTTAGCATGGTATTTATAACTGCTGCAATAGCTCTTGTCACCACAGCGCTGATTAATGCGGTGTGTGGATTTTCAACAGGGCTATTGACTGATAATGGCATCCTTCTTTCAATTTGCGCGGTGATCCTGATCACAGGCCGTTACCATCTGCTTGAAAAACTCACTAAAGGCATAGTCATCATATTTACACTGCTGATCATGCTGACCACTGTAAGCGCCCTGTTTAAGCTGAGATTTAACGGCGTCTCATTTGGCCATTTTGAATTTGATGCAGCAACCGTACTTTACCTTGTGGCAATGGCAGGTTATATGCCCACGCCAATAGATGCCTCTGTGCTTCAGTCATTGTGGGCCAGGGCAAAGGCTCTGGATTTTGGCCGCGAGGTTACAGTACCAGAGGCCAGGCTGGATTTTAATATAGGTTTTATCACCACCTTTGCGCTTGCAGTATGCTTTGTCCTGCTGGGTATGGTAGTTATGTACTGTAATGGCATAACCCCTGAAAAAAACTCCATTGGTTTTGCCAATCAGGTAATCAGGCTTTTCACCGAACTGGTTGGCAACTGGGCCTATTACCCGATAGGCATAGCAGCCATCACGGTTATGTTCTCAACCCTTATAACGGTCATGGATGGATATCCCCGCGTTATAGAGGCCATTGTTATTGAAATGATTCCCCGGTCAGGCGGTAAATTTTTAGGCAGGCGCTTCTATGACTGGGTGATGGTGTTCCTGGTTATTGCAAGTTTGACAGTTATGGCCGCATTGTTGAAAAGCTTTGAGGCATTTATTGACATGACATCTGCGATTGCCTTTATTGTCGGGCCATTTATCTCGTGGCTTAATCATCGAAGTATGTTCGGAGGCGAGGTACCTGCGTCTTATCAGCCCGGGGTAGTAATCCGTTTGTGGAGTATAATCGGTCTGATATTCCAGACCCTGATATCCCTTTACTATATCTATCTTAGAATTGCAGGTTAACAGGGTAATGGAGGTTTTATTAAATGATTAAAGAAAGACAAAACATGCGCTACTATGTGAGGCTGGGATGCTTCGTGATATCAATAGCGCTGTTATTGCCATTCCCTTTCTGGGTTCACAGCTCAAGAATATTAGTCCAGGCAAGCCCATTTGTAACACTGTGTACAATACTGGCTGGAGGGGCATTATGGCTCGGGTCGATTCTTGGTATCTTTTTTTTAATAATATCCCTGTTCCGTAAAAGATTTTTCTGCCACTATATATGCCCTGTCGGCCTGATCCTTGATACTGTTTCTGTGGTCAGGCTTCCTTTTTATACATGGTGGAAAGGCTCTCCTTCAATAGGCAGATATATCGTGTGGCTAACCCTGGCTGGCTCATTAGTTGGATATCCGCTTTTCTTGTGGATGGACCCGCTCGCACTATTAAACAGTGCATTTACTGTCTATAAGGCATCAGATTTATCCGCTGCCTTAATTTCCATTTCCGGCATATTGATACTTATTTTACTGGCAATCACCTCAGAAAGCCTCTGGTGCGCCCGTGTATGCCCTCTGGGCGCAACACAGGATATCCTTAATGATGCAGCCTCTTTTTGTATGAATTATTTTAAAAAGCCTGAGACTGATACAGAGGCAAAAAACAGAAACAAAGGGCTTCTTCCATCAACGCGCAGAGCCTTTATTGCAATTGCAGCAGGAGCTGTGTTAGGCCTTCTGTCAAAAAAAGCGGGACATGCAGAGACCAGTGATTCCCTGCTGCGCCCCCCAGGGGCTATAAAAGAGGATCAATTCACCGGCCTCTGTTTACGATGCGGGAACTGTGTTCGTGCCTGTCCTTCCGGGATCATACATCCCGATACCGGACGCTCCGGCGTTCTCGGGTTTTTCACACCTGTAATCAGGTTTAAAAAGGAATACTGCAATGAAAAGTGCAATGCCTGCACAAAGGCATGCCCGAGCGGGGCTTTGCAGCACCTTAATCTGGAGCAGAAGAACAGATATTTAATAGGGCTTGCAAAGGTGGACAAGTCTCTGTGCCTGTGGGGTATGAGCGACTGCAACACCTGCATACGCGCCTGCCCTTTTGAAGCGATAAAAGTTACATGGGATGAAGAGGCATATGAGTCATATCCTGCTGTTGACCCGAATAAGTGCAATGGCTGCGGGGCATGTGAGGCGTATTGCCCGACAGGAGACATAAAGGCAATAAAGGTATGGAAAAAAATTTGAACAAAATAATTTATTTGGAGGTATTATAATATGAAAAGGCAAATCAAGATCGCTGCCATAATTTGTGCGGCTCTGTTAATCATCTCAGGCTGTTCAAAGTCAGACAAAGATGACGGCACCATTACTGTCGGTTTCTCACAGATAGGCGCGGAGAGCGCATGGAGGGTCGCCAATACCGAGTCCATACAGAGTGAGGCAGCTAAAAGACCAAATATCAAACTGATCTTCTCTGATGCCCAGCAGAAGCAGGAGAACCAGATAAAGGCTATCAGGAACTTCATTGCACAGGGAGTGGATGTTATCGCCTTTTCTCCTGTTGTTGAAACAGGGTTTGAGGCTGTTCTGAGGGAGGCCAAGGATGCGGGTATCCCTGTTATACTGATTGACCGCGGCGTGGATGTGCAGGATGACTCTTTATGGGTTACATTCATGGGCTCAGACTTTGTTGAGGAGGGGCGCAGGGCCGCACGCTGGCTAGTTGAAAAGGGCTACACAGATGTAAAGATAGCGGAGCTTCAGGGCACAGTGGGTTCAGCCCCTGCAATAGACAGGAAAAAGGGCTTTGAGGAGGTGATAAAGGATTATCCCGGAATGGTTGTAATCAAAAGCCAGAGCGGTAATTTCACCCGGTCCGGAGGCAAGGAGATCATGGAGGCATTTCTTAAAGCCGAAGGTAAAAACATTAATGTCCTCTTTTCACACAATGATGACATGGCCATAGGCGCCATACAGGCGATAGAGGCATATGGACTTGCTCCGGGCAAAGACATTATTATTGTCTCCATCGATGCTGTAAGGGGCGCATTTGAGGCTATGATTGAGGGAAAGCTGAACTGCACGGTTGAGTGCAGCCCGCTCCTTGGGCCGCAGCTCTTTGATGCAGTGGAGGCGCTGGCAAGAGGTGAATCTATTCCCAAAAAGATAGTAACGGAGGAGGGTATATTTCCGCAGGAGGTTGCCGCTGAGGTGATAGGGAGCAGGAAATATTAGAAATGTCTGAACTGCTTGAAATCAGGGGCTTAAGCATGAGCTTCCCCGGTGTTAAGGCCCTTGATGGGGTTGATTTCACCTTGAGGAGCGGGGAGATCCATGCCCTTATGGGTGAGAACGGCGCAGGGAAGTCCACCCTGATCAAGGTGCTGACAGGGGTTCATAAAAAAGAGAGCGGATCAATAAAATTTGAAGGCAAAGAGTTCAAGGCATCATCCCCCATGGATGCGGCCAGTAAGGGTATCAGCACCGTATACCAGGAGATAAATCTGCTTCCCAATCTTTCTGTTGCAGAAAACATATATATTGGCCGCCAGCCCATGAAAGGCGTCAGGATTGACTGGAAGACCATTAACATAAATGCCAAAGAGGCCCTTGCCAAACTGGATCTTGATATCGATGTAACACTCCCCCTCTCCTATTTCTCCACCGCTGTCCAGCAGATGGTGGCAATTGCCAGGGCGCTTGATATCAGGGCAAAAATACTGATCCTTGATGAACCAACATCCAGCCTGGATTTGACAGAATGCATAAACCTTTTCAGGATAATGAAGAGGCTTAAGGATGATGGCATGGGTATCATATTCATTACACACTTTCTTGACCAGGTATATGAGACATCGGACAGTATCACGGTCTTAAGGAACGGGCAGTTTATCGGTAAATACAAAACAGCTGAGTTTCCGCGTTTTAATCTTATATCAAAGATGCTGGGTAAGGAGCTGGAACAGGAGATGGTTTCTTCCGAAAACAAACCGGGTGACACCTCCGCCCGAAAAGAGCCCTTCATGACCCTCAATAATGTAGAAGAGAAAGGCGTTCTGCATCCCTTTGATCTTGAGATATGCAAAGGGGAGGTACTGGGTCTGGCCGGTCTGCTTGGTTCAGGGCGGACAGAGGTTGCAAAACTTATGTTCGGTATTAACAGGCCAACAGGGGGAAAAATGAAAATAGATGACAAACCTGTTGCCATTCACTCACCTAAGCATGCCATAAATCATTCCATCGCCTTTTGTCCTGAAGACAGGAAAACCGAAGGCATTATCCCTGATCTTACCGTAAGGGAGAATATTGTTCTGCCCCTTCAGGCCAGAAGAGGTTTCTTCAGGGGGATATCCCGAAGGGAACAGGATAAAATAACAGACCAGTATATAGAGCTGTTAAAGATAAAGGTATCAGGCCGGGAACAGAAGGCCGGAACCCTGAGCGGTGGAAATCAGCAGAAGGTGATACTGGCGCGATGGATGGCCATGAATCCGCGCCTTTTGATACTTGATGAGCCCACAAGGGGCATAGATGTGGGCGCCAAGGCAGAGATTGAAAAATTGATATTCAGACTAAGGGAGGAGGGACGCAGCATCCTCTTTATATCATCAGAGCTGGAAGAGATTGTTCACACATGCAGCCGTGTTGCGATACTAAGGGATAGAAGAAAACTCGGGGAGCTGACAGGTAATGCCATATCCGAAGAAAATATCATGACAACGCTGGCACAGGAGCAGAGGGCTTTGATATGAGTGCTGAAGGGCTGAAAAAGAAAACCTCCATACTGTCACCATTTTCCTCTGAGCAGAATATCCTTTATCCCCTGCTCGCCTTTGCCGCCATACTTCTATTTAATTTTATCTTTACAGACGGGTTCTTCAGGATAGAAATCAAGAATGGCCATCTGTTCGGATCATTGATAGATATATTCAACAGGGGCGCCCCGGTTATACTTATCACAATCGGTATGACTCTGGTATACGCAACAGGGGGAGTTGATCTTTCAGTGGGCGCAATCATTGCTATATCAGGGGCTTTGGCAGCGCAGCTTATCAGGCCTGATTATGTTAAAGGCATTCTTGAATATGGTGATCAGACCTCTTTGATCATAGTGCTTCTTGTGCCTCTTTTCCTCTCTCTTATCCTGGGGCTTTGGAACGGCTTTCTCGTGGCATACATAGGTGTGCAACCCATCATCGCCACACTTATACTCATGACAGTGGGCAGGGGGATTGCACAGCTTATCACACACGGGCAGATCATTGTGTTTGAGCATGCACCCTTCCAGTTCATGGGAAGCGGTTTCTTCCTGGGGCTCCCCTTTCCTGTTATACTTGTGATTCTCCTTTTTATTCTCACATGGGCGCTTACCAGAAAAACCACACTGGGGCTTTTCATTGAGGCATCAGGGGCAAATGCACTTGCCAGCCGTTACATGGGGATACCTGTGAGGATGATCACAACCTTTACCTACGGGTTTTCAGGGTTCTGCGCTGGACTGGCAGGGTTGATCATCACTGCGGATATAAAGGCAGCGGATGCCAACAATGCAGGGATATTCATGGAACTGGATGCAATTGCAGCAGTTATTATCGGAGGGACAATAAACGGTGGACGTTTTTCAATGGCAGGCGCTGTAATCGGAGCCCTTATCATACAGTCACTTACCACAACTATTATTACACGCGGTGTCCCGCCCCAGGTCGTGCTGGTATTCAAGGCAGTCATTATTATCATAGTGGCCCTGATCCAGTCTAAAAGGCTGAGGAATCAGCTCTCGCTGATTTTACATCCGGGAGAGAGGTCATCATGAGATTTCGTTTGAATCAGAAAAACATACCAATACTTTCAACCTTTCTGGTATTCATCCTGCTCTATCTCTCAGGGGCAATTGTCTACAGGGGTTTTTCTTCTCTCCGGGTTTTTATCAACCTTTTTACAGATAACGCCTTTGTCGGCATTATTGCGGTTGGTATGACCTTTGTTATCATCTCAGGAGGTATTGATCTCTCTGTCGGCTCCCTTGTTGCATTTACCGGGGTGTTATGCGCCAACCTGCTTTCACGCACCGACTTATCGCCATTCATGGTCATCTTCATCTGCCTCCTCTGCGGGGCACTGCTGGGCCTTGCTATGGGAAGTCTTATTCACCTTCTTGAGATGCCCCCTTTCCTGGTTACGCTTGTGGGGATGTTTCTCGCGCGCGGGCTCTCCTTTTTAATTAGCCTTGACTCAGTGCCCATCCGCAATGAACTTTTTCTCACTATCTCAAAGGCATCTGTTCCACTGGGCAATGGGATCAGGATGCCTCTATATGCAGTCACCTTTATTATCATGGCCCTGCTTGGCGCATATATCCTCCATTATACGCGTTTCGGCAGAAATATTTACGCCATAGGCGACAATGAAAAATCAGCCATCCTCATGGGGCTTCCGGTTGGAAGGACTAAAATCCTCATTTACACCATTAACAGCGCCATCTGTGCAGCAGGGGGGCTGGTCTATTCGCTCTATACCCTTGCAGGATATCCGCTTGCCGGCACAGGACTTGAACTGGATGTAATCACCGCTGTTGTTATAGGGGGAACGCTTTTAACAGGCGGTGTGGGTTTTATGGAGGGGACAGTCATAGGCGTTATGATACTTGGGCTGATCCAGACGATCATCACATTCCAGGGAAACCTGAGCACCTGGTGGACAAAGGTTTTTATCGGTATCCTTCTCTGTATCTTTATCCTGTTGCAGCGATATCTTTCGACAGGGAATATTAAACCCAATAAAAGAGAGAATCAGCAATAAAGCAATGAGAATAATGCTCTCTTTCTCCATGTACCTAAACCCCTGTTTATGGAAGCTGTGAACTGTGCAGATCTAGTGCCCAACGCCTCTGCTAGCGTCCTCCTCCCGGCATCCCTCCTCCTCCGAAGCCGCCCATACCGCCTCCCAGGCTGCGTTTCAGCTTGAGTTCATCACCGGAAAGTGTTCCTGTCCATTTCATGGTAAAACCTTGTTCACCCATCTTGCGTTCATAGGAAAAAGAGATGTTGTCTCCTTCTATTGTTCCATCCTTAATTTCTACTGCCCCGGGCATTCGCGTATTCTCTATGGTGCCTGTGAGTCTGGAGCCATCAACCTTGAAATCAAACTTCAAATCGCTGTCACCATCCTTTACGATCCATTTGCCTGCGATCCCCTTTGATGCGCTGTCGCTTTTATCTCTTGTTGCAGTAAACTCGGTATTCATGCCGCCACCCGGTACGCCTGCCCCCGGCATTGGGCCACGTCCCATGCCCGGCATCCCCATGCCCATGCTGACCGGCTGGGTGCCGTCATATTCTCCGATAGAGGGCGGAGGAGTGACAGACCCTGCGGGTTTAAAGAGCATCTGGGCGAACAGGTAAAGATTATTATCCCATACAGGAACCTCGTGCACACCGGAATCAAGATACCAGACGTGGTTAATTTTGGCCTCATCCAGCGCCTTATGCAGGTTCCAGCTTCCAGTAATCAGGTTATCCTTGTCCCCGCAGCCTATCCAGAGCAGGCTCAGTTTTTCCTTGGCATTCTGGATCTTGGGTACGAGAACAGTGGGCGGCTGGAGATTGGGTGCAGATGAGAAGCCGCCTACCCATGCAAATTTGTCGATATTGTTGATACCGAAATTAAGCCCCTGCCCTCCTCCCATGGAAAGGCCTGTAAGCGCCCGGTTATCCCTGTCAGCGTATACAGAATAGTGTGATTCAATATAGGGCATCAAGTCATTCAGCAGATCGGGCTCAAGGTTGGCGTAATAATTGAAATCCGCCATGAAATTGGTTGAAGGCGGTTCGGCTGTTGCGCGTCCGTTAGGCATTACAATGATCATTGGCACAGCCTTTTTATCAGCGATCAGGTTATCGAGGATCTTATTGGCCGAGCAGAGGGTTGTCCAGTGGGTCTCATTGCCTCCGATTCCATGCATCAGATAGAGAACCGGATATTTTTTATCAGGATCATAGTTAGGAGGGGTATAGACTACAGCCTTACGATCCACACCTATGCTTTTTGAGTTATATGTAATGGTTTCAAGCTTTCCCTGCGGGATATCCGGTCTGATTTTGTTAAAGCCCTCCGGCGCATGACCGGGAAGAGCAATGGCTGCAAAGGCTGCCTGACCTCCTATTGTTATTTGAAACAATAGCGCTGCGAGCAGGCAGTTGACCAGAAGTCCATAACGCAACTTTAATGATCTTTTCATGGTTTATCTCCTCAATTAAATTTATTACAGTATGGTTAATCAGGCACATTGAAACCCGATAAAAATATTGATGGCTCACAGTTGAATTTGAAATAAAAGAACTCTGTTCTTGCCAAAATCATTACTAATGTATACAAGTATACAAAAGTCCAGATTGTGTCAATAAAATTAACCGAGGACAAAAAGGAGTCATTACTTGAAGAGTTCAAAAACAGAGGCGCCGGTCACAATATGGAACCGAAATTTCATATGTATATTGCTGATATCTTTTATACTCTCTATTTCACATTTTTCCATAAATCCCCTTATTGCCTCCTATGCCCTTCATCTTGGGGCAAGCGCCCATATTATGGGGCTCTTGACAGGTCTTTTTTTTGGCGTTGCCTTTAGATCGGAAGAGCACACGTCTGAACTCCAGTCACCGCTCATTATC
>CAZXUA010000013.1:0-41935 GCA_964643755.1 uncultured Desulfatiglans sp. | reverse complement strand
CAACCCCCCCCTATCCTACACTCTTTCCCTACACGACGCTCTTCCGATCTAATTACCTGTTCAAATTGTAAGGAATTTTCATTTCCTGAACATAGAGATAAGGTGGAAGTACTGGAAACAGGGTGTAACGGGTTCTGTGCCTCCGGTCCGATAATGGCTGTATACCCGGGTGGATATTTTTATCAGAAATTAAAACCGGAAGATGCTGAGACAATAGTAAAGGGGCATTTGGTTGATGGAAAACCGGTTGAATCTCTTATGTATAAAGATGCAAAGAATGGAAAGTCTATCCCATATTTAATGGACATCCCCTTTTTTGCAAAGCAGAATCTGCTGGTTTTACGCAATAAAGGCTTAATTGCCGCAGAGAGCATCGAGGAGTATATCGGTACGGGCGGCTATTCTGCACTCTGTAAGGCCCTAACTAAAATGACCCCTGATGAAATAATAAAAGAGGTAAAGGATTCAGGCCTTCGCGGCAGAGGCGGTGGAGGTTTTCCAACAGGTGTAAAATGGGAGCTCTGCAGAAAGGCGCCGGGAGACAAAAAATATATCATATGTAATGCTGATGAGGGTGATCCGGGCGCCTTCATGGATCGTAGCCTTCTGGAATCTGATCCCCATGCAGTTATGGAGGGTATGATTATAGGTGGTTATGCGATTGGCGCGGATGAGGGATATGTATATTGCCGCGCCGAATATCCCCTTGCATTAAAACGAATTGAAAAGGCAATTGATGCTCTCCGGTCTGTTGGATTACTCGGTAAAAATATACTTGGCACCGGATTTTCCTTTGATATACGCATATCGCAGGGGTCGGGCGCCTTTGTCTGCGGTGAGGAGACAGCGTTAATGCATTCCATAGAAGGTAAAAGGGGTGAACCAAGACCCCGACCGCCATTTCCTGCGCAGGCCGGGTTATGGGGGAAACCTACCGCATTAAACAATGTTGAGACATTTGGCTCCATCCCCTACATAATAAGGGAAGGGGCAAAGGCATTTCGCTCTGTGGGCATTGACACCTCTCCCGGCACAAAAATATTTGCATTAACCGGAAACCTTCAGAATATAGGCCTTATCGAGGTGCCTATTGGCACCACTCTTGGAGAGGTAATATATGATATTGGCGGAGGCATACCGGATGGAAGGGAATTTAAGGCTGCTCAGCTTGGCGGCCCATCCGGAGGCTGTATCCCCAGAAAAAATTTAAGTGTGCCTCTGGATTATGAGTCACTTAAAAACCTGGGCGCCATTATGGGCTCAGGCGGTCTTGTTGTTATGAATGACAATACCTGCATGGTGGACGTTGCCAGATTCTTTCTGGAATTTACCCAGGAAGAGTCATGCGGCAAGTGTGTCCCTTGCCGCGTTGGCACAAAGCGCATGCTTGAAATACTTGAAAGAATATGCAGGGGAGAAGGGGTGGAGGGTGATGTTGAAAGGCTGATTTCACTTGGGGAACAGATAAAGGAGACCTCACTTTGCGGACTTGGTCAGACTGCCCCTAACCCGGTGCTTTCAACAATACGTCATTTCCGTCATGAATATGATGATCATATTCGGCTAAAACACTGTGAAGCGGGCGTCTGCCCCAAACTGGTACGCGCCCCCTGTCAGAGCGGATGCCCGGCCCATGTTGATGTGCCAGGGTTTGTATCGCTTATCGGTGAAAAACGTTATGCAGAGGCACTTAAGCTTCACCGTGAACGCAACCCATTCGCTGCGGTATGTGCGCGCGTCTGTTTTCATACCTGTGAAGACAAGTGCCGTCGCCAGACACTTGATGCCCCTGTGGCAATCAGGGGTGTAAAGAGATTTATGGTTGATCAGGAGATAACCATACAGCTCCCTGAGGTTGTTGAAAATGAGCAAAATGCAAAAAGGAAGATTGCAATAATAGGGGCAGGGCCATCAGGTTTATCCTGCGCCTATTTCCTTGCAAGGATGGGTTATAAACCTGTTGTCTTTGAAAGCGAGGCGCGACCGGGCGGGATGCTTGTTCAGACCATCCCGGCATACCGTCTTCCAAGGGAAACAATCGCCCGTGAGATACGCATGATAGAACGTATGGGGGTTGAAATTATTACCCAGAAAAAACTGGGCCGTGATTTTACCCTTGAGGGGCTAAAAAAAGATGGATATGAAGCGATCTTTATCGGCATTGGAAACCCTGATGGCATTAAACCTGTTATGCCGGGCTCTGACGCTAAAGGTGTTGATGAGGCGGTCCAGTTCTTAAGGGAATACAACATAAGGGGTTCTGTTAAATGCGGAAACAAGGTAGTTATAGTCGGTGGTGGAAACGCTGCAATAGACGCTGCAAGAACTGCCCGCCGCCTTGGCGCTGATGTAACAGTAATTTATCGCAGAACCATTGAACAGATGCCTGCTTATGCTGAAGAAATTGAAGAGGCCAGACAGGAAGGCGTTACCATACGAGGCCTTGTTAATCCGGTGGAGATAGAGGTTAAAAATAACAAGGTTATAGGAGCGCGATGTGTTGAGATGACTCTGGGTGATTTTGACCACAGCGGGAGGAGAAAGGCCGAAACTAGCAAGGAGACATTTGTTATTGAGGCTGACCAGGTTATCTTTGCGATCGGGCAGACCACTGACCTGAAAAAAGTGCTGGCAGGAACAGATATAGCCCTTATAAACGATTCCCGTATTAAAACCGATATGCGCACCGGGCAGACCTCTGTGCCATGGATATTTGCAGGTGGTGATCTCACAAGCGGGCCTGCCTCTGTTATATGGGCGATTTCAGCGGGTGAACGGGCTGCCTACGGCATAGACCTCTATCTTACCGGCGAAGATCATGCTTTCTGGAGAGAAGAGAAAAAGGTAGTTACCAGTTACGACCCCAGCGCTGATCCGCTTCCATACAAGAGAGAAAAGCTCCCGCTTCTTGCTGTAGAACGACGTCAGAATAATTTTGATGAGGTTGAGCAACCCTGGGTCGAGGCTGAAGCGATCAGGCAGGCAAAACGCTGTCTGCGCTGCGATTATGGTAAATGATGATTTGATATGAAAACAGGAGATAATTATGGTTAACGTCACTATAAATAATGCAGCAGTCTCAGTTGAAGAGGGTACAAGTGTTCTGGCAGCCGCTAAAAAAATTGGTATTAAAATTCCAACATTATGCCACATTGAAGGACGCCCGGCACAGGGCGCATGCAGGGTCTGCCTGGTAGAGATAGAAGGGGCAAGAAGCTTGTCGGCTTCATGTGCCACCCCGGTTTCTGAGGGTATGAAGGTATATACCAACACAAAAAAGGTAAGGGAGGCAAGAAAAACTGTTGTTGAACTCATGCTATCGGAGCATGGAGGCAACTGCCCGACCTGCAACCGGAATGAAGATTGTGAACTTCAGGCAATAGCCCGCGAAATGGGTATTGATATGGTAACTTATAAGGGCGAGCCAGCTAAAAGTTTTATTGATGACAGTACCCCTGCCCTTGTACGGGATAATTCAAAGTGTATCAAGTGCAGAAGATGCGTAACAGTATGCAATGAGATACAGTCAGTTGGAGCCCTTTTCCCGCAGGGGAGGGGGTTTGATACTGTTATAGGCCCTGCCTTTGCTTTAAATCTTGACGGCGTGGCATGTGTTCAGTGCGGCCAGTGCGCTGCAATCTGCCCGGTGGGTGCGATCAGTGAAAAGGATCATATAAAAGATGTATGGGCAGCGCTTGATGATCCGACCAAATATGTTGTTGTGCAGACCGCTCCAGCAATCAGGGCTGCGCTTGGAGAGGAATTCGGATATGAGCCGGGCACACTTGTAACAGGTAAAATGGTGAGCGCATTGAGACGTCTTGGTTTTAATGCTGTTTTTGATACAAATTTCACCGCTGATCTCACAATAATGGAGGAGGGGACTGAACTTTTAACACGCCTTAAATCGGCCCTTGTAGATAAGAAAAAGGTGGCGCTCCCCATGTTTACGAGCTGTTCCCCGGGGTGGATTAAATTTGCCGAATATTATTTCCCGGAGTTTTTGCCTAACCTCTCTACATGTAAATCACCCCAGCAGATGTTCGGAGCTGTTGCCAAGACCTATTACGCTTCTAAAATAGGCAAAAAGGCAGAGGATATTATTGTTGTATCGGTTATGCCATGCACAGCCAAAAAATTTGAGGCAAACCGGCCTGAGATGAACGCAAGCGGTGTTACGGATGTTGATTATGTCCTTACTACACGCGAGCTTGCCAGGATGATAAAACAGGCAGGCATTCAGTTTGACAGCCTTCCTGATGAAAAGATGGATTCACCCATAGGGCTTAGCTCAGGTGCTGCAGATATATTCGCCAATACCGGCGGTGTTATGGAGGCGGCCCTTAGAACAGCATGGGAGATAGTAACAGGTAAAGAGCTCCCAATGGATAAGCTGCACGTTGCCCCGGTCGCAGGCCTTAAAGGGATCAAGGAGGCATCAGTAAAAATTACCGGAACCCTTAAGGAATGGTCTTTCCTTGAGGGTGTTGAATTAAAGGTGGCGGTTGCTCACGGGTTGGCAAACGCTAGAAAGGTGTTGAATGCACTTAAAAGCGGGCAAGCATCATATCACTTTGTTGAGGTTATGACCTGCCCTGGTGGTTGTATCGGAGGTGGAGGGCAGCCGAGATTTACTGATAACTCTGTCAGGGAAAGGAGGATAGCCGCAATCTACAAAGAAGACGAAGGAAAAGAGATCCGCAAATCACATGAAAACCCGGAAATAAAACAGATATACAATGAGTTTTTAAATAAGCCGCTTAGTGAAAAATCCCATCACCTGCTTCATACAAAATACAAGGAGAGGGAAAAGGTATAACGTGGTGTTGAACGAAATCGCACTTCAAATCATCAATTGATAACTGCTGTGATAATTTGGAGTGCGCCCATACTCATAATCTGAAAAGAAAAGAGGAGAGTGAGGGAAGGATCAGGAACAAGGGTTGTGAATAATCCTGATACCCGCCATTTTCATCTCCTCTATTGCCTTATCGCAATCACCGGGATTTGCCTCAACACCTCTCACCCCTTCAATAATAAGGCTTGTATAAAACCCGAGCCTTCTTGCATCCAGGGCTGTATATTTTACGCAGTAATCGGTTGCAAGCCCCATGATATAAAGTTCGGTTATCTCCTGTGCCCTGAGATAGTCCTCCAAACCTGTAGCATGACCATGTGCATTATCAAAAAAACCGCTGTAGCTGTCTATCTCCCTGTTCATCCCCTTCCTTATCACCTTTATTATTGATCCTGTATCAAGCCCCGTTGCAAACCCGGCGCCATTTGTTTCCATAACACAGTGATCAGGCCATAGTATCTGCTGAATGCCATTGAGTTCAATAAATTCCCCTGGCCTTTTCCCCTTGTGCTGGCTCGCAAAGGATTTATGGTCATGAGGGTGCCAGTCCTGTGTGGCGATTATGTGGTCAAAATTCTTCATCGCGATGTTTGCCACGTTAATAACCTCGTCTCCCCCTGCAACAGCAAGTGCGCCTCCCGGAATAAAGTCATTCTGTATATCAACAAGAATTAGTGCCCTTTTCATTGTATCCTCCTTAAATGTGATGATTATAGTCAGTATCACATCTCTTATGCAAATCTATTTCTGCCTTGACAAAAATGAACTATCAATCTAATATGTGGACGATCTGTCTAAAAAAGAGGTTAAATCTGGAAAAAATAGATTATTTTCCGGTAAATATATGAATAAAAGGCTATAAAATGGGTGTTGCAGAAAGAAGAGAAAGGGAAAAACAGCATCGCAGGGAACATGCGGTAGAGGCTGCCATGGAGATATATAATGAAGAGGGATATTATTCTATCACCATGGACAAGATTGCTGAGCGCGCTGAGATAAGCAGGGCAGCCCTATACCTCTATTTTAAAAACAAGGATGAGATATTCATCAGCGCCATTATGACCTATATGGATTATTTCTGTTCACTGCTGAGTGATGTTTATGAGCGTAGAGACACAATTAAGGATACCCTGCTTGAAGAGCTGTGGGGCTGTTTTATAAAGTTTCATGAGAATGACCCTGTGGCATTTGATGCATCCATGTTTTTTCATCAGAATGAGGCGGTCAGAAACCTCTCCCCTGATCTCCGCAATATGCTGTACAAAGCCGGATCAAACGCTGTTAAATATCAGCACAAGATCACTGAATATGGCGTATCCGAAGGGATTTTCATAGACTGTAATCCAAGGATCCTTGCTGAGGTGATCTGGAGTTCATTCCTTGGAATCATGCAGGTGGAGAGAAGCAAGGGGCAGATAACAGGGAAAACCCACATTAATCCAACCCGTGACATTGCACTTGAGGTGCTTGCGAGGGGAATCAAAAAGAAACATGAGGAGGAAAACAATTAGATGAAGCATCTTATTACATTAAAGGTGAATGGTGATAACTACACGGTCGCATGTGATTCATCACGCACACTGAATGAAGTCTTAAGGGAAGACCTTGGTCTGACCGGCACCAAACTTGGCTGCGGTGACGGTGACTGTGGCGCATGTACAGTACTGGTAGATGGTGATTCTGTCAGTTCATGCCTGACGCTTGCTGTTGCCTGTGAAGGTAAAGAGATTACCACTGTAGAGGGGCTGGCAAGATCCGGCGAAGAACTGCATCCTATACAGGAGGCATTTATAGAAAAGGGCGCTATCCAGTGCGGTTTCTGTACTGCCGGCATGGAGATGTCAGCCATGAATCTGTTAACAAAGAATTCCAAACCGACTGAAGAGGAGATACGCACTGCAATATCAGGGAACCTTTGCCGGTGCACAGGCTATTATAAGATAGTAGAGGCTATAGACGAGGCCGCTACCAGGATGAGAGAAAACAAAAAAAATAACAGGAAGGGGAAATAGATATGGGTCTTTGCAGATTTGATTACTATGCTCCTGAAACAATTGAAGAGGCATGCAGTCTTGCTGCCCGATTAGGCAAAGGTGCAATGTTCATGGCAGGAGGCACGGATCTTCTTATAAAGATAAAAAGAAAGATCCTTTCACCAAAGGCTGTTATTGATATAAAAAAGATCAAAGGGCTGGATAAAATCAGCTTTGATAAAAAAAACGGGCTCACGATCGGCCCTTCAGCAACGCTTACAGCAATAGAAAATCATCCTGTGATAAGGGAGGTTTATCCCGCCATAGCTGATGCCGCCCATGCTACAGCCAATGTCCAGATAAGAAATATGGCATCCATAGCTGGAAATCTCTGCAATGCAGCCCCATCAGCGGAAAATGCGCCGCTTCTTATGGCGATGGGGGCGAATGTAACGCTTAAAAGCGAGGCCGGTGAAAGGGTAGTACCGCTTGATGAATTTTTTAAAGGCCCTGGCAAAACTGTGATGAAACAGGGTGAGCTGCTCATCTCAATCAATGTGCCTGTGCCTCCGAAGGGTTCTGGCGCCTCATATCAGCATATCTCGGCAAGGGGCAAGGTGGATATCTCCTCTGTCTGCGTGGGAGCGCTGATTACGATGAGGGGTGATATCTGCGAGGATGCAAGGATTTTTCTTGGCGCTGTTGCGCCAACCCCGATGATGGCAAAAAATGCCCAGAAGATTGTTAAAGGCAAAAAGATTACCGAAGAGCTTCTCCAGACAGCAGGTATTACGGCATCAAAGGAGTGTAAACCTATTACGGATATGAGGGCATCCAAAGAGTACAGGACACTTATGGTTGCAGTGCTTACAGGCAGGGCCATTGACGAATCAAGAAGAAGGGCCGTCATATAAGAGCGGCTTTTATTATACAGGAAGGAATAATATGGACAAATACGATATAATCGGTAAAAGCGTACCACGAAACCATACAAGAGATAAGGCAACCGGCGCGGCTCAATACACAGATGATATCAGGCTGCCGGGCATGCTTCATGGCCGGATACTGCGTAGCCCCTTTGCGCATGCCCGCATCCTCAATATTGATACAAGCAGGGCAGAGGCTTTAACAGGCGTAAAATGTGTGATAACCGGAAGAGACTTGCCTGATGTAAAATTTGGCAACTGGAGATTGTTTACTGAAACACAGGATGAAACAGCGCTCGCAATAGACAGGGTAAGGTTTGTAGGTGATGAGGTTGCCGCTGTAGCTGCCATAGATAAGGATATTGCCGAAGAGGCGTTAGGCCTTATCAAAGTGGAGTATGAGGAGCTGCCTGCATCATTTGATATAGATACCTCATTGGCCAAAGGCGCCCCTGTTATACACGACCCGTTTAAAAACAATATCAGTGTTGTGCGAAAGGTAGCCCACGGCGACCTGGATAAGGCATTCAGTGAGTGTGATTACATACGCGAGGATGTTTTCAATGTGCATGCCATAAGCGCCAGTTATCTGGAGCCATGCTCATCACTTGCAAAGTGTGACCCGGATGGAAAGATCACCCTCTGGACATCCACCCAGACACCATATATGGTGCAGTGCCTTCTTGCAAGCGCGCTTGGCATGAGGGAAAATGATATACGTGTTATCAAACCTCATGTTGGCGGCGGTTTTGGCGCAAAGATGGAGCTTAGAAAATGGGATGTATGCGCGGCATTCATGGCCAAAAAGACAGGTAAGCCCGTAAAGTTTACCCTTACAAGGGAAGAGGAGCTTGCAACAGGGAGAAGACGTCACCCGATGAGGCTTTTCTCAAAGGTGGGATGTAAAAAGGACGGCACACTTGTGGCAAAGGATCTTAAAATACTCCTTGACGGAGGCGCCTATAATGCAATGGGGCCAACCGCCACATTCCTGTGCGGTAATTTCGGGCTCATGCTCTACAAATACAAGAGTTACAGGTTCCTTGGCCAGCATGTATACACAAATAATCCGCCATCAAGCGCAATCAGGGGCTTTGGCTCTCCGCAATCATATTTTGCTACAGAGACACAGATGAACCTGATTGCCGAGGATCTTGGCATTGATCCGATAGAGATAAGAAGAATGAATGCGGTGAAAACCGGCGATGTTATCCCTGAACTCTCCACCATTGGAAGCTGTGCCTTTTCAGAGTGCCTTGACAAGGTTATAGAGGTGAGCGGGTACCATGAAAAGAGAAAAAACCCGAAAAAGGGAAGGGGCATTGGCATTGGCTGTTACAGCTTCATATCAGGGGGAGTTTTCAACTGGTTTAATACGCAGTACCCATTTTCATCAGCAGAGATAAGGGCATTTGATGACGGGACTGTTCATCTTTTAACAATGGCCTCTGACATTGGTCAGGGCTCTGATACTGTGCTGCCTCAGATACTTGCTGAAGAGCTTGGGTTAAAGATGGAGGATATAAGGATTACATCTGCCGATACTGCAACAACACCGCAGGCGGACCTTGGATCATGGGGAAGCAGAGTAACACTTATGGCAGGTAATGCAGTAATCGATGCGGCCAAAAAGCTTAAAGAGATACTCTTTGGCGCTGTAACAGCTCACTTTAACCTTAATGTTATCCATGAACTGGAGTGCAAAGATGGGCGCATATTCAGCCAGGTTCGTCCTGACAAGGGGCTCACATTTGGTCAGGCAGTTGCCCTTGCGCAGAAGTTCAACAGGGGTGTGCCCATTGTTACAAGAGGCGCTTATACACCAAGGGGCATGGGCATGGTTACCCCAGCCTTCAGCTTTGGCGCACAGGTTGCAGAGGTTGAGGTTGATGAAAAGACAGGAAGGGTTGAGGTTAAAAAGATGTGGACAGCTCATGACTGCGGCACTGTCATTAACCCGGTCTCTGTTGAAGGCCAGCTTGAGGGTTCCATCCATATGGGGCTGGGCTATGTGCTTTCAGAACAGTTTGCCATGGAAAAGGGTAAGACCCTGAATACAACATTCCTTGATTATAAGATGCCCAGCGCCCTTGACATGCCTGAGAGCGAGTCCATCTGCATAGAGACATTTGAACCGGAAGGGCCATATGGCGCAAAGGAGGCAGGCGAGGGGCTTGTCGGGCCAACAGCCCCCGCAATAGCTGATGCCGTGTATAATGCGGTCGGGTACAGGTGCATGGATATGCCCATTACCCCCGAAAAGGTGCTTAAAGGGATGAAGAAGGATTCATCAAATTAAAGGACCTTTTTAAAACTAAAAGGAGTTTTAATTCGTGTTTCAAGATAAAAAACATGGAGGATTATTTATGAGTCTCAAAGAAAAACTGACTGAGGCTGTTGGCATAGAAAATTTCTCTGACAATAGTGAGCAGTTAAAGGCATACTCTGCAGATTTCAGTTATACAAAGCCAGGCATGCCGAATTATATTGTAAAGCCAAAGAGCTCGGAAGAGGTCTCTAACGTAATAAAGATATGCAATGAGTTCAATACCCCGGTTGTGCCGGTCAGCTCAAGGGTACATTTTTATGGCGCTACCATACCAAAAGAGGGGGGCGTTATCCTTGATATGTGCAGGATGGAGAGGATATTTGAGATAGATCCTGATAACCGCCGCGTAAGGTTTGAAGCTGGTGTGACATGGGAGAAGCTTACCTCTGAGCTTGAGAAGGCAGGCTACAGGGTGATTATGCCCCTTACCCCCCATGCAGAGCGTTCTGTGCTTACCGATTTTTTAGAACGTGAAGAGCCCACAAACCAGGTTTATGATTATGGCGAGCCCCTTGAGGCAATGGAGGTGGTGTGGCCCACAGGCGAGATATTCAGGATGGGCTCGGCAAGCGTTAACGGTTACCCTGATTCACAGTCAAAGGGCGGCAACCCTTCAGGCCCTGGCCTTGATTTTTACAGGTTTTTTCAGTGCGCACAGGGGACAATGGGTGTTGTTACATGGACAAACCTCAAGATAGAGTCCATTCCGAAAATAGACAGGGTGCTTTTTGCATCGCTTGATGATATTGATTATGGCATTGATTTTCTTTACCGCATCCTGCCGCGCAGGATTGGTCAGGAGGTGCTATTGTTAAATGATGTTGATCTTGCAGCGCTTATCTCTCAAAACTGGCCCCATGATTTTGAGAGGCTCAGGATAGAGCTGCCACCATGGACACTTGTCCTTGTAATAAGCGGGCTTATCAGGCGTCCGGAAGAAAAGATCGCCTATGAAGAGAATTTTCTTAAAGAGGTAATAAAGAATGAGTTTCCTGATCTCCGCCTGGATGAAAACCTGCCCGGATTCCCCGGCTTAAGAAAGAAGATGATCAGTATATTAAGAAAACCCTGGCCAAAGGATGTGCCATACTGGAAAAATCGCGTGAAGGGAGGATGTCAGAGCCTGTTCTTTCACACAAGGCCTAACATGGTTTCAAGGTTTATAGATATTGTGGAGGATATTGCAGCCCGGTATGGATACCCGATTGATGATATAGGAATCTATATACAGCCAATCGAGCATAACCGCGCGGCAAGGCCGGAATTCAGTTTCTTTTATAACCCTGATAATGAGGCAGAGGTTGAGGTTACTGAAGCGCTTTATAAAGATGCGGCAAAGGCGCTTTTAAATGAAGGGGCGCTATTTACGAGGCCTTATGGCGATCTGGCGCCTATCGTTTATGAAAAGGCCACTTCATATGCCGCTGCATTAAAAAGGCTTAAAAAAACCTTTGACCCAAAAAATATAATGAACCCGGGAAACCTGTGTTTCTAAGGAGTTGAGTAATGACTAAAGAGCTTAAAGTAAGATACTACAAACCAAAGTCTGAATTCAAGCTGGACATAAATGATATTCAGAATTTCGTTTATGATATGAGCAGGTGCATAAAGTGCAAGGGATGCACATGGGTTGAGCACACCTATATGCCAGGCGCAAAATACACAACCCGTTGCCCCAGCGCTACCAAGTATTTATTTGATTCATACGGCGCATACGGAAAGATGAGGATAGGCCATGCAATGGCAGAGGGTCTTCTTGACTGGAATGAAAAGGCCCTTGAGATCATGTATGCATGCACACTCTGCGGGGCGTGTGATGTGGGGTGCAAGAGGAATCTTGATCTTGAAATAGAGCTCACCCTTGAATCACTCAGGGTAAAGGCGGTAAAGGATGGTGTGGGGCCAATGCCTGCTCATAAGGTAATGACAGAAAAGATAGTGAAATCCCACAACTGTTATGGAGCGGATCATAAAAAGAGAAGAGATTGGATTGAAAAGGATGCAGCGCCATCCGCCAAGGCCGATATTCTCTACTATGCGGGGTGTAATGCCTCATATCAAAATAAAGAGATAGCAAGGTCTACAGCCAAGATATTCAAGGCATGCGGTGATGATTATATGGTTATGCAGGATGAATGGTGCTGCGGCAATAAGGTCTTTTCAGTAGGCATGATTGATGAGGCTAGAAAAATTGCTGAACGTAACATTAATGAGGTGAGAAGGTCAGGCGCAAAGATGCTTATTACAAGCTGTGCTGAAGGATACCGCATGTGGAAGGTGGACTATCCCAAGCTGCTTGATATATCAACAGATGAGCTTGGTTTTAAGGTTATGCATCTTCTGGAATATGCTGATCAGAGATTAAGTGATGGAAGCCTCAAAATCAAAAAATCTTTTAATGCGCGCGTTGCATATCATGATGCATGCAGTGTGAGCCGCCTTTGCGACCCATGGACACCCTATGAAGGGAAAAGGGGATGGATGGGATGCGTTGAACCAAGGCTTAAAAGGCGCAGGGGAACAACAGGGCTGTACAGAGAACCAAGGGATATCCTCAATGCTATACCGGGGTTAAAGTTTGTGGAGATGCCGCGGACAAGGGAAAACTCCTTCTGCTGCGGTGCAGGAAGGGGCACAGAAGAGGCATTTCCGGAATTTTCCTCATGGGCTGCTGACCAGAGACTGGAAGAGGTAAAGGATTCAGGCGCTGAGGCGCTTATCTCTGCATGCCCGTGGTGTAAAGACAATTTTTCCAGGGCGGTTGATGCTCAGGACGAAAAGGTGCAGGTTCTTGATATAGCAGAAGTGATCTGTGCGGCCATAGAGGGTTAGGAGGTTACACATGGCTATTAAAAATGAAATATACACTGTTCTCGAAACAATAGTAGGAAGCGATTATATATCTAATGACCCTGTAATCTGCGAGAGCTACAGGAGCGGCCCTGGCGGTTATGAAAACGGGCTCGGGTATGAGCGTGTTATGACCACCATACCGGGATGCATTATTATGCCTAAGACAACCGAAG
Organism: uncultured Desulfatiglans sp.; assembly: GCA_964643755.1. Classification (GTDB taxonomy): domain Bacteria; phylum Desulfobacterota; class DSM-4660; order Desulfatiglandales; family HGW-15; genus JAAZBV01. Next base: position 28,823 of record CAZXUA010000013.1, on the reverse strand, counting down.
AGGTGCAAAAGATTGTTAGGGTGTGCTACAGAAATGATGTGCCTTATGTGCCCTACAGCACAGGGTTTTATGGGCCAAAATCACACCCTCATGTGGCGGATGCGCTTCTCATTGACCTTAAAAGGATGGATGACTTTTTTATTGATGAAAAACATTTTTTCATTGAAGTTGGCCCCGGCGTTATCTATTCACCTATACAGGAAGAGTGCATGAAGCATGGCGCCTATGTCGTTATCGGAGGCGGAGGCGCACAGGCATCAGCAATTGCAAACCTTATAGGCGACGGCTGGTCACCATTGAGCCACAGAATCGGGCTCCCTCACAGGCGCATACTTGGCACAGAGGTGGTTCTGCCGGACGGGGAAATATTAAGGTTAGGATCATTAGCCCAGGGTGAAGACCCGTTCTGGGGCGAAGGCCCCGGCCCAGACCTTAGAGGGCTTTTGCGCGGTTATACAGGTTTGAGGGGGTGCCTTGGCATAGTAACAAGGATGGCAATAAAGACTTTGCCCTTCCAGCCTGAAAGGCTTGTGCCAACAGGTATTTCACCCAATACCGCACTGGAACTTCCTGAAAAGAGGGTAAAGTGGATCAACTTCACAGTGCCATCAAAGGAGGCGCAGGTGACTGCCATGAAAAATATCGGCCATGCAGAGATAGCAGGCGCAGTGACAAAGGTGCCCCTCTTCTGGCGCGCCCTTGCAAAGGCAGAGTGCAAGGAGGAGTTCTGGGATCTATGGGGAAAGGAAAACGAGGAGAGCATCTCAAACTTTTTTATAGTCAGGGTGCTTCTGATCGGCTACACATCCGAAGAGCAGATGCAATATGATGAAAATGTGCTCATGGATATTATGCAGGAGGTTGGGGGAGTTGCAAGGCGCACCAAGCCATCTGATGAATCATGGATAAAGAATGCAGACTCAGCAGGCATGTGGCTTATGTGCGGCGGGTATGTATCTGTCGATTACGTTATAGAGACCCTTTCACAGGCAACTGAACATGGTGAATCATACGCAGATGTAAAAAAGAGATACACACCGCCACTTATGCCTGATTATGGTGATCCGGGGTGGTTCCAGAGCTTTGAGATGGGGCATCAGGGCTACTCGGAGTTCCTTGTATACTGGGATCAGGATGATAATACGGATGGTGTTGACCAGTTTTATCTGGATACCTCTAAGATGAATATAAAAGAGAGGTTCTACACCTCTTTGCTTGGCCCTCATCAGCCATTGTATCTTACAGGGCCTAAATATGGGCCAAACTATCATATATTCATGTTAAAGGTTAAGAATGAGTTTGACCCGAAATGGATGTCCCATCCGCCGGTGCCGCTTGCGCACGATGTGTTTGTTAACAGGGCGCCCTGGATGCAGCATATGATAGACTGGGTAGTCCCCAAGGATTTACCGGAATAACCTGTAGGGGCACGCTGCAGCGTGTCCCTACGTTTTCAATCGATTGAGATTAAAATTTTATAACATTTGTCTCTAGGGGCACGGCGCACCGTGCCCTTATGTTGAGGTAACCTCCCAAACCTATAGATATGCAATATGGCTAATAAAAAAATAAAAATAAAACTCAAATCAAGCTTTGCTGTTGGTGCCACAGAGGAATTCCTTGAAAGCTTCCAGGATGGCCATGAGGTGATAATGGAGTTTGATGAGGGGGCTACAGTACTTGATCTCCTGAACAGGCTTTCATCCATAGGCTCATCCCATGAATGGGATGATATGCTGCTCCACGTGTTTGTAAATAATGTGCTTAAAGGTATGGATTATGTGCTTCAAGATGCGGATGAGATAAACCTCCATCTTCCCATATCAGGGGGATGATGATTTGAACATAAGGCTAAAGGTTCTAGGCGCAGGGTTAAAAATATTATTGATTAAGGTATCAGATGAATAAAGAGAACAAGGCGTTATCTATATCCAGTGCAATCGGCATAAAATCAGGCGATATAATCTCCCTTGTGGGTGGTGGCGGAAAGACTACCACAATGTATTATCTTGCAGGTGAACTGGTAAAATCCGGCTTAAAGGTAATCATTACCACAACAACACATATTTTCCCTCCTGATGATTCATATACACTGCTTCTTACAAAAGACCCAAATGATCTGGAGCGTACCTTTAAATATGTAAACCCTGTAGTCCTGGCTGATTCGCATGATAAAGAAAAATTAAAGGGCCTTGATCCATTACTTGTCCCTGAAATGAGCAGACTGGCCGATGTCACGATTGTTGAAGCGGATGGCTCAAGAAGCAGGCCATTCAAGGCACCCCATGATCATGAACCGGTAATCCCTCCATCAAGCACAATTGTTATCCCTGTTGTGGGTGCTGAGGCAGCCTATAAACCTCTCACCGAAGAATGGACACACCGGACAGAGAAGATTACTGAGATAACAGGGCTTAAAGAAGGTGAAATAATTACCCCTGAGATCATAGCAAAGACGCTGCTTCACCCCATGGGCGGAATGAAAGGGGTGCCCAAAGACGCCGCATTTATCCCTCTAATAAACAAGGCTGATACAAGGGCAGATATCAGGGCAGCAAGAGAGATTTCATTTTGCCTGTTTGATGGTGGGGTTAATAAAACCATTATCACCTCCCATAAAGAGCGAACATTCATTAAGCCATTTCCATGTAATGGACATGTCACAGCGATAATACTTGCTGCGGGCGGGTCAAGCAGGATGGGTAAACCCAAACAACTGCTTGAAATAGGGGGCAAAACCCTTGTCTCTATTGTGATAGAATACATCCTTGCATCCATCATTGATGATATAATCATTGTTACACAACCCGATCTCCCGCTTATTAACGACAATGAATATCCTGAAGTAAAAAGGGTTGTAAACAAAGAGTGGCAGAGAGGGCAGAGCAGTTCCATGAAGGCAGGCCTGAGCGCAGTTGATCAAAAGACAGAGGCGGTAATGTTCTTTATGGCAGATCAGCCTATGGTAGATAAAGGTGTAATAAACAGGCTGATCATTTCATTTCAGGAGACGGGAAAACCGATCATCTCTCCCCTGTATAATGGCAAAAAAGGGGCGCCTGTCATTTTTAAAAGAAGGCTTTTTGATGAGTTGAACCTTATACAGGGAGACAGGGGAGGTAGAGACCTGCTTGAGGTATACCCGGTCGAATATGTGAATATAGAGATGCCTCTTGCCGCAATGGATGTGGATACGCCGGAGGAATATGAAAAACTTATGGGGATGGTAGGTGTTTCAAGGGAATAACAGGTGATACGAATATTGGCGCGGGGCTCAAGGCACAAGGCAGTTCAATAATGTAGGGGCGAAAAAAATTTCACCCCTGCAAAAATAATTAGAAGTGATACACAAACCTTGCGTTGATGCGTTCCCCTTCAGGTCTGTTTTCTGCCTTTGATTCAAAATAGATGTTCACAAACAGGTGTGCATCCTTACTGAATGAATAGAGCATACCAGGCCCTACAGCCAGCACCTTTTCTTTTGAACCGATCTGGTCAACCCCGTCATATTCAGTCTCACTGACCTGCCTCAAATAATAGCCATTAATGCCGATGCGAAAACGCTGTGGTATCAATTCATAGGATGTGGCAAAATTAATATGAAATGCCTCGCCAGCCTGCACCTCCTCAACACCCATCGCAGCGATAGGGGCATAGGGCTCGTCATTTTCTTCATTCATCAGGTAACTGACCCTGGTTGAGGCCTCCCACTTTGATGTTATGAAATATGTTGCAGCCCAGTATGGGTTAAATGAGTAAAAATTACTGCCCGCATTTATAGCCTTTGTCTCCTCATAATCCCCGGTCGGGAGTATGAAACCGAGTGAGAATCTGTGCAAAAGTTTGGGGCCGTTTTCACCCATGATCGGGTCCCATTGTATATAGGGGCCTACCCATAAATCTCCGACCCCGGAATTTGCCATTGGAAAACCCGCCATATAGGTATCATAGTTCATATCAAGTTTTGCAAATGGGATAATAACATCAAGTCCCCATTTTGCCCCCAGGATAAATTCAGTGTTTGACTGGTAGGTACACTGAATAAGTGTAATCCATGCCTTTAATTTTTCACCGGCAAAGGGCGGTAACGCCTCATCTCCATTGCTGTTTTTGAATGAATCTGATCTCCAATACTGTACATAATTCTGTGAGTAGAGCCCCGGGCCTGATGGCGGCGCGCCGTCCAGAAAGCTGGTAAAGCCAAGGTTTACCGATGGCAGGTCATAGGCGGTTGATGACATTGGAATAATAAAAATAAAAAATAAAGCAGTAATCAATAGATCGATTTTCTTCAGTTTCATAACTTTTTTCTCCTTAGTAGTACTGAAATCCACTTTAGGTACTTAATACATTAAAAAGATGGATGCCCGCCTTAGCGGGCATGACGACCTAGGATATTATTTTAAATACTCTTCAGCAGCTCTGGTTTTGGAAAATCCTTGAATACCTCTTCGGATTTTCTAAGCTCATCATCTGAGAGTGCGTAATTATCCAGTTCATTTGAAAAATACTTTTCGTATGAACCAAGGTCAAGAAGCCCGTGTCCGCTCAGGTTAAAGAGGATTACCTTCTTTTCTCCTGTCTCCTTTGCCTTTTTTGCCTCGATAACCACCTGGGCAATGGCATGGTTTGATTCAGGCGCAGGGATCATACCCTCTGTGCGGGCAAAGAGCACACCTGCATTGAATGCATCAAGCTGTGAAACCGCCTTTGCTGTAAGAAGCCCTTCTGAAACAAGCTGGCTTACAATTGGAGACATGCCGTGATACCTTAATCCTCCTGCATGAACCGGCGGCGGCACAAATGCATGGCCAAGGCTGTGCATTGCAAGAAGCGGTGTATACTTTGCCGTATCTCCATGATCATATACAAATGGCCCCCTTGTAAGGGTCGGGCATGCAACAGGCTCAACAGGATATATCTCTACCTTTTTGCCATGCATCTTGTCAGATACAAATGGAAAAGCGATACCTGCAAAGTTGCTTCCGCCGCCTGCGCAGCCGATTACTATGTCAGGATAATCCCCGGTCTTTTCAAGCTGTTTTTTTGCCTCAAGGCCTATAACTGTCTGGTGAAGCATCACATGGTTGAGCACGCTGCCCAGCGCATAGCGGGTCTGACCTGTTGTGTCGCTCACTGCGGCCTCAACAGCCTCACTGATGGCAATGCCAAGGCTTCCGGGTGTGTTCGGGTCTTTTGCAAGTATTGCCCTTCCGGCGTTTGTTTCATTGCTGGGGCTTGCTATACATTTACCGCCCCATGCCTGCATCATCGCCTTTCTGTAGGGCTTCTGGTCAAAGCTTATACGAACCATGTATATCTTGCATTCAAGGCCAATCTGGCTGCATGCAAATGAGAGGGCGCTTCCCCACTGTCCGGCGCCGGTCTCTGTAGTAAGCTTTTTAATGCCGAATACCTTGTTATAATATGCCTGTGGCACAGCAGTATTGGGTTTATGGCTTCCGGCAGGGCTTACACTTTCATTCTTGTAGTAGATTTTAGCCGGTGTACCAAGCGCCTTTTCAAGGGCAACAGCGCGGATAAGTGGCGAAGGACGCCATATGGAGTATATATTCATTACTTCATCAGGGATTGTTATCCATCTTTCAGTGCTTACCTCCTGTTCAATAAGATTCATAGGAAAGACCGGCGCCAGCATCTCAGGGCTCACAGGCTTTCCGTCAGGGCCAAGTGGGGGGTTCATTTTAATGTCTGCCAGGATATTATACCACTGTCTTGGCATCTCATCCGGGCTCAGAAAGATGGTGTTTGTTTTCATGTTTTTCTCCTCTATTTTTTTTGGTTGTCAGGTTGACCAGTTAAAATAAATAACTGTGTTTATGCCTTGTTTTGCCTCTTTTGACCGACGGAGTATAAGTGATGAGAGATTATATGTCAATGAATGATTGTTTTTTAGGATGACTCAAAACAGTTTGTATGATACTCATACTCTTATTATTTTGTACCGGTAATTCAGACAGTTATAAGGGATATTTAGGGAATGGAATTCAGACCATGCATAGATCTGCGTAATGGCAGGGTGGTGCAGATAGTTGGCGGCAGCCTGACCAGCGATGAAAGCGATACAAAGGTAAATTTTGAGTCAGGACTCTCGCCTGCATATTATGCAAATATGTACAGGGAGGATAATCTCACAGGCGGGCATGTGATATCGCTTGGCCAGGGTAACCATGATGCGGCCATATCTGCCATTAAGGCCTTTCCGAACGGCCTTCATGTGGGGGGCGGAATAACCCCTGATAATTCAAAGGAGTACCTTGATGCAGGGGCAAGCCACGTAATTGTTACATCTTACCTCTTTACCCAGGGCCAGATAGATGAAGGCCATATGAAAAAGATAGTCAACACAGTTGGGAAAGAGCGGCTTGTAATAGACCTGAGCTGTCGTAAAAGGAATAGTGATTATTATGTGGTAACGGACCGGTGGCAGAAATTCACCAGTTTAAAGGTTGATAAGGATACCCTTGCACGGCTTTCAGAATACTGTGATGAGTTTCTTGTTCATGGTGTGGATGTTGAAGGTAAGAAACAGGGCATAGAGGAGCCCCTTGTAAAAATACTGGGTGAGCACTGCCCAATACCTGTAACATACGCCGGTGGTGTAAAATCCTTAGCAGATATGGAGCTAATCCTGAGGCTTGGAAAGGGCAGGGTGCATGCCACAATCGGTAGCAGCCTTGATATATTTGGCGGGGAGGTGCCATATCGTGAGGTGGTCAGGTGGCATAAGAAACATTTATGAAGATTAAAGAAATACAATCAAAATCAGTCCTCTCCTCATCAAAGATATTTGACTATGTCATTAACCCATATGTCGGGTGCCAGCATGCATGTTCCTACTGTTACGCCCGGTTTATGAAGAGGTTTACCGGGCATAAAGAACCCTGGGGAGAATTTGTGGATGTTAAAATCAATGCACCTGATGTGTTGACAAAAGAGATAAAAAGAAAAGCAAGGGGCACAGTCTGGATAAGCGGGGTATGCGACCCGTACCAGCCCCTTGAGGCAAAATACCAACTCACCAGAAGATGCCTTGAGATACTGGCTGTAAGCGGCTGGCCTGTAACAATTCAAACCCGATCACCCCTTGTGCTTCGTGATATGGATATATTGAAAGGATTGAGTGATATAGAGGTCGGGCTTTCTATCACCACAGCAAATGATGAGATCAGAAAGATATTTGAACCGGATGCCCCTTCTATTATGGATCGTCTCAACACTATTGAACTGCTGCATAAGAATGGTATCAGGACCTTTGTAATGATCGCTCCAGCGCTCCCTGAAGCAGAGAATCTGATAAGCATGGTTAAAGGAAAGGTAAACTATATCCTGCTTGATCGTATGAACTATAACCATGCTGACAGGATTTACCTTAAACAGGGGTGGAAAGATAAAAACACAGAAGCCTATTTTCAAGCAGTGAGAAAAGGGATTGTTAATGACTGTGCTGACCTGGGGATTGAGTGCAGGCCCGTTTATTAAAATTGTTATCCAAATCAAAAAAAGCTGTTTGCCCTTTTTAAATATCTTTTCCAAAGAGCTGATTGAATTATTTGTGTCAATATAATATAGATGCATGTGTTTATTGTTTGTGAAGATTAAGGAAAAGATCAATATGATAGAGCCGCTAAATTTTGAACAGGGGCCAATAAGGCCGCCAAACGAGGCCAAAAGCCTGTTATTGAGGTTCACAAGAAACTGCCCCTGGAATCAGTGCCTCTTCTGCCCTGTTTACAAAGGCAGGAAATTCTCACTGCGTGATCTCAATGAGATAAAGGATGACATAAAAACCGCCAGGGAGATCCATGACACCATAAAAGAACTCTCATTCAGGCTCGGTTATGGTGGCGAGGTCAATTCCCAGGTTATAAGCGCTGTTTTTAATGACCCCGGCAGGTCTGAAAGCTTCAGAAGCATGGCTATGTGGATGTATTACAGAACAAATGCCTGTTTTCTGCAGGATGCGGATAACCTTGTTATGCGGACAGACGACCTTGTTGAGGCGCTTGAATATTTAAGGGGAAATTTCCCTGAGATAACTCGAATAACCACCTACTCCAGATCCAGGACAATCGCCAGAAAGAGCGAGGAGGAGCTTATAAAAATCAGAAAGGCAGGGCTTAACAGGATTCATGTGGGGCTTGAAACTGGTTATGATCCACTCCTGAAACTCATCAAAAAAGGGGTTACATCAGAGCAGCAGGTTGATGCAGGTAAAAAGGTTATTGCAGCGGGTATGGAGCTGTCCGAATATGTGATGCCAGGGCTTGGCGGGAGGCAGATGTGGAAAGATCATGCAGAGGCCACAGCAAAGGTGCTAAACCGGATTAACCCCCATTTTATAAGGTTAAGAAGCCTTAGAATCCCTGAGAGGGTGCCTTTAATAGAAAAGGTGAGGTCAGGCGAATTTACAAAGCAGACAGACGACGGTATAGCAGAGGAGATTCGTATTTTTATAGAGACGCTTGATAATATTACAAGCACACTCACGAGCGACCATATCATGAACCTGCTTGAGGAGGTACATGGCACCTTCCCGCAGGATAAACAAAAGATGCTGGATGTAATTAAAAAATATCAGGATATGTCTGATCATGATAGGATGATCTACCGTGTTGGTAGAAGGGGAGGGGCGTACAGATCCACAGAGGATGTTTATAATGATCCTGTAACCAGGAAAAAGATAGAGAATATGATATCTGAAATACGAAATATGGAAGGCGAATCAGGGCTTGAACAGGCCATCAGTGATATGGTAGATCAGTATATATAAAAGCAGGGCGCAGGGCTCAAGGTGTAAGGCGCAAGGGAAAAAACGAACATCCAATATTGAATATTGAACTTTGAACGTTGAATGAAAGGCAATAAGAGGGGCGCATGGCGTAAGGCTTAGGGTTAAAACCTAAAGCCTACAGACTATAGGCTATAGACTTTAGGCTGTGGGTTTGAGGTTTGCGGTCTAAGGTTTTGGATAAAGGAAAAAATATGGCATATTATCCTATTATGGTTGATCTGGCAGGCAGAGAGGTTCTGGTTGTTGGCGGCGGTTCTGTGGCAGGCAGAAAGATTGCAACACTTATTGAGTATGGCGCAATAGTCAGTATTGTTGCCCGTGATCTCTCCCCTGAACTCAAAAACCTGGTTGACAGCGGCAGGGTAAAATACCTGGGCGGGGAATTCAGCCTGGTGTTTCTGAAGGACAAGTTTCTTGCGATAGCAGCGACCGATGACCCTGAGCTTAACCACAGGATATCTCTTGCAGCACAGGCAAAGGGCATGCTTATAAACGCTGTTGACCAGCCTGCTGACTGCACCTTCATTGTCCCTTCAATCATCAGGAGGGGAGACCTTATTATATCGGTCTCCACCTCAGGAAAGAGCCCTGCCCTTGCAAAGAGGATCAGGGAAGAGCTTTCATCCATGTTTGGCCCTGAATATGAACCTTTTTTGCGTATGATGGGCAAGATCAGGGAAGCAGTGCTTTCCGGTTCATCTGACCAGAAGGAAAACAGCAGGGTGTTTAACTCTATTGTGGATTCCGGGTTGCTGGATGCGATCAGGGCAGATAATCATAAAAAGGCGGCCAAAATTCTCTCTGATATCATTGGCCAGGAGATTTCAACAGAAGATATCAAAAACTGCCTTGGGATATGAGGTGCTAATGGAGAATATCTTATCCGGTATAGCCCTTTTTCTGATCTTGTTATCAACAGGCGGTTTTATAGTATATACAATCAGACAGAACGGCTCTGTTTTCAGATGCGCCTACTGGGTATTGTTTGCAGGGTTTTTATTCCAGACCCTGTTTCTGGTTCATCAATATATTGAACTTGGGACCCTCCCGGTGATAACCCTTAAACTGGCACTCGCATTTTTTGCATGGAGTATTATAGGGGCATATCTTTTATTTCAGGTAAAATTCAGGCTGATGATACTGGGTTCATTTGTGGCCCCTGTTGCAGCCTTTTTCATGATATTTTCCTCAGTATTACCCCATGTCCCTGATACGGTGCCGCCCATCTTAAAGGGTATATGGCTATTGCTCCATGTCATCTCCATGTTTCTGGGTGACGGAATATTTGCCATTGCCTTTGTATCATCAGTCATGTACCTGGTGCAGGAGCGGCAGATAAAAAGGAAGAAAAGAGGCGCCCTGTTTAAAAGGCTTCCTTCACTTGAAACCCTTGATTCCATAAACCACTATTCACTTGTATATGGTTTTCCTCTTATCACCATTGGCATGATCACGGGCGCTGTATATGCACAGGCCGTACTCGGACGCTACTGGAGATGGGACCCGAAAGAGGTCTGGTCCCTTGTCACCTGGATCTGCTATGCCATACTCCTTCATGAAAGGTTAACAGTAGGATGGAGGGGAAGAAGGGCTGCTATCATCTCTATTCTCTGTTTTATGATCCTTATCTTTACCTTTCTGGGAGCAGGCCTGCTGCTTGACAGTTATCACAGTTTTGGCGATTTTGGCGGGGGAACAACTCGGCAATGATAAGTATTATAAATATAGGTATGAACCATGAATCTGCCCCTGTTGAGCTCAGAGAATGTCTGTCAGGGGATAAAGGCCATTCTGATATCATCCCTCAGATGAGGGAATCTGGCTTTATCAATGAATGTATATTCATTTCAACCTGCAACCGTGTTGAGACCATCTGCACTGCCATTGACCCGTTTCAGGCAGAAAGGATTATTATTGAGCTTATGGCGAAGTCAAGCAATATACCTGTTGATAGACTAAGGCCTCATACATATATCCATAAAGAGATGGATGCGGTAAGGCATATCTTCAGGGTTGCCTCGAGCCTTGATTCTATGGTTGTTGGTGAGCCGCAGATACTGGGTCAGGTCAAGGAGGCATTCAGGCATGCCGCTGTAAAAGAAAGATCAACAGGCGTAATACTGAACAGGCTCATGCACAAGACCTTTCATGTGGCAAAAAGGGTGCGCACAGAGACCGGTATCTCGGAGACCGCTGTTTCAATCAGTTATGCAGCGGTTGAGCTTGCAAAAAAGATCTTTTATGGGCTTGATGGCAGGAGCGCCCTGCTTATCGGGGCAGGTGAAATGGCAGAATTGGCCGCAAAACACCTTGTTGGTAACGGGGTAAAAGAGCTTTATGTTGTTAACAGAAGTTTTGACAGGGCTGTGGAACTTGCAGGCAGTATCGGAGGAAAGGCAGCTCTTTTTGATGAGATGGAGGAGCAGCTTGTTAAAGCAGACATTGTGATATCCTCGACCGCTGCGACAGAATACATTATAACCGCTGATATGATAAAAAAAATCCTTCGAAAAAGAAAAAACCGCCCGCTTTTTCTGATAGATATAGCCGTACCAAGGGATATAGATCCAGGGGTTAACAGCCTTGGAAACTGCTTTTTATATGATATTGATGATCTCAAGGAGGTGGTGAATGAGAACAGTTCCCAGCGGATGCAGGAGGCTGTGATAGCAGAAAGGATTGTTGAGGAAGAGGTGATTAAATTTGGAAAGTGGCTTTCTACCCTTGATGTTGTCCCGACTATTGTGTTATTGAAGGAAAAGATCGAGGAGATACGCAGGGCTGAATTGAAGCGGAGCATGTCTCAGCTTCAGGGGCTTACAGAAGGTCAGATAGCGGCAATAGAGACATTGACCATCTCTATGGCGGAAAAGATACTTAATGACCCTATTCTGGCATTGAAGAGCATCTCATCAAGGTCTTCAAAGGAGTCATTTATTGATATCACAAAAAGGCTTTTTAATCTGGATAAGGAAAAAACATAGAGGATTAATATGCAAATAGAAAAGATAATTAACAGGATCAAAAATCATGAAAAGGCTGATGGCATAGGCATGATAGCAAGCCACCTTGGTATTGTGCGCGGATTTTCGAGAAAGGGCGGGGATATAAGCGCTGTAAATGTCAAATATGATATGGATGCGCTCAACAAGGTGATAGCCCATATAAAGAGCATGCCAGGGATAGTTGAGGTTCTGGTTGAGGTAAATGAAGGGCACCTCAAGGTAGGTGATGAACTGATGTTTGTGGCTGTTGGCGGGGATATCAGGGAAAATGTATTTGCCGCACTTATTGAGGCAGTAAACAGGATTAAGAAGCAGGCTGTAAGCAAGGAAGAGATATTTATTTGCTAGTATCTGAAAGGGGTAATTATTATGGGAATGGTGGATGTAACTGAAAAACCGGTGATAAAAAGGACGGCTGAGGCATCAGGCAGGCTGTATCTTTCCAATAAAACAATCGAGACAATAAAGGCAGGAAAGGTAAAAAAGGGAGACCCTCTTCTTATTGCAGAGGTGGCCGGCATGAATGCGGCCAAGCAGACCCACATGCTTATTCCCCACTGTCACCAGATAGCGCTTGATATGGTCAACGTCGAATATAAAATAAATGATAACTCTATTGATGCCTTTTGTACTGTGATCGCCAAGGCAAGGACAGGCGTTGAGATGGAGGCGCTTATAGGGGTCTCTGTTGCGCTTAACACCATATGGGATACGGTTAAATATATAGAGAAGGATAAGGATGGCCAGTACCCCGGCACAAAGATTACAGATATAAAGGTTGTGTATAAAAAGAAAGAACAATAGTTTTTACCACGGAGGGCACAGAGAGCACGGAATAAAAGATAAAATCTCCGTGAACTCCCTGGCGAAGGGGGCTTCGTCTTTGCGGATTAATTTTAGCCTGTCACTTCAACCATACAAGGACACGGAGTAAAATATTTTATCACCCTGCTCTCCGCCTGTCCCGCCATAGCTTCAGCGACGGCGGATGTCCTCCGTGGTTAGATATTTAGATTTTTGTCATTTGACTTTGATCTTATGAAATACAGTTCTCATGTCAACTTTTTCCCATCATTCCTGATTTATTCTTGCATTAATGTTGTCCATTATGATAGTTCTGCCTCTTTTTCAGGGTAGAACTATGATTCATCTTTCAAATATTTCAAAGCAGCACGGGACACAGGTGCTGTTTAAAAATGCCAGCATGCAGATACTGCCTGGGACAAGAAGCGGCCTGGTTGGCCCGAACGGGGCAGGTAAAACCACAATATTCAGGCTTATTACCGGTGAGGAAGAGGCTGATGCCGGGGATATAACCTTTGCTAAAAAAATAACCATAGGATATTTTTCACAGGATGCTGTAGAGATGAAAGGCGGGTCAGCCCTTTCCGAGGTTATGTCTGCTGCATCCGATGTGGTGGCTCTTGGCAAGGCAATGAAAGATATGGAGGCTACCATGTCTCGCCCTATGGATGATGATGCAATGGCCAGCCTGCTTGAAAAATATGGTGAGGCATGCGAGGAGTTTGAACACCGCGGGGGGTATGACCTTGAGAACCGCGCCCAGACTGTCTTAACCGGGCTTGGGATAAGCCCTGATGAACATAACCTGCCTGTTGAGTCATTCAGCGGCGGATGGAGGATGAGGATATCCCTTGCAAAGATACTTACCATGAACCCTGGTGTGCTGCTGCTTGATGAGCCCACAAATCACCTGGACATGGAGTCCATACTCTGGCTTGAAGAGTGGCTTGTCAATGAATATAAAGGGGCAATTCTCATGACCTGCCATGATCATGATTTCATGAACCGGGTGGTGTCGCGCATAATCGAGGTTGCCAATAAGACCATTACCACATACAGCGGAAACTATGATTTTTATGTGCGCGAGCGGGATGTCAGAATGGAGCAGCTACTTGCGAGCCACAGACGCCAGCAGGAGATGCTTGCCAAGGAGGAGGAGTTTATTGCCCGCTTCAAGGCGCGCGCCTCACATGCGGCACAGGTACAGTCACGCATTAAAAAGATAGAAAAGATAGAGAGAATAGAGATACCCGAATATCAGCGTGTTATAAGGTTTGGATTCAGGGAGACGCCAAGGTCAGGCGAGGATGTGGCCTGTTTTGAAAATCTCACAAAGATTTGGGAAACACCCGGCAGGGAGGCAAAGACCGTGTTCCGTAATGTTTCCGGCCTTATAAGACGTCAGGACAAGGTTGCTGTTGTGGGTGTTAACGGTGCCGGTAAATCCACATTTCTTAAACTCCTTGCAGGTCAGACAGAACCTTCAGGCGGGAGACTCAATATTGGCGCCAATATAAACATCGGTTATTTCAGCCAGCATTCAATGGATATCCTCATACCGGATAAAACAGTGCTTGAGACCCTTCAGGCAGCCATGCCCCATGAAAACCTGGGTGTTGTAAGAAACCTGCTTGCAGCATTTCTCTTTTCCGGGAACACAGTGGATAAGCAGATAAAGAGCCTGTCAGGCGGTGAAAAAAGCCGTGTGGTTCTTGCCACTATCCTATCAAAACCTGTTAACTTTCTTGTCCTGGATGAGCCCACAAACCATCTGGATATCCAGTCTCGTGAGATACTCCTTGCGATTTTAAAGGAATTCACTGGCACAATAGCCCTTGTAAGCCATGACAGGTTTTTTTTGCGTTCTCTGGTAGATCATGTTTTTGAGATTGACCGGGGCAAAATGACCCATTATAAAGGGGGTTATGAGTATTATCTTTCAAAAACAGGCAGGGATCACAGGGCCATATAACCGGGGACCCTTTCGTCAAGAAGAGGGATGTCCCTATAATCAGGAGTAAAGTATGTTTGATGTTGCAATGGAGATGATGTCACCCGAATTTTTTGAATGCTGGAAGTGTGCAGCATTACATATAGATAGCCAGGGGCCGCAGGGTACAGTGTCATGGCTCAAGGCTCACCCGTACCCGCCCTTTATGGAGCATCTCTCTTTCAGGCTCGGAAACCAGCTCTTTTTTGTTCGTGTTGAGGATGTGGAAAATAATGTGTATGGCCCGGGAACTTATGACTCTCTTATAGCTGTGGCCAAAGAGAGCAATGGGCATGCCTGCATAATGCCCATGAGGAAGACAGATAAGGCGGATGAATGGATAGCTGACATGCCGGGCTGGGGGCTTATTGATGCATTGACAAAGAACCCTGTCAATCCTGTCTCCTTTGTAACTGATGAAAAGATAGAGATGACCGCCTTTGAACTTCATGACATGGCTGTGCAGGTTGTAAAGGAGTATATTGAGAAAAAGGGGTATGAACTTATGTCATTTCAGGGAAACCCTGAGATTGATCCCTCTATCTGGTTCATAGGCGACACAAAGGGGCCGGAATATGTTGTTGTAAGGGCGGTTCGCTACCCAGAGGATCATGCAAAGATACCTGAAAATCTTAAGGATATAGAAAAACGGTGTTCAGCCATAAGCAGGACAGGTTTTTTTGCCTCTGTTGCCCTGGCAAATGATGAACAGAAGTTTGATACCCCTGATGAACCGGCTATACCCCTTTGGCGCGGGTGCCATATGTATATAAATTTCCCGGGGCTTGAATAATTGGGATGATATGGTTTAACAGGTATTACACCTCATTTTTTGTATTATAGTTTTTTATTGCTTGATATTTTTGTTTTTTAGTAATATATGAAGCACCGATTAGCGCGGAGGAATGGCCGAGTGGTTTAAGGCGGCGGTCTTGAAAACCGTTGAACGAAAGTTCCGTGGGTTCGAATCCTACTTCCTCCGCCACCTTTTTCTTGACATCATTTCTGTATCCCTTTTCATAAATGTTGGCGGCTTAAAATTGTAGTAAATCACAGTTGTTTCATGTTATTATGCCCCATATTAAGTTTAAGGTTTAAATATATTTTTTGCTATCTGGTGTCTATCCAGAATTGGCCTCTTTTGGGATGGGCGCTATCTACCTTAAGATGAGGTTTTTTATGAGAACTTTAAATCAAAGAAATGGGTTTTATTTTATCTCTCTGTTTTTCTCCTTTATCCCTCTTCTAATATTACAGTCATGCGCCACAAACCCTGTTACAAACAAAATGGAGCTTATGCTTGTATCTGAAAACAAGGAGTTTGGTATCGGGCAAAGTGTGGATAAGCAGGTTCGGGAAGAGATGGGCATCTACCTTGAAAGGCCTGAACTCACCAATCTGCTTAAACAGATGGTTGAGACAATGGGAAAAAAGAGCCACAGGCCAGACCTTATATACAGGGTAGAGATTGTCGATACCCCTGATTTTAATGCCTTTGCAGTGCCAGGAGGCTTTGTCTATGCCCATCGCGGGCTTCTTGAAAGGATAAACTCCGCTGATGAACTTGCCTCTATTATGGGTCATGAGATCGCCCATGTAGCGGCGCGGCACTCTGCATCCCAGCTTACCAAGCAGCAGTTGCTTAATATCGGGGTTATTGGGGCAACCATTGCCGCAGGGGGAGGAATACAGCAGTTCGGCGATCTTGTGAATATCGGTTCTGTACTCGCCTTCAGCAAATTTTCCAGGGATGATGAAAGGGAGGCTGACAGGCTTGGCATAAAGTACATGGTTGACGCAGGGTATAACCCCCAGGGGGCGATAGAGGCCATGAAGACAATCCAGCGTATAAACGACAGGGAACCAGGTTCTCTTGAAACATGGTTTATGACCCATCCCCAGACAAGTGAAAGGGTAAAGTCACTCACAAATGAGCTTAATGCCCTTTCAGTAAATAACCCTGAGATACTCAACAGAAAGATAAAAAGGAACGAATACATAAGTCTTCTGGATGGTATGGCCGTAGGCGAATATAACGGCAAAGAGCTTATCAGGGATGACAGGTATTTTAACAAGGAATACCTTATAAGCATCCCTATACCATCAGGATGGCAGGGGTTTATCAACACAAAGGGTTATATTGCAGTCTTCCAGGATACAAAAAACCAGATCTACACCCTTTTTAATATAGAGGAGTTAAGAAAAATAATCCCAACCGCTGAATATATGAATAACATTGTTAAAGCACTTCAGAGTAAGGGGCTCAAAAAAGAGAATACAGGCGCCCAGCAGATGAGCCACGGGGCCTTGTCAGCAAGGTTTACAGGCGTTTCTAATAATAAACAGATCACTGTTAATCTGGCTGCCTTTGTAAAGGGTGACAGGGGATATAATTTTCTTGAGGTAACTGAAAAAGGTGATTCAACAACCCCCATTACATTAAACAATATGGTGAACGGCATTAACTTTTTGACACAGGCTGAGGCCATTAAGCTTGAACCGGCCAGGATGAAGGTACACCAGGTAAAGGCAGGGGAAACGTGGGATAATATTATAGCAAACTATTACGACACTAAAGAGGGCAAGGTTAAGCTGGCTGAATATAATGGGTTAACCGCAGCAACAAATCCTGAACCGGGTATACTGATTAAGATACCTCCGACATTAAGATTCAAGTAATATTAATCAAAAAAAACGTTTTTAGATGAAAGCGGTCAGCCATTAGCATTCAGCGTTCAGCAAAAGGCATTCAGGATAAATATTTAGCTGATAGCTGATCGCTGACTGCTGAGAGCTACATCCATATTTAACGTATCAGTTCAGCGTCCTTAGAGGGGATCCAGCAGGTGCGGGAGTCTGACAGCTCGATCTGGTACCACTCACCCCTTGCTTCAATCAGGGTAAACTCTGTGCCTGCATGGAGCGGCTCCATGAAACTTGGCTCATAGGTCTCACTGTTTCCCTTGCGGGCGGTTGTCTCTGCGCTTAAAATAACACCCGGCCTTTGTTTTTTAAGGATATATTCATCAGCAGCAAGCGACCCGCAGAAGAGTATAGAGACAAATGCTGATGATATTATCAGCCAGAAGAGGAATGGTTTTTTAAAAAATATCCTGACACATGCAGATATCCAGAAGATGGCAAAGAATATTGTAAAAAGCATCAAACGGCTCTTTACAGAGAGGTCATAGTGCCAGAAGAAGAGGGTCTTCATGACCTTTGTCTCCTGCTTTTCCTCTATCCTGTCTATCCTCTTTTCTCTTGCATAGGCGAGGTTCTGTTTGAGGTTAATGTCATCAGGCATATACTGCTGAGCCTTACGGTAATTCAGTATTGCCCTACCTATATCTTTCATCCTGAAATATATATTCCCAAGGTTGTAAAAAATCTTTCCGTTTTCTATGCCATACTCCTTTATAAGGCGTTCATAGCGCATCGCCGCCTTTTTATAAAGTGAGATGGCATCCTCATGGGATGTGCTTGTGACCTTGTCCGCCTCTCGGAAAAGGTCACGCGCCTCCTTGTAGAGGTCAGATAGATTAGAGCTCTCCGGTTCGTCAGCCAGTAAAGGGGAGGATACGGGTATTGAGCAGATTGAGACCCCTAAAACCATCAGTACAGATATTAAACCCCTCTCTATAAACCTGATTAGCTGTTGTCTGAAATTATCCGCCATCTTATTTAAGCCTCTTTTCAAGTTCCATTGCCGCATCAAGCGCCTTTTTGGTAAGTGATGAATTATCCTTGAATGTTATATCCCCTGCATATGCGCCTGCCTCACAGGAATAAAAGATATCCTTTACCTTATCAATGATTTCAGTTTCTATGTTAACGGATTGAAGACCCTGTTTTGCATCGGTAAAGGTAATAGCGCCTGTTGATGGAAGCCTCAATTTTATACCGAGATATTCCCTGAATGAATCAAGCACTATACCGCATGCCTTTTGAGGCGTTGCCTTTTCCGCCTCATGCAGCCTTTTCCTGAGAACGGTTAGCGCCTTTCTCGATAATATCTTTAAAGGGTCGCTATTCCTCTTTCGTGAGATATGGATAATAGAAAACAGAACAAGGTACAGAAGCGGCGGGGTAAAAACCATGTACGGCCATGGCCCGTTTAAAAAAGAGGCAATTGGTGAAAGATATTCTCTTTTAATGACTGACATATCTTCGTAGTTGAATGCGATCCCCTTGCCGGATGTCTCTATGCCTGTTCCTGTGACCGGGGTTTCTGAAGAGCCCTCAGCGTCAAGAAGCGTTACAACCCTTGTCTCATTTACTGTAAGCGGTATGGGTGCGGAGCTGGCAACACGGTATTCACCCTTTTCAGTATCAAAATAGGGGAGTTCGTAAGAGGGTATCTCCTTGACCCCGGAATTCAGGGGCCTTATGGTCTGGGTAAATATCTTTTCCTTTCCCTTTATCTCTGCGCCTGCCCTTTCATCAGGTATCCTGAAATCTTTTGTGAATGCGGGATTCTCTTTAAGGGGGGGCAAATCAATGTGATCAAGGTAGTCTGGCCCGCTGATCTTGATAGCAAAGGTTACAGGATCACCGATATTTACATTCAGAGGAGAGGCAATGGTTTCTATATTATATTTGCCTGTATGACCATTAAAATTGGCTGGTCTTCCCTCTGCGGGCAGCTCAAGCACCCTTAATGAAAGGGTATTGGAGGGCACAACTACAGTGCTGTATACCCCCCTGCGTGAAGGGCCGAAAAAATCATCATCAAAAAAATTTGAAAATGGATCATTTGATCTTCTTGAATAACCGGTCAGGGCAGAGCATGTTACTGTTGCCTGATCAATATCTATTGTGCCTGCCTTTACAGGGATCAGCACCTTTTTAAAGGATATGGTTGTATATCTTTTTCCATCAAGAGAGCCCACCCCCTCTTCGCCTATGGCCTCGCTGTCACCAAGCTGGATGCGGTAAAGCTTTTTGCCGGAGTTTGTATCAACCTCAGGGTTTGCAAAGGTAAAGCGTTTGTCACCCATTAAAGGCAGACTGAAGTTGAAGTCATTTACATTCTTGCCTATATACCATGTTACAGTAAGTATAACAGGCTCGCCAATATAGCATTTATCCTTTGAGAGTGTGAGCCTGAGTTTGAAATCCTCTGTTTCAGCAGGTTTTCTTGCGACAATAACAAGAGGCTCGGTGCGGGCGGTCATGCCCCCGGCCTTTACCTCTATGGATGGTATAGCGAGTGTGCCTGTCTTTAAAGGTGTAAGCCTGTAGCTGAAGACATAACCCTTTTTTTCTTCACGGGTCATTCGACCGTTTATTATGGAAATGGATGAGCTGCTGTTCTGTGAACCGCCTGCAAACTCGACCCTGAAGCCATCAAGGTGAGAGAGATCAGGCTCTTCAGGCTCTTCACTCCCTGTAACATGAAGCTGGAATATAAATGTCTCACCAGCATAGACCTCTGTGCGCTCAATGGCGGTCTGCACACTCAGCCCCGCTGCAAATGCATTTCCACATATAAGCAGTATGATAAATAGATATATAAAAAGTCTTTTAAACATTACCAGTCCCTGTCTACATCCCTGTAACCGCCTGATTCCCGGAGTTTGCGCTCTTTCCTCTTATCCTCCTCTTCATCCAGTATGTCCTGGGGGTCTACGCCATGCTTCTGCATGGATGCCTCATCCTCATCATCCTGCTGATCCTCTTTGCCTTCTGCAACCTTTTGTTCAGGCTGCTTGTCGCCATCTTCCTTTTTATCCTGCTCCTCTTGCTGTCCCTGCTGACCCTGGCTGCCCTGATCACCCTCATTTTTCTGCTGATCCTTACCCTGGTTTTTCTGATCCTGTTCCGGCGGGGTGAGCGCCTCCTTTAATTCCTTTATTGCGTTTTCCTGGTTTTTTTCAGCCTCTGAGGGGTTCTGGTTTCTCAGGTTCCCCTCTGCTGCCTCCTGTTCTTTAACAGCATTATTCAGATGGGTCAATGGAGGATTTTCTTCCCCCTGTTTCTGCTGTTGAGCCTGCCCCTTAATTTTATCAGCAAGCTTCTTTGTATCATCAGATATGGCCTTCTGTTCGCTGGCCAGTTGATCCATACCTTTTTTCATTTCAGCAGGGGCTATCTTCTTTTTAGATTGCTCCATGTTCTTTTCAAGCGCCTCTTCCTGTCGTTTGATGAGTTTTTGAAGCTCTTCCGCATTCTCCTTTGCCTGCTGCTCCTGTTCTTTTGCTGCCTCTTCTCTCTTTTTTATCTCATCAAGGATATTTTTCATCATGAGCCTGACAATCTCTATGTTTTCCGCTGCCTTTTTAAGCGAAGGATCAAGCTTGAGTGCATCCTGATAATGTTTAACACTTTTCTGACACAGCTCCATTGCCTTTTTAAGGTCACTGTCCATCTGTCGTTCCGCCTCACTGAATGTGCAGTTACCCAGGTTAAATCTGCTCTTTGCCTCCATTAAGGTATCTTTACTCTTCAGGGCAGCCTTTTCAAACGCCTCTGTAGAACCCTGAAAATCCCCCTTTTTATAGAGGGCAGCGCCTTTGTTGAAATATATATATGGGGATTCAGGGTCATTGACCCCTGCCTCATCATAACTCTTGATTGCATCATCATAGTTGCCGGAGAGCCACTCCCTGTTACCTTTGTCGATAAATTTAGCGGTTGAGTCTGCAAAGGCGTTGTCATACATCAATAAGGCAGTGATGATTATCAGAATAATATATATACTGAGAGACTCCCTGAGAAATAATTGGTTGCCCCTTTCCGTCATTCCCGCGCCTGTCCTCCGCAGCAGGATTGCTACGGAGGGTGGGAAGGCGGAATTAGAGAGACTATGAGGAATAATGGATTCCCGCCTGCGCGGGAGTGACGATCCTGAATTACTCTTGAGGCTTTTTCTAAACATTGCGGGTACCCCTTTTTCTCTCAGTTAATATAAACTCTGTGCACAAAAGAAAAAAGGCAACACTTAAGAATATCTGAAATTTTTCTTCATAGCGGTTGATGGTCTCTGATTCAAGCTCCTTTTTCTGTGCCCCTGCAATGAGCTGCCTGTAGACTGTGCCAAGGTCAATGGTGCCTGTTGCAACATTAAAATATTTTCCACCTGGTGTCATATTTACCATCTTCCTTAATGTATCCGAATCAAGCTTTGACCAGACCTCCTGACCATTATATTTTAGAAATATCCTTTCACCCTTCTCGTTTGTTACCGGTATCCTCTTGCCCTCATTCTCATCCCCGATGCCTATGGCAATAATCCTTATCCCCTTTTCGCCAACCTTTTTTGCCGCTTCAACAGGGAAGCTGTCGTGATCCTCGCCGTCTGTTATCAGGATTATGTCCTTGTATTCCTTTGCCTGATCATCAAATACATCCGTTAAAAGAAGCCGTAATGCGTCTCCTATCATGGTTCCGCCCCTGGCAATGCTCTCAGTATCAACTGACTTTAGCATTGTCCTGAAAAAACCATAGTCCTGTGTTAAAGGGCATTTTATGGCTGCGGTGCCGGCAAAGGCAACAAGTGCCACCCTGTCACCCATAAGCCCGTCTATACAGTCATTGATTGCAAGCTTTGCACGTTCAAGGCGGTTCGGGACAAGGTCTTCTGCAAGCATGCTTTTTGATACATCAAGGAGAAATACAATATCCCTTCCCCTGCGCTCTATCTTTTCAGGGACAGGGTTCCATGCAGGCCTGGTAAGGGAGAGGATGACGAATGCGCTTGAAATAATAACAAGCACAGCCTTTAAATACCTCTTTGATCTGTCTGTTGAGATATTTATCCTG
The DNA here is from genome assembly GCA_964643755.1 of uncultured Desulfatiglans sp. Taxonomy (GTDB): domain Bacteria; phylum Desulfobacterota; class DSM-4660; order Desulfatiglandales; family HGW-15; genus JAAZBV01. The sequence goes on along the minus strand of CAZXUA010000013.1, from coordinate 6,448 downwards.
TTAATAAGCCCTGCCTCAATAAAGAGTTCAAGCGCCTTCTTCTTTTTTGACCAGCCGTAGAAAAATATCAGAAAGATAAATGGGAGCACCCAGAGCAGATGAAGCATATCTATATTGTGCAGCACAATCCCGTTCATGGTATCCTCCTGAAGAGGGTGTTTCTCAAAAGTATCTCACATAATATCAGAAGGAAACCTGCAATGGCCGGCCATATAAATGACTCCTGATAATCCACATAGCGGACAGACTCTATCTCGCTCTTTTCCATTGTATCTATCTCTTTATATATATCAATAAGGGCATCCGCATCATTGGCCTCGCGGAAAAGGCCTCCTGTCTTTTCAGCAGCGACCCTGAGAGCGGTTGTATCAACCCTCTGCCTTGATGGTACCTTGTATGTGCCAAAGGGTGTCTGTATGGATGTTACAGCCTCTCCGCCTCCAATAGCTATTGTATATATCTTGATACCCCACTCTTTAGCAAGTTCTGCTGCCTCTGCAGGGGAGCGTTTACCAAAGTTATTTTCACCGTCCGAGAGCAGTACTATCACCTTGCTTTTGATCTCGTATTTACCTGATCCCTCCTTCTCCTCCTTAAGGGTCTCCTCTGCCTTTTTGAGACGGGCCGCAGCAAGGGCTATTGCGTCGCCTATGGCAGTGCCATCTTCTTCACGTGTCTGCACTATATTTACATTCTTTAAAAAGGCCGGCAGCGCCCCGTGCGCAAGTGTAAGAGGGCATACAGTATCAGGGTATCTGGCAAAGACAATCATACCTATGAGGTCATTTGGCCTTCCCTTAAGGCCGCTCGTCCCCCCAAGCACAAATTCCTTAAACACACGTTTTACCGCCTCAAGACGGTTCACGTTTTCACCCCTGTATTCAAGCTCAGCGTTCATGCTGCCTGAGCGGTCAACGACCATCATTATTGCTATGCCCTTGCTGATCTCGCTTATCCGTTCTCTACCTGTCTGGGGGCGGGCAAGGGCTATAATAATGAGTATAAGGGCGATAATGCGTATGATATCAGGCAGCCTTATAAGTTTTACCCTTATTGATCTTGATGCCTTTACCGCATTTCCGACAGATGAAAACTGTATCGCTCCCCCCCTGTTTCTGAAAAGGCGCATGTAGATCAGGAGAGGGATCAAAATCAATAACAGAAATGCGAGTGGTGATTCAAAGTGCATGGTGTCTAGTCCTGTTCCTCTGTTCCCTGTATAAATGCCTTGCAACTGTCAAAGCTCCCCTGAATATCCTTTGTCTCAGGCTCAAACCTTGCAAATTTGACAAGGTCGCAGTGCCTTAGAAAATTATTCAGAAGGGGTTTAAATTGGTCAGGAAATCCCTGCGCCGATTCAAGCCCTTTTAGAAATTCCTCTGTGGTCTGTTCAGGGGCCCGTAAGCCAAATCTATTTTCAATATATCTCCTTATTATTGAGCTGAGCCTCAGATAAAACTCCTTTATCTCACCCTTATCAATAAGGTTTTCTTCAACAAGGGCCTTTAAATCATTATAGGCAATCTCATGAGCCTTGAGCCTTATCTCTATGGCATCCACCCTCATGTATCTCTTTCTGTAAAAGTAGATACCTCCAGCCATAAGGATCAGCATGGCTGAACCTATGCCTCCCCATATCCACACCATGTATGACCTGGGGTAGGAGAGGGGAGGGATTATATCATGGAGCTTCAGATCCTTTACATCCTCTGGTAAAAGGGAATTAACCCTTATTGTGATCTCCGGGGTTTCAATGGAGTGCTTCTCCTTATCCCCCTTTTTAAAGAAGATGATCTTCATTGGTTTAACAGGATAGTCGCCGGAGAGAAAGGGTTCAAGTATGTAGGTGCGCCTTATGATTTTTCTTTTGTCACCTTTAAGTTCAGGCTGTGCAGTGTGATAATCGACAATGCCAAACTGCTCAAGCTTGTCGCCAAACGAGGGAAGCTCTATCTCATATTCCTCATCAATATCAATGGTTATTGCAAGATTAACCTGTTCAGCAATGGTTATCTCTTTTTTATCTGCCTCAAGTGTGACCTTTGCCGGCCCCCGTTCAATGGTTTCATGGATCTTTTCAGGCTTTTTATCTACAGGTTTATCCCCTGTGCTATCATTTTTACAGGAGGCAAAAAGAAAAGCACAAAGGAGCATGGTCAGGATAAATAATTTCTTCCTGCCTCTGGCTGAAAAAAAATTGTTAATATCTACAAAAAATTGCATCAGTAAACCTTGATACATTGTTATTTATAACCACGGAGAACACGGTGAAAAGCTGATAAGATATAATCTCCGTGACCTCCGTGTCCTCTGTAGTGAAAAATAGACTATTGTATTTGCACTTAGTTATTTATCCTTTTTAGTCGTATCAGTGCCTGTCTCTTCACCTGAAAGGAGAGAGTTATGCACAACCACATTGTATTTTTCCTTAAGTTTTCCAATCAGGGCTTTCTGCACATCCCTCTCTTTTTCGGACATGAGGTCCATGACAACCCTGTCCTTAACCTTATCAAACTCGGGCGTAAGCTCCTTGCCATCCTTATCCTTTTCATTATATTTCACCTTGTTCGCCTCATAGTAGTTGCGGACATCGGTCTCTGTAATCTTTATCTCATCCTTATAGGCATTTTCCATTACCTTTGATGCAAGTATGCTGCGCTCCATCTCTGTGATTGCATCCCTTACCTCATCTGTTTCAGCGAGTTTATCCTCCCTGGCCTTTCTGTAGAGCATCTCCTCTATAACATACTGTTCTAGGAACATCCTCCTCCCGCTTTCAGAGGAATACTGCTTAAGAAGCTTCTCCTTTTCCGTGTTGATCCGGTCAGTGGAAAGATACCTTGAGAGCCCGCTTAAGCGTGATGCTATTACCTTTTCTATCCTTTTATCCAGCTCTTCACGGGTGATTTTCAAAGCGCCTATCTCAGCTACTACCTGGTTACCGGTCTTTTGCTGAGTCTCATTTTTTAATGAATCAGGGTTTGCCCCTACCCTGTCATTAAGCTCATAGCGCAGCGCCGCAAACCTGCCTGCCTTTTCAAGGGAGCTCTGTATACGCTGGTTTATCTCATCACGGATATCATCAGGCGATGCAAATGCCTCAGACCTGTAATAGGCGTTAATGGCCGTATCATAATCACCCATTGACTCGGATATCCTGCCGATCCTGTACCATATCCTTGCTGTTTCCGTTGCATCCAGCCCTGCAACCTTAAGATACTCCTTCCAGGCGCTTATGGCCTCTTTGTTGATCTCCTGATTTTCAAGTTTGAGGGCAAGCGATTTTAAGGTATCGGCTGAAGGGGTAATACCATCCCTTCCTGCATCCGATATTACCGGCCTGATAAAAAAGAGCATCGCATTTAAGAGGGATAAGATTACCAGCAGGACCAGAATGATGTATACCCACCTTAATGGTGATTTTCCACTGTTATTACCTGTAGAAGGTACGCTGAAGTCAAGACCCTCTGCCATTATCTATTACCTCCTCTGCTCCCTGTTTCTGAAGAATTTTACAAGGTCAAAGACATAATCCTGACCTGTCCTGATATCTATGTGGTCAATATCTGTTGACCTGAAAAGTTTTTTTAAAGATTCAAGCCTTGATGTGCCAAGCTGCTCATACCCCTTTCTGAAGGAGATGCTTCCTGTATCTATAATAACCATCTCGCCTGTCTCAGCATCTTCAAGCTCGATGAGCCCCACATCAGGCATGGCGATCTCCCTGGGGTCTGTAATGGATACAGCGATAAGGTCATGCCTTTTGCCTAATATCCGTAATTGCTTTTCATACCCCTCGCCCTGGAAGTCTGATATCAAAAATACAACGCTCTTTTTATGGAGCACCCTGCCAAGATAATCCATGCCAGCAACAAGATCGGTCTTCACCTGCCTTGGTTTGAAATTCAGCAGATCCCTTATGAGCCTAAGCACATGGGTGGTGCCCTTCTGAGGAGGGATAAACATTTCTATCTGATCGGTAAATACGATAAGCCCCACCTTGTCATTGTTTTTTATGGCGGAAAAGGCAAGCAGGGCGCATATCTCTGCTGCCGCCTCATTCTTTATCTGCCTTGTGCTCCCGAAGGCCCCTGATGCGGAGAGATCCACAAGGAACATAACCGTGAGTTCCCTTTCCTCCTTGAATAATTTCACATAGGGGTGACCTGCGCGGGCTGTTACGTTCCAGTCAATGGTGCGGATATCATCACCCACCTGGTATTCGCGCACCTCCTGGAACTCCATGCCCCTTCCCTTGAAAAGGCTCTCATATTCACCTGCCAGGCTGTCATTAACCGCCTTGGAGGTAAATATCTGGATATACCGGATCTTTTTTGCGAGTTCAGCAGGTATCATGGGACATCAACGGTCTGTAAGATATGGTTAATAATATCCTCCGGCCTCTTTTCCTCTGCCTCAGCCTCATAGGTGAGTATAACCCTGTGCCTGAGCACATTCATTGCCACGTTTTTAACATCCTGCGGGGTCACATAGCCCCTTCCTTCAAGGAATGCATTTGCCTTTGATGCCATTGCCAGAAAAATGGAGGCCCTTGGTGAGGCGCCATACCGGATATAATCCTTTATATCAAGTTTGTATGCATCCGGGTTTCTGGTCGCCTCAACAATATCAACGATATACTCCTCTATCTTTTCGTCCATGTAGATTTCATCTGTAAGCTCCCTGATCCTTTTTACATCATCAGGCGCAAGCACAGGGGCAACATCAAGGGCGGGTGCGCTTTTTGCCATCCTTTTCAGGATAGTATGTTCATCTGCCTTAACCGGGTATGAGACCACTACCTTGAACATGAACCTGTCCACCTGTGCCTCAGGAAGCGGGTAGGTGCCCTCCTGTTCGATAGGGTTCTGGGTTGCCATGACCATGAACGGGTCAGGCAGCGGATAGCTCGTATCACCTATTGTAACCTGACGCTCCTGCATAGCCTCCAGCAGTGCGCTCTGCACCTTTGCAGGCGCCCTGTTGATCTCATCCGCGAGGATGATGTTGGCAAATATCGGCCCCTTTTTGGTGGTAAAATCCCCTGTCTTGGGGTTGTATATGAGCGTGCCTATTACATCTGCAGGCAGCAGGTCAGGGGTAAACTGGAGTCTTTTGAATGATGCCTGGAGCATCCTTGAAAGGGTGGTTATGGAGAGCGTCTTTGCAAGGCCGGGGACACCCTCAATAAGGAGGTGGTTATTGCACATAAGGGCAAGTATGAGGGCATCTATGAGCGTATCCTGGCCCACTATTATCCTGTGCATCTCGGTTTTTATACGATGAATCAGCGGGCTCTCCTTTTCTACCCGCTCTCCGATCCTCTTCACATCAACAGTCATATTCTTTCCTCCAGTATTCATAATGGGTATAACTCATAAAAAATAACGATAACCTGCCGGAGCCGGTCAGGTTACCCATTACTTTTAGTTAGCGAGTTTAGACAAATAAAACGAAATATTGTTCCGGAAAATCTTAAAAAATTGGCAAGAATCTAAGGTCCATAACCATTTATGTCAAGTGATTTCAGAATCCTTTTACAGCTTGTATTCCGCATCACGAAGCACCTCTTTTGCAAGTTCTACCTCTTCCTTTTTCACCATTAGGCGGATGCCATGGACAAATGTCATGGAAGGGTATACGCTCCCGCAGTCATCACTTATGGTAACAGCCTCAATATCATTGGCCTCAAGAAGGCCCTGTGCAAGGTCGGCCTCATATTTGTCTGCAAACGAAATGATATTTTCCCAGTCAACATACTCTGTCGCCTGATCCGGTTCGGGAGGCAACTCGAAAACAAGGTCAGTATCACACTCAACGCATCTTAAAATACCTTCTCTGTATTCTGCTTTGCATTTTGGACAGAACATGATGACCTCCTGTAAAAAGGTTTTATAGTTTTGGGCCTGTTGAATCTGCCTGGTCAAGCCATTAATCAATAAAAGTATACTCCTTTTTATGCAAAAGAAAAAAGGGTTTTTTAAAGGCAAGGTCTTTTCTGTTTACACGCTTTCAGTTAAAGTGATATGAAAGCAACATGAAAAATGATCTTAATGATAAGGTAGCTTTAATCACAGGGGCGGCAAAGGGAATAGGCTTTGTCACTGCTGAGCTTTTCCTCAGGCATGGCGCAAAGGTGGCATTTTGCGACCTGCACAGGGTTGATATTTTAAAGGCTCAAAAAAGGCTTGAGAGATTTGGAGAGGTATTTGCTGAACCTGCTGATGTAAGAAAGGAAACAGGTATAAAAAGGTTTTCAGGGGAGGTTATAAAGCGGTTCAAAAGGGTGGATATACTTGTTAATAACGCTGGTATATTGCCCAGGCGCGCCTCTTTCAGGGATCACACATTCTCACATATAAATAACACCGTGGATACAAATCTCAAGGGCACCCTTTTTATGAGATCGGAAGAGCACACGTCTGAACTCCAGTCACCGCTCATTATC
>CAZXUA010000012.1:15922-42163 GCA_964643755.1 uncultured Desulfatiglans sp. | reverse complement strand
GTGGTGATTTTTGTTTTTTTACTCCTGATGCATTTTAATCCCCCTTTTCTTCATATCATCTCTTTTGTATCTTATTCAAAAAACTTGACAAACAGGTGTTCTGATATATACTGCACATTCTATTTTTTTATAGAATATACGGGGATTTTAATAATTAAATTAACCCCTTGGAATTATTTGGTAAAAGAATATGCATATGATAATCGATCTTAAGACAATCCCTGGCGAAGGGAAAAAATATTTCTCATACACCCTTGACAGGAGGTGGTGGTCGCCAGGGGAAGATGATTATCAGATAGAGGCAATCGAGACGCCGATCAGTGTGGATCTTGCGATCTGCAGGGTTGAGAATAAATATGTGCTTGATGGCGCTTTTAAAGGGGCGTTGAGGGTAGTGTGCGACAGGTGTCTTGAGCCATACAGGCAGGAGATAGAGGCTGAATTTAATTACTTTCTGGTTCCAGCGCCCGATGATACGGAAAAGGATGAACTGGAATTAATGGAAGATGATATTGATGTTGTTTTTATTCAGGATGATAAAGTCAACCTGAATGAGGTAATAAGGGAGCAGCTTTTTCTCTCTTTACCTGTTAAATGTCTGTGCAGAGCTGATTGTCTTGGATTATGTGCAAAATGCGGATGTAATCTGAATATGAGTTCCTGTGAATGTATAACAGGGCAGAGCCATCCGGCATTTGCTACGCTTAATAAATTAAAAAACTAGAAGGAGTGGGAAAATAAATGGCTGTACCAAAAAAGAGAAAATCAAAATCGAAACGGGATATGCGGAGATCCCACGATCATATCACAATGCCTAATGTATCTTCTTGTCCCCAATGCCATGAACCGGTATTATCTCATCAGGTATGCAAAAATTGTGGCACCTACAGGGGAAAGACAATAATCGAGACTAAAGAAGAGATATAGAATGATAATAGCCGTGGATGCCATGGGAGGGGATCATGCTCCTGAAGTGGTGGTTCGCGGGGCTTTACTGGCTTTAAAAGATATAGATTGCCATATTGTTCTTGTAGGAGATGAAGCGGCTGTCAATACTTACCTTGCAGATCGGATATGCATGGAGAGATTGACGGTTCATCACTGTAATGAGACAGTTGATATGGATGAATCTCCTGTAAAGGGATACAGAGAAAAGAAAGACTCCTCTATACGGGTAGCCTTTGAACTTCTTAAGGCCGGAAAGGCAGATGCGGTTGTAAGCGCAGGAAACTCAGGCGCAACAATGATCGCCGGTATAATGACCGCAGGAAAACTTAAAGGGATAGAAAGACCGGCCCTTGCGGGTATTATACCGGGTGAAAAGGGAGATATTATAGTTGTTGATGTGGGGGGGAATGTTGATTGCAGGCCTCACCATTTGTATCAATTCGCCATTATGGCAGAGGCATTTGCGGTCTCATGCCTTGGCATGAAAAGGCCTAAAGTCGGGCTTTTAAATATCGGCGAAGAGCCTGGAAAGGGAAATGACCTTGTAAAGGCGGCCTATGATCTTTTCGTAAAAGGCCCTTTTGATTTTTACGGGAATATTGAGGGCAGGGATATCTTAAGCGGAAAGGTGCAGATCATTGTATGTGACGGGTTTGTAGGAAATGTTGTTCTGAAAATATCAGAAGGGGTTGCAGAATCAATTATTTCCAGGCTAATAAGAGGGCTTGATGAGAGATCAGGCGGTTTAAATGATGAAGGTTTTATAAGGGATTTTAAAGAAAACCTTGATTATGCAAAATATGGCGGAGCCCCTGTGCTGGGAATAAACGGGGTATGCATTGTGTGTCACGGGCGCTCATCTGAAAAGGCGATAAAAAATGCCATCAGGATGGCTTATAATTATGTTCAGAACAATACGGGTGAAAAGCTTATAAACAGCATTGAGCGGTTACGCTTAATGTAACACTCAGGAAATAAATATATTACAGGGTGGAAATAATAATGGATAACTCACAGAGAGTTGTAGTTGTAACAGGGGGGTCAAGGGGCATAGGCCGTGCAATAGCCCTTAAGTTTGCTGAAGAACATCCGGTAGTAATCATCGCTCATTATGATCAGGATGAAACATTTTCTGACCAGACCCTTGAGATGCTCAATGAAAAGGGTATAAGGTGTGAAAGTTTCAAGGTTGACGTTTCATCCAAATCTGCTGTAGAAACCTTTTTTGACAGTGTGCTTGAAAAATACAGAAGGGTAGATACCCTGATAAATAACGCTGGCATTACAAGGGATTCTCTGCTGATGAAGATGTCAGAAAGAGACTGGGATCTTGTATTGAATATAAATTTGAAAAGCATTTTTAACTGCACCCAGACCATAATCAGGTCAATGATAAAAAACAGAAGGGGCACAATAGTAAATATAGCCTCTGTATCAGGCCAGATAGGGGTTGCAGGCCAGGCAAATTACTCTGCATCAAAGGCAGGTATCATGGGGTTCACAAAGGCTGTTGCAAGGGAGGTCGCTTCAAGGGGCATTACCGTTAATGCTGTTGCACCCGGTTTTATCCAGACAGAAATGACCGATGCGCTTCCTGAAAAGGTGGTGGAGTCATACCTTCAGCAGATACCCCTTGGAAGGCTTGGTACGGTTCAGGATGTATCAGAGACCGTATACTGGCTCTGTTCCGAGTCAGCTTCCTATATTACAGGGCAGATTATTCATGTGAATGGCGGCCTTTATATGTAGGCCTATGATAATAGTTGTTTTGAATTTTTATTTATTAATAAATTTTAAGGAGGGATAGTTTAATGTCAGATATTGAACAAAGAATCAAAAATATTATATGTGAGCAGCTTGATGTGGCTGAAGATGATGTTGTTCCAACAGCCTCATTTGTGGATGATCTTGGAGCTGATTCCCTTGATCAGGTTGAGCTTATCATGGCAATGGAAGAGGAGTTTGATGTATCAATTCCCGATGAAGATGCTGAAAAGATCACCACAGTAAAGGATGCTATTGCATACATTACAAAGGCAATGGGATAGGTTCCCCATGCAGGGATCATATCAGTTACATGGATAGAGGGGTTTATTTTTATGAAAAGAAGGGTTGTGATTACCGGCCTTGGTATGGTCACGCCTCTGGGCACAGGGGTTGAAAAAAACTGGGAGGCCTTATGTTCCGGCAAATCGGTTATAGGGCCTGTCACCAGGTTTGATACCTCAGACTATAAAAGCAAGATTGCCGCTGAGGTGACAGATTTTCATGCTGAAGATTTTATGGATAAGCAGCAGATAAGAAGATTTGATATCTTTATTCATTACGGTCTTGCATCGGCCAGGATGGCCATGGAGGATTCAGGGCTTAAGATAGCCCCTGAAAGCCGTAACAGGGTAGGGTGTCTGACAGGGTCAGGGCTGGGCGGTCTTTCAATGATTGAAAGCTTTCACAAGACCCTTCTTGAAAAGGGGCCGGGAAGGGTAAGCCCATTTTTTATTCCCGGTATAATCCCCAACATGCTCCCCGGGCAGATAGCCATAGAATTTGGCGCCATGGGGCCTAATTCTTCCATAGAAACTGCCTGTGCGGCAAGTTCTCATGCTGTCGGCGAATCCTTCAGGCTTGTTCAGGACGGAATTGTTGATGCCATGATTACAGGTGGCGCAGAGGCAGTTGTTACCCCCCTTGCCTTTGCGGGGTTCTGTTCAATGCATGCCCTCTCAACAAGAAATGATGACCCCAAAAGGGCATCCCGCCCGTTTGATAAAGACAGGGATGGATTTGTGATTGGAGAAGGGGCGGGCATTCTCGTAATTGAAGAGTTGAATCATGCCCTGAACCGGGGTGCAAAGATATATGCTGAGATAGCGGGTTACGGGCTTTCCGGGGATGCATACCATGTCTCCGCGCCGCACCCTGAAGGTGATGGTGCGGTTAACTGCATGTCAATGGCAATAAGTTCTGCGGGACTTAAGCCTGAAGATGTTGATTACATTAATGCACACGGCACTTCAACCTCACTTAATGACCTTTCTGAGACAAAGGCTGTTAAAAAGCTATTTGGTGCGCATGCATATAAGCTTGCTATCAGTTCAACCAAATCCATGACAGGTCATCTGCTAGGCGGGACAGGCGGGGTTGAGGCGATATACACTGCATTGACAATAAAGCACGGGGTAATTCCGCCTACAATTAACTATGAAACACCTGATCCTGAATGTGATCTTGATTATGTGCCTAACAAAGCGCGAAAGGCGCAGGTAAAGGTGGCGATGTCAAATTCATTTGGTTTTGGCGGGACAAATGCGTCATTGCTGTTTAAGGCGTTTGAACCATAGATTCCACTTTTATTTTTTTAACGGGGGAGTAAATGAAGATTATCATTGGTTCAGATCACGCCGGTTTTGATTTGAAAAAGAAATATATAGAGTTGCTTAAACATGAACTCGGATATGAGGTTTCAGATGCAGGCGCATACAGCGCAGATTCGGTTGATTACCCTGATATTGCCCGGAAGGTGGCATCTGCTGTCTCTTCCGGCGAATATGAAAAAGGGGTGCTGATCTGCGGCGCCGGCATTGGCATGTCCATAGCTGCAAACCGGTTCAGGGGTGTGAGGGCGGCTCTCTGTCATGATATATATACTGCGGAAATGTCACGGAGACATAACAACGCAAATATCCTTGTTGTTGGGGCAAGGGTTACAGGAGAAGGTCTGGCGCTTGAGATACTCAAGGTCTTTCTTAAGACAGAGTTTGAAGGCGGCAGGCATAAAATGCGTACAGATAAAATAGATATTAGAGGTGATTAAGTTGATTGAAAAAGGGCTTTCACAAGTAGATCCGGAGGTTTCAGAGGCAATAAGAAACGAGATCAGAAGGGAACAGGATTGCGTTGTACTTATAGCATCTGAAAATTATGCATCAAGGGCTGTAATAGAGGCCCAGAGCAATGTGCTGACAAACAAATATGCTGAAGGGTACCCTGGAGCAAGGTATTATGGAGGCTGTGAACATGTAGATGTTGTTGAAGATCTTGCTATTAAGCGGGCAAAGAAGCTCTTCAATGCGGAGTATGTCAATGTTCAGCCTCATGCCGGATCCCAGGCCAATATGGCTGTCTATTTTTCAGTATTAAAACCAGGCGATACCATACTGGGGATGAATCTCTCCCACGGCGGGCATCTCACACACGGCAGCAAGGCAAGCTTTTCTGGTAATATATATAAATCATTCTCATACGGGCTTGATCCTGAAACCCAGCTCATAGACTATAACCAGGTGTATGATCTTGCGAAGGAGCATTCACCCAGGATGATTGTTGTCGGGGCAAGCGCATATCCGCGTGTAATCGATTTTCAAAAATTCAGGGAAATAGCAGATGAGGTCGGGGCCTATGTAATGGCTGATATTGCCCATATCGCCGGTCTTGTTGCAGCGGGAGAGCATCCTACCCCTGTTGGTATTGTCGATTTTGTAACTACAACAACCCATAAGACCCTGCGCGGGCCCAGGGGCGGATTGATTATGTCTTCGATGGAACATCAGAAGGCCATAAACAAGACCATATTCCCCGGTATACAGGGTGGTCCGCTCATGCATGTGCTGGCTGCAAAGGCAGTATGTTTCCATGAGGCGTTACAGCCTGAGTTTTCAGAATACCAGAAACAGGTTATAAAGAATTCCAGGGTCATGGCAAGGGAGATGATGAAATACGGTTTTAACCTGGTTTCCGGAGGCACAGACAACCATCTCATACTTGTTGACCTTACATCAAAGGATATAACAGGCCTTGAAGCGGAAACAGCCCTTGGCAAGGCAGGCATAGTGGTAAATAAAAATACAGTGCCTTTTGAAAAGAGAAACGCACAGGTAACGAGCGGTCTCAGGATTGGAACGCCTGCTGTCACCACAAGGGGTTTCAAGGAAGATGAGATCGTAACAGTAGCCGGCCTCATAAACAGGGCTCTTCAAAACATTAATAATGAGAGGATACTTGCGGATATCAGGGCTACTGTAAAGGAACTCTGTTCAAAGTTCCCGATATACCAGTATTTCAACTGAGTTTTAATGGGGTAAAATAATTGTCCAGACCATCATGGCCTGAATATTTCATGGCAATAACAGATCTTGTAGCCAGGAGATCAACCTGTATGAGACGGCAGGTGGGGGCCATACTGGTCAAGGATAAAAGGATCCTGGCATCTGGTTACAATGGGGCGCCTTCCGGGCTCAGGCACTGTGAAGAGGTAGGGTGCCTCAGGGAAGACTCCTCTATCCCTTCAGGTCAGAGACATGAACTGTGCAGGGGCCTGCATGCGGAACAGAATCTTATATTGCAGGCCGCATACCATGGCATTTCCATAAACGGGTCAATTCTTTATTGTACTAACAAACCCTGTGTGATATGTACCAAGATGATAATCAATGCAGGCATTAAGAAGGTTTATTACCGTGAAGGATATGATGATCCTCTCTCGGATCAGATGCTGGCAGAAGCCAAACTCGAAATCGAAAGGTTGACAATATGAAATGCCCCTATTGCTCCAATATCGAAAATAAGGTTATAGATTCAAGATTAAGCAAGGATGGCCGCACCATAAGAAGACGAAGGGAGTGTCTTGAATGCGAAAGGCGGTTTACCACCTATGAAAAGCTTGAAGAGATACTGCCGATGGTTGTAAAAAAGGATGGCAGGAGGGAGCCTTTCAGCCGTGATAAGATTATTGCAGGTATAAAGAATGCCTGCCAGAAAAGGCCTGTCAGTGTAACCATGATAGATGATTTTGTAGATTCCCTGGAGGTCTATTTTCAGGAGCTTGGAAAAAAAGAGGTGGAGAGCAAGGAGATAGGAGAGAAGGTTATCAACAGCCTTAAGGAGTGGGACGAGGTTGCATATGTCCGCTTTGCCTCTGTGTACAGGCAGTTTAAGGATATTAATGAGTTCATGGCTGAGCTGGAGGATATACTTAAAACCAGAAGAGAAGGAGGACTCTAGCGCCTCTTACATACTGTATCCTAAAAATACCGCCTGTCCCTTATACTGATAACCCCTTTCCAGAAGATTAATTTGAGCGATAAAGATTCCATATATATGAAAAAGGCCCTTAAAATGGCATCAAAGGGCCTTGGAAAAACAGCCCCTAACCCTGCTGTCGGCGCTGTTATTGTGCGCGACGGTGAGATTATTGCTGAAGGCTATCACAAGAAGGCAGGCACAGCCCATGCTGAGGTGGATGCCATATCAAACCTCAAGGGAAAAGCAACCCCCCGCGATACCATTTATGTCACCCTTGAACCCTGTAACCATCATGGCAAGACACCACCATGCACAAAGGCAATACTGGAAAGTGGCATCAGGAATGTTGTTATTGGCATGCGTGACCCGAACCCGAATGTCAGGGGAGGGGGTGTAGAGTTTCTCAAGGAGAATGGTGTGAAGGTAAAAACAGGGGTGCTTGAAAAGGAATGCATAGAACTCCTTGAATCCTTTACCAAATTTATAAAAACCGGCAGACCTTTTGTTATTGCTAAATCAGCCCTTACACTTGACGGCTTTACTGCAACATCAACCGGCCATTCCATGTGGGTTACAGGGGAAGAGGCAAGGAGGTATGTACACCGACTCAGGTCTCAGGTTGATGCTGTTATGGTAGGCATCGGGACAGTAATAGCGGATGACCCTCTTTTAACCTCAAGACTGGCAGGAAAAAAGAGCCGCAGTCCTCACAGGATTATTGTGGATACACATCTCAGGATTTCTCCGGATGCAAGACTTCTTAATGATGATGCCGGTGTAATGAACTATATTGTCACAGGGAAAAAAGTTCCGGTTGAGAGGGTAAAACGGGTTGAAAGAGACAATACCTCTGTTATAAAATGCACGGTAAAGGATAATCATATTGATCTGACCGGGCTTATGGATATGCTCGGCAAAATAAATATTACCTCAATAATGGTTGAGGGTGGGGCCTCCCTAATAGGTTCCATGATAAGGGAAAGGCTTGTAGATAAATTTATGATATTCAAGGCGTTTAAAATTCTGGGTGCTGGTGACGGCATGCCTATGGCCACAGGAAAGGGGCCCACTTGCATGGATGATACGCTTAAACTTGAAAGAACAAAAATAAGGAAGATCGGTGATGACATACTCATTACCGGTTATCCTGTCTATCAGGGGAAGAAGGCATGTTCACCGGTCTTATAGAGGGCACAGGCAGAATCAATGATTTACGGATATCCGGAGGGGATATGGATATTTTGATTATGCCCCTTTTTGATATGGGAGACTCTCGGATTGGTGACAGTGTTTCTGTAAATGGTGTATGCCTGACAATTACAGAGATAAATAACGGTCTGTTGAGGATGTATGCATCAAGGGAGACCACCACAAGGACAACCATTGGGTTCCTTGCGAGGGGGGAAGAGGTTAATATTGAGAGGGCGCTTAAACTCTCTGACAGGCTGGGCGGGCACATTGTATCGGGTCATGTGGACGGGATTGGTATAATATCAGAAAAAAAACAGGTCAAAAAATCATGGCTGATTGGTGTTAAGATTGATGAAGGTTTGTCAAGATATACCATTACCAAAGGGTCTGTTGCAATTGACGGCATCAGCCTTACGATTAATGTTTGTCAAATGGGGTATTTTGAGGTTAATATTATCCCTGAAACCGGGGCTTCAACAACCTTGATCAAAAAGAGGCCCGGTGACAGGGTCAATATAGAGACAGATATGATTGCAAAATATGTTGAAAGATTATTATCAAAGGAGAAGGATGCTGAAAACAGAAATGGAGCCTCATCTATCAATATGGAGATGCTGGAGAAGTTCGGTTTTGGCGCTGATATAAAATGACTGTATCAAGAATAAAAGATGTTATAGAAGATCTGAAGAACGGCAAGATGATCATCCTTGTGGATGATGAAGACAGGGAGAATGAGGGTGATCTTACAATGGCTGCTGAAAAGATTACCCCTGAGGCCATTAATTTTATGGCAAAATACGGGCGGGGGCTTATCTGCCTTTCACTTGACCATCAGCTTGTTGAAAAGCTTAAACTACCGCTGATGGTTACTGAAAACCGGTCTCCCTTTAATACCGCATTTACTGTCTCCATAGAGGCGAGAGAAGGGGTAACAACAGGCATATCGGCCCATGACAGGGCAAAGACCATCCTCACAGCTATAAAAGATGATGCAAAGCCGGAAGACCTTGTGCAGCCGGGCCATATCTTCCCTTTAAGGGCGCGTAAGGGTGGGGTCCTTTTCAGAACCGGTCAGACCGAGGGATCTGTTGACCTTGCAAGGCTTGCAGGCCTAAAACCAGCCGGTGTCATATGTGAGATCATGAATGATGACGGCACAATGGCGAGGATGCCTGATCTTATTGAGTTCGCTGAAAGGCATGATCTGAAAATAGCCACAATAGCGGATATAATCGCTTACAGGATGAGAACAGAGTCCTTTGTTCATATTGTGGCTGAAACGACACTCCCCACACCGTATGGCGAATTCAGGGCCTACGGGTTTGTCAATGATATTGATGCGCATGAACATCTTGCGCTGGTCAAGGGCAAGATAGACCCTGACAAGGAGATTCTTGTAAGGGTGCATTCACAGTGTCTTACAGGCGACGTTTTCGGATCATACAGGTGTGATTGCGGCACCCAGCTTGCAAAGGCCATGAAGATTATTGAGGAGGAAGGCCTTGGTGTAATCCTTTATCTCCAGCAGGAGGGAAGGGGCATAGGGCTCACCAACAAGCTTAAGGCATACGCCCTGCAGGACAAGGGGCGTGACACCGTGGAGGCCAATGAAGAGCTCGGGTTCCAGGCTGACCTGCGTGATTACGGGGTGGGCGCCCAGATGCTTCATGCACTTGGTGTAAGAAAGATGAGGATGATGACAAATAATCCGAAAAAGATTAAGGGTATTGAGGGTTACGGGCTGGTGGTCTCAAGCAGGGTTCCCATAGAGTGTGAGCCCAAGCCTGAAAACATAAAATACCTGTTGACCAAGTGTCAGAAGCTTGGTCATATGATGAAGATAGGCAAGGATAAAAAACAAACAACAGGAGAATAAGATGCCAAAAATTATTGAAGGTATTATATCTGCGGAGGGTTTCCGGTTTGCTATTGTGGTAAGCAGGTTTAATGACTTTATAAGCTCAAAGCTTGTTGAAGGGGCGCTGGATGCGCTGAAAAGGCACGGCGCAAATGAAGAGAACATTACCCTTGTGAGGGTGCCGGGCGCATTTGAAATACCAATAGCCGCTAAAAAACTTGCAATCAAGGGCGGGTATGACGCCATAATTTGCCTGGGAGCTGTGATAAGGGGCGCAACCCCCCATTTTGATTATGTAGCCTCAGAGGTGGCAAAGGGGATAGCCATTGTATCACTTGAAAGCGCTGTTCCCGTAACCTTCGGGGTGCTTACCACTGATAACCTTGAACAGGCTATTGAAAGGGCAGGGTCAAAATCCGGGAACAAGGGGTGGGACGCGGCAATGGCCGCTATGGAGATGGCAAGCCTTTTCAAAAACATGAAGTAGCCGTTTAGGGCGGCAGGTATAAACAGATTTCAAGAATGGGAAACAGAAGAAAAGCAAGGGAACTGGTGACCCAGACCCTTTTTTTTATGGAATACAGCCCCGGTGACCCGGAAAAGAGTTTTGAGCTCATATGTGAGAATTTTGATGCCCCTGAATCATTAAGGGCCTTTTCAGGAGAGCTTGTAAAGGGCATATCAAAAAATATTAACCATATTGACTGCCTTATAAAGGAGGCATCCAAAAACTGGCGTCTTGAAAGGATGTCCAGGGTAGACAGGAGCATATTAAGGCTAAGCATATATGAGATGCTCTATATGGAGAATATCCCCTACAAGGTATCCATTGACGAGGCGGTTGAACTTGGCAAGAAATATGGCACCGAGGAATCAGGCGCCTTTATCAACGGGGTTCTGGATTATATTTACGTAAAATATTTGCAGGATAAAGACCGGAAATAAATACGATGCGGCTTGACCTGAGATTTACATATCGCCCACTTGAGGATCTCTTTTGCCAGGCAATTGTGATCTTTTCATTCAGCACAAATAGCGGCCTGTCCGGTATGATAAAAAATATGGATAGAAAAATGGCCGGCAGCATCCGCAATATCATTAACAGGGGCATCTGGTCAGGGGAGTACGGTGATAAGCTGCTTTTTGCAACAGAGGAGGCTATCAAGGCTGATAAGCTCATCATATATGGCATAGGCGAGGAGTCTGACTACTCGATAGAGGTGATGAAAAGAGCGGCATCAGACCTCTGTTCAGCGCTCCAAAGGATTGGAATAAATGAATTTGCATTCTATCTCCCTGTGTCAGAGAGGTTTTCGCCGGGATACATGATGCACCTCGAAACAGTGATAAAAACCCTTGCCAATGGTTATTTAAATAAATATAAGGATGATCCTGTACCCGTGTTGAAGATGTTTATATGGGTCGACAGGGGGCATATGGATGAGGTTGAACCCCTGTCAGGAAGGTTGAGAGAATTATATTCATCTGGATCCGATTTTTCAGTTATCATGGATAAATTTTCATGGATGACAGATTTGGAAACAGATGAACAATCGGTCGGAATATTAATATAAAATTGAAAGGTGGAGGCATATTTTGAAATACAGCCCCGGAACAATAGAAAAGAAATGGCAGGAGAGCTGGGATAAGGCAGCCCTTTTTGAGGTAAAAGAGGCGCCGGATCGTGAGAAATATTATCTTCTGGAGATGTTCCCATACCCGTCTGGCAAGATACACATGGGTCATGTGCGCAACTACACAATAGGGGATGTTATAGCCAGATACAAGAGGATGACAGGCAAGAATGTGCTTCATCCCATGGGCTGGGATGCCTTTGGCCTTCCCGCTGAAAATGCCGCGATTGATAATAATACCCACCCTGCCAAATGGACATATGCCAATATTGATCACATGAAGGGTCAGCTCAAAATGATGGGCTTCAGCTATGACTGGAAACGTGAGGTGGCCACCTGTGACCCTGATTATTACAAATGGGAGCAGCTTGTCTTTATAAAGATGTTTGAAAAGGGTCTGGCATACAAGAAGAGGACAAATGTCAACTGGTGTGATCTGTGTCAGACAGTGCTTGCAAAGGAACAGGTTGAGGATGGCTGCTGCTGGCGTCACACAAACAGGGAAGTAACCATAAAGGAGATGGACAGCTGGTACTTCAAGATCACCGATTATGCAGAGGATATACTTGAAAAATGCGACAGTCTCACAGGATGGCCTGAGCGCGTTATCACCATGCAGAAGAACTGGATAGGTAAGAGCTATGGCGCAATAATCAAATTTCCGCTTGCTGATTCTGACCAGGTCATAGATGTCTTTACAACAAGGCCTGATACGGTTTATGGCGTGACATTCATGTGTTTTGCCCCTGAGCACCCGATGCTTAAAGGTATGGTAAAGGGCACGCGCGAGGAAAAGGATGTGCTTGCCTTTATAGAGCAAAACATGAAGATAGCCGGTTTTATCCGCACCGCCGAGTATACAGAGAAAGAGGGTATATTCACAGGCAGGTATGCAATTAATCCACTGACAAAGGAAAAGATACCCATATTTGTGGGCAATTTTGTGCTCGCCGATTATGGCACAGGCGCTATCATGTGTGTGCCGACCCATGATCAGCGTGACTTTGAGTTTGCGGCTAAATACAATCTTAAAAAGAGGGTGGTTATAACCCCGGCTGACTCTGAGCTTGATGTTAAGACCATGACAAAGGCATATGAAGGGCAGGGTGTGCTTGTTAATTCAGACCGGTTTAACGGGCTCTCCAACCTCAGGGCAATAGAAGAGATAGCCCTCTACCTGGAATCAGAGGGGATGGGCAGCAGGACGGTAAACTTCAGGATCAGAGACTGGAATATCTCACGCCAGAGGTACTGGGGCGCCCCCATACCAGTGCTCTACTGTGAGAAGTGTGGTATTGTGCCTGTTGATGAAAAGGATCTGCCTGTAAGGCTTCCCATCGATAAGGAGTTGAGACAGGGCGGAGGTTCGCCTCTTCCGTTTGAACCTGATTTTTATGAGACAAAGTGCCCTAAGTGTAATAGCCCTGCCAGGCGTGAAACCGATACCATGGATACATTTGTGGAGTCATCATGGTATTTTGCCAGGTATGCAAGCCCCCGTTATGACAAGGGGCCGGTTGATGAAAAGAGCGTTAAATACTGGCTCCCTGTTGATCAGTACATAGGCGGCATAGAGCATGCAATCCTTCACCTTCTATATTCAAGGTTTTATAGCCGTGTCTTAAAGGACCTTGGGTATATCCATGTGGATGAGCCGTTTAAAAACCTCCTCACACAGGGCATGGTCTGCAAGGAGACAGAGGAGTGTCCCGAACATGGTTATCTCTTCCCGGATGAGGTAAAGGATGATAAGTGTACAAAGTGCGGTGCACAGGTAATAAGGGGCAGAAGCCTTAAGATGTCCAAGTCAAAGAAGAATGTTGTTGATCCTGCCCGGCTTGTTGAAACCTATGGGGCCGATACGGTGCGTATGTTCTGTCTCTTTGCATCACCGCCTGAACGTGACCTTGAATGGAGCGATCAGGGTGTGGAAGGGGCATACAGGTTCCTTAACCGGGTGTGGAGACTTGTAGATGATAATCTGGATAATATTAAAAATGCACCCGTGGTAGATGAAGAAAAACTGAGTGGGGATCTTAAAGCGCTTAACCGTAAGATACATGAGACAGTAAAAAAGGTAACAAATGATATAGAGGACAGGTTCCACTTTAACACTGCCATAAGCGCGGTAATGGAGCTTATCAATGAAGTATACAGATATATGAATGATGTTAAAGTGATGGATGAAAGCGCATGGTCTGTAATAAGGGAGACAGCTGAAAAGACAGTAATCCTGCTTTCACCTGTTGTGCCCCACATAACAGAAGAGCTCTGGCACATGCTGGGTCATGAGGGTTATCTTATCAATGAGGGGTGGCCGGGATACAATGAGGGAGTCCTTGAGAAGGAAAAAAGGCTTGTTGTAATTCAGGTTAACGGCAAGGTAAGGAGCAAGATAGAGGTGCCTGCCTCCCTTTCTGATAAAGAGATAGAGGAAAAGGCGCTCCAGGATGAAAAGGTCAAAGGCTTTATCGGCGATAAAAATATCAGGAAGATATTTGTCGTGCAGCAGAAGCTCGTTAATATAGTTATTTAGGAAGGCTTGGGATGTATCTTTTACGGGCTGTATGTGCCTGTTTGACGCTGCTAACGGTTATCTGCCTTGCCGCATGCGGTTACAGGTTCAGGGCAGAGGGTGAACCAGTTGGCATTGAGCTAACGGGTATTGCCATCCCCATGATAGTAAGCACATCCTCTGTCAGGGGTTTTGAGGCAGACTTTACAACAGTCTTAAGAAACGAGTTCATAAGCAGCGGCAGGGTGCCCATTAAAGGCATGGATAATGCGCAGATGATACTTGAGGTTCAAGTATATGAGGTTTCTACCCGGCCTTTGACCTATGATTCAAAAAAAAGAGAGACCTCAGGAGGCACGGTTTTCCATGAAACAACAGGCTCAAGACGCCTGACCTTGCGCCTTTCAGCAAGCCTTGTAAACAGATCAACCGGTGAGACTGTGTGGAGCGATCCCTCCATAACAGAGGAGGCAGGTTTTGACATTACCTCAGACCCCTTAATAAACCGGAAGAATGAGGAGGATGCATTGCTCAAGATTGCAAGGATTGTCTCAGGCAGAATATTTAATATGACAATGGAAAGATTCTGATGGCAAATGACCTTCAACCAGAGGATGTAACCCGTGCGCTGGAAAAGGGCAGGCTGGCCCCATTCTACCTCTTTTACGGCCCAAATGAATTCCTTATTGAAAGAGTGCTTGTGAATATCCGTGAAAGATTCATCCCTGAGAATGCTAGGGATTTTAACATGGAGACATGCTACGGCGGGGAGGTTAACCCTTCAGATGTAATAAACAGGGCACAGTCACTCCCCTTTTTATCATCAAACCGGCTCATAATCCTTAAGCGAACGGATGCATACAATGCGGAACAGCTTAATAAATTTGTCCCGTATCTGGAGAAACCGGTCGGGTCAACATGCCTCATATTTCTATCTGAAAAGACCGATTTCAAGAATAAATTTTACAAGACCATCAGGGGGGCCGGGCTTGCTGTAAACTTCAGCGAGCTTAAGAATTACCAGCTATTACCCTGGATACAGTCCACCGCCCGTGAGATGGGGCTAAACATTGACCGGGATGCATGCGCCTTTTTACAGGATATATCAGGCGGGGGCTTAAGAAAGATATATGGCGAGCTTGAAAAACTAAAGCTCTCATTCGGGGATAAAAAGGTCAATGAGTCTGATGTAAAGGAGCTTGCCATCAACAGCAGGATATACACCATTTTTGAACTGATGGATGCCCTGTCTGAAAAAAGGACAGGTCAGCTCCTTGCTGCATTATCAAGGTTTCTTGATGAGGAGGATAAAAAGGCGGCTCCTCTGCAGATCATAGGTATGATCAACAGACAGATAGGGTTGTTATGGCAGGCAAGTATACTGGCATCAGAGGGTAAAGGGGCTGGTGAAATAGCGTCAAAGCTGGGGGTCGCACCCTTTTCAGCAGAAAAGCTGATAAAGCAATCCAGGCACTGGAACGTCAGAGGGCTGAAAAAGGGGATCGCTTTACTTTATGAAACAGACAGGTTGCTCAAGTCGGGCGCAAGACCAAGGCCCGTTCTAGAGAACCTGTTTCTGTCTCTTGTAAAAAACTGATCAGGATGCCGAAATCTGGTTAATCTGACGTGCAAGACGGGATATCTTACGTGAGGCTTTTTTCTTATGAAACACACCTTTGGAGGCGCTTTTTTGAATAATTACAGTAGCTTTTCTAAGTGTTGCGACTGCTTTTTCCTTGTCGTTTTCTGCTGCTGCTTCCCGAACCTCTTTTACGATATTCTTGGAACGGGTTTTATAGCCCATGTTCCTGAGTCTTCTGTTTTCACTCTGTTTTGCCCTTTTGAGGGCTGATTTATGATTTGCCAAATTAAACACTCCTGTTGTTAAGATTTTTAAACGTTACTTATTAATTTAATAGAGAATTACTGTCAAGATAAAAAATGGAAATAAACAGTTCTTTAAAAAAAACAGAAAACATTGAAAAGCGCCATATGGGGCGTGCTGCTGGCGTTGTCTCATTTTATACAATGATCAGCAGGGTGCTTGGCCTTATAAGGGACATGGTTATAGCATCCTTTTTCGGGGCCACCATATCTGCTGATGCCTTTATTGTGGCATTCAGGATCCCCAACATGCTCCGCAGGTTTACCGCAGAAGGTAACATGACCATTGCCTTTATACCGGTCTTTACAGAGTACCTGAAAACAAGGTCAAAGGAGGAGGCCTTTGACCTTGCCCGGAACATACTCACACTTTTATCGATCATACTTGTGATTATCACCCTTTTTGGCATCATCTTTACCCCCTGGATAGTGAAGCTGATTGCCTATGGCTTTGTAGACGAAGGGGCAAAGTATGAGCTTACCGTGCTCCTCACACGAATTACATTCCCATATATATTGCTTGTCAGTCTTGTTGCATTTTTTATGGGGGTACTGAACAGCCTTAAATACTTTGCAGCGCCTGCCGCAGCCCCAATATTCCTTAACCTTGGCATCATAGGGGCCACATACCTGATCTCCCCTCACCTTGAAGAGCCTGTTATCGGTGCTGCCATTGGTGTGCTTATTGGCGGGGTAATGCAGATAGTTCTGCAACTGCCCTTTATATACAGATGCGGGCTCAGTCTTAAACCACTGTTTAATCTGCGCCATCCTGCTGTAAAACAGATAGCTCTTCTGATAATCCCTGCGCTTTTTGGTTCTGCCATATACCAGATCAATCAGCTTACAGGCACCCTTCTTGCCTCTTATCTACCGGGAGGGAGCGTCTCATGGCTCTATTATGCAGACAGGCTTGTTGAGCTGCCGCTCGGCGTATTTGCCATTGCAATCAGCACTGCCTCTTTGCCCTCATTATCAAGGCAGGCAGCAGACAGGGATAACAGCGCCTTTATGGATACGCTTAATCATGCCCTTAAGATGACATTCTTTGTCTCCATACCTGCAATGGCAGGCCTTATAATTATGGGTAAACCGCTCATACATCTGTTTTTTCAGAGAGGCGCCTTTGATGCTATATCAACAGGTATGACTGCGAGCGCCCTGATCTACTATTCAGTTGGATTATGGGCCTTTTCAGGTGTAAGGGTTATTGTATCCGCATTTTACGCCCTTCAGGATACGGTCACACCCGTAAAGATATCGGTCATAACCTTTATTGTATACCTTGTATCAGGTCTCCTGTTGATGTTCCCCATGAAGCATAACGGCCTTGCTTTGGCGCTCTCTCTTTCTTCAGCGATCAATTTTTTTCTGCTGGTTATATGCCTTAAGAAAAAGATGGCTGAATGGAGTTTTAAACCTGTTTTTATCTCCATTTTGAAGGTCTCGTCAGCATCCATATGTATGGCGGTATGGCTGATCCTGATAAATATCTATATCTTTTATAATGACCTGAGCCATTCAAATTTATCTCTCATTATCCGCATAGCAGTGATGGTTACAGCGGGTATTATTATCTTTACACTGTGCGCTTGGGTTTTCAGGTGCCAGGAGATCGCTATCCTGACAAGGCTGTTAAAGAGAAAAAGATAGGTTTTAAATCTGTAGGGCACGGTGCACCGTGCCCTTTTTCATATGCCCCGGCAATATGAACATTATTTTACAGATACGAGTATCTCCTTGCCATACTCCAGGAAATCGCTCCTCTTCATAAGGTCATAATCCTGCATCCCCATTTCACTCATCATCTTAAATTCCTTGGGCTCAAGGAGGCTCAGGGTTATCCTTCCGTTAAAACATTTTCCGGGCACGCCCGTAACGCCGGTGATAACCGAGAGGTATCCATCTACAAGCTGTTTTACATTTTCAGGGCCAGTAGGCTTTTTCATGTTACCCTGTACGCAGAAGAAACCGCGGATCTTGTTCTTTAAAACATCTTTGTTTTTTGTCAGATAATCCTCCATCTCCTGAGATACCTTACCCGATCTGATGGAACCGCCAATAACTATATGGTCATAGCTGGCCGGATCAGGATTCTCACGCACATCAAATACATTCGCTATACCGCCCATTCCCTCTGATATCCACGCACCCGCATCACGGCTTGATCCGCACCATGTGCTGTATATAACAGCCCATTTTTTGTCTGACTTTTTTGGGTAAAACTGAAGGGCCATTGCCTTATCGGCTATTGCCATTGCGCCTAATCCAATAACTCCTGCCTTTATAAAATCACGTCTTTCCATTTATCTATTCTCCTGAAATCATAAAAGGTTATTCTGTTTTCTGCTCCTGCTTAATATTCCTCTTCGGTTGCCACTCCGCATCATAGAGCGCTCTGTGGGCACCCTTAAGACTCTCGATTATCTCTATATGCTGAGGGCATTTCTCTTCGCACGCACCGCATTCAATACAGTTTGCAGCATTCTGGTCAGGGGGCACCATTGTATTGTACATGACAACAGGCATATCATCCTTGAACATGACAACATCGTTGTACAGGGAAAAGATCATGGGGATATTTACCCCATTGGGGCAGGGCATGCAGTAGTTGCAGCCTGTACAGCCCACAGCCATAATATCCTTATAGCCATTAACTACCTTGTCTATAATAGCAAGCTCTTTTTGGGAAAGGCTGTTCGGTTTAAATGCCTCAGCGATACGGATGTTTTCCTTAAGCTGCTCCATTGTTGTCATGCCGCTCAATATAACAGAGACCTCAGGGTGATTGGCGACCCACCTGAGCCCCCACTCTGCAGGGCTGCGTTTTATCTCTGCTGTATCCCATATTCTTTGAACCGCATCAGGTATCCTCTGTGTGAATCTCCCGCCACGCAAGGGTTCCATAACTATAACGCCAATACCCTTTGATGCTGCATATCTTAAACCCTCTTTGCCTGCCTGATAGTTTTCATCAAAGTAATTGTACTGGATCTGGCATGCTGCCCAGGGGTAGGCGTCTATTATCTCCTTAAAGGTATCCAGTTTATCATGAAAGGAAAAACCGGCGTGCCTTACCCTGCCGTCCTTCTGCATCCTGTCAAGAAAGTCAAAGACCTTAAGCCCCTTTGCCTTTTCCCATGTCTCTTTTACAAGACCGTGAAGGAGATAAAAATCAAGATGGTCTGTATCAAGCCTTTTGAGCTGTTCATCAAGTATGCGGTCAAAATCCTCATGCTTCTGGATCATCATTACAGGGGATTTTGTGGTGATGATGAGTTTATCCCTCTTGCCCTTAATAGCCTTGCCCAGTATCAGCTCACTGTTGCCCGCATGATACATGTATGCAGAGTCAAAGTAATTGATGCCGTGCTCCATGGCGTATTGGATAAGCTCAATGGCCTTTTCTTCATTTACTGCCCTCTGTCTTTCTATGAAATCCTTGGGGGGATTCTTCTGTTCAAGCATGGGGAGCCTCATGCATCCCATGCTTAATATTGATGCATCATACCCTGTCCTGCCTATTTTCCTGTACAGCATTTAAAATCTCCCTGCCTGAAATTGATGGTGAAAAGTTAATGAATGAGACTACTTTTGTCAAATGAAATCGGGTTTCATGCAGATATGATACAGCATAATAAGAAAATAATCGTAAAGAAAAAAGATTTTGCCTCTTTTATGATTTTAATGGTAATACAGCATTAAAACCTGATCTATAAATACACAAAAAAACCATTGTTTTGACTTTTGAGAATGCCAGTTAGCATTTTTGGCAGCGTTGCCAAAACTGCTATTTTATTTTAAATATAGTTTTTGTTCGTGTGGTTCGTCTGTTCTGCGGTTAAAGGCTTTAAAACATCTCCTTGCTCATCTTGTCTATCTCAGCATTTACAGCATCATAAACACCCGGGAATGTGCTGCCAGGGCCTCCTGCTGCAAGGCATGGTATAAAGTAGAGTTTGCCATTGTTTGTACATGCCCTTCTTACCTCCCCTGCAACAAGTTCGGGCGTCCAGTCAGGCCGGTCTATAACTCCATTATCAAGATCGCCCATGAATGATATCTTCCCGCCATATTTTTTTACCAGTTCAGGTACATTATTCGTTGTGACACACCCCTGAAACACATCTATCCCCACATCTATCATGGCAGGTACAAGGTTGGCTGCATATGAGTCGCTGTGATGCACAATAATCTCTACGCCGTTTTTCTTGTAGAACCCGTATATCCTTTTGTATGCAGGTATAATAAACTCGTTTAACATCTGGGGTGAAAGGAACGATGAGCGGTGGCTGCCCCAGTCATCATGATGCAGGAGCGCATCAGGATGAAAATTATCACAGAGGAGTTTTGCATAATTAAGCTCATACTCTGTTATGTAATCAATAAGCCCCTTCATTGCCTCAGGTTCCTGGTAGAAACTGATCATGCAGTCTTCCATGCCCATCAGGTAATGAAGCTGTTCAAAGAGGCCAGGGGCTATAAGGCATGTGGCAAAGAGTTCATTGCGGTCTATTGCATCTGCCGCCGGTTTATACTTATCCCACTCTGCCTGAGAATAATCAAGCCCGGGCGCCTTTACAGTCTCTTTCCATCTTGTGATATCCTTAACCACCTTATGTTCATCATCATGCACAGGAAAAGGGCCCGGGGTATTTGCCTGGAACCTTATTGTAACCCCCCACCCATTCTTTACAGGCGGACCGCCCGGAACGGGAAGGGTGTAAGCTGAAGAAACAGGGTTAGCCCAGATAAACCCGAATGGCTCAAACTGTTTAACAAACCTGTCAGGATTACCACCCCTGATAGTTTCCATAAAATTCTGTCTCTTTGTCAGCATTTTTATCACCTCTCCTTTATCAATGATCATTGTTCATCTACCCTGACCGGGGTATTAAACTCTTCAAGCCTCCTTTTTATCTCAGGCATTACCTTCCGGGTTGCATCTATACCTGCCTGCATGCATCTTTTTTTCTGGGAAAAATCCATAGGGCCAACATCGCCAACCTCAGGTGTAATAAGCACATCAACCTCTTTTGTCTTGTATGAGTCAATCCTGTTGCTCATGATAGCAATGGCCTGAAGTGTAATGGAGACCAGATTTCCTGTGTCTCTGTTTTGAACGGATTTGCCTATTGAGACGACAATAACCAGGTTAGCCCCTTGTTTATGGGCAACCTCAGGGGCGATATTCCCCAGAACGCCGCCGTCAATCAGTTGTCTGTTATTGTATGAGAGAGGAATGAATACACCGGGTATAGAGCAAGAGGCGCGGACAGCCTTATTAACAGGGCCGGAAGAGAAGATTACCGGTTCTCCTGTGTTGAGATCAGCAGCGACCGCATAAAAAGGTATCTTGAGCTGCTCTATGTTACGGACAGATATCTTTGCATTTACAAATTGCTCCAGTTTATCGCCTTTGACAGGCCCCCTTGATGAGGACAGAATCGAAAAATCAAATATATCCTCCTTCTGCAGCAGAAAAGAGGCCCATTCCAGTTCAAATGAATCAGGATTTGAGGCATACATGGCGCCGATAAGGCTGCCAACAGAGGTGCCCACAATCATATCTATGGGGATCTTTTCCTGTTCAAGCACGCGTAAAACACCGACATGTGCGAACCCGCGCGCTGCGCCACCTCCAAGGACAAGAGCAACCTTTGGTTTTATATAAATATAGACAGGCTCCGGCTCCATAACCACAGGAGGCTCCTTTTTTACAGTACAGCCGGAGATTATTAAAGTAATAAACAGTAAGGAATATATTATTCTGACCAATCCTGGTAAAGACATATCATCCTCTTCTCATAAATATTGAAATATTGTCTGCTAATTCTGCATAAGGCCATATGAATGTCAATATCAGTGTTTCAGAAATGGTGATAATCTGAAACGATTATCCTACTGCAAGGCCATGCAGAAAGGTAGAGATCACAAAGAAGACAACTGCCAGGATGATTACGGCTATTGAGGATTTTATAATATAGCTGTAACTCCCACTGATATTTGCCTTGAAATAATCCCTTGTAACAGCAAAGCATAGATGAACAGGTGAAAGCATCATGCCCATGTACCCAAAGGTGTATGCAAGCGCTGCGTATGAAAGATAGATATAGGTATCACCCGCCGGAAATAGTGGTATTATGAGCGGAAATGATGCACCTACAAAACCCACTGCTATTCCAAGGATTATGCCTGAGAAAAAGGGCATGATAATTATAAGGAGAATAGGGGGGATACCGTATGTAATGAGTTCATCTCTTATCCCTGTAACCGCACCGGAATCTGTCATCACTCCTTTAAAAAGCATGATAGCGACAATCAGGAAAAGCATGGTCAGATTTGATCTCCCGAGGGTTGCCTTTAACAGGCCTGAAGGGGCTATCCGGTTTGTGCGGCAGACCCATATGATGGCTGCGACAAGACCGATAATAACAGGGGTAAGTGAAGGCACCGGGATATCAGGGCTGATCATATGAGATAGCCTTATAAGGGCTGTTATCACAATAATGGAGAGCACAATAATTAAGATGGGCATCATCTCATATATAAATCTATTTATTCCCTTCATGGTAATGCAGCCTTCCAAATTTGATGAGGCGCTGTCCATTGGTTTAATAATAAAATAGTAACCTGCGCCTATCGATAGAATGGTCATTGGCACTGCAAAGAGCATATAGCGCCAGGTGTCGACATTGAGTAGCGCAATGGCGAGGATCACACCCGGATAAAGGGGCCACCAGTATTCCCATATATGCCTGAACCAGTAATTGAGCGCAGTCTTGTGTTCAGGTGTGGCCTTAACCATTGAAAGCGATTCATCCACCATCGGGGCGGAAAAGAGCGCCCCGCCTGGCATGGGCAAAAGCCCTATCAGCGCAGACATGACTGTGCCAACAACCCTTGCATCCCTTGCAATACGGGTAAAGCTTAATACAAGCCGCTTCATGTGGCCGCTTTTACCCATGATATCGCTCATGACCATTATGAGCCATACAATAACGGCAAGGCTTATGGTCTGTTGATCAATAATGCTTTTATAAAGGCATGAAAGAAGTTTTAATGGATTTAACCCCATCCAGAGGCCAAGTGAGACTGCCCCTGCCACTAGTGAAACAGCAAGGTGGGCACCGAACCGGTTTAACAGGAGTATGCCCGCAAATATGATTATTACCTTTATTAGGATCGGTAATGCATGTTCCATAAATCAAAACCATATGATCAGGGGCATGGCGTGAATAGCAGCATGCCGCCAGAGTAAAAATAATTAAAAGATCCTGTTACTGTAGCTTGCCTCGATTGTTTTTACGAGGCGCGTCAGGAAAAGGTTTACAGGCGCAGGTATCCCTGCCTTTTCTCCTTCCCTGTGGATAGCACCATTTATAAAGTCTATCTCAGTAGCCCTTTTATTAAGCACGTCCTGGAGCATGGAGGCAATATTATCAGAGGTGTTTCTGCATACCTCAAGCACCTTTTCCATAGGGTCTGAATAGGGGAGGGTAATATTTAATGCCTTTGAAACCTTGACCGCCTCATACACAGCATCCTTCATGATATTGAGGGTGCCCTCATACATGGGGAGCTGTCCGTTCTTGAGCCCTGTTATTGCTGTAAGGGCGTTTATCCCAGCATTGATGATAAGCTTGCCCCAGATCAGGTCATCAATATTATCAGAAGAGTCTGTTTTGAATCCGGCCAAGTTAAGGGCGCTGACAAGGGCGTTAAGTTTCTCATCTGTGCCCATGCCATGGCCCAGAATTGTGCTGCCTGTGCCTGCATGTCTTACCCTGCCAGGGCCAAATGATGTGGCCCCCTCTGAGGTTACGCCGCAAATCACCCTGTTTCCGGTGATCTCTTCGATTATCTCCCTGTTTCCAAGGCCGTTCTGGAGGGTGGCGAGCAAAGTGTTTTTACCTGTAATACCTTTAACCGATATGGCCGCCTCTTTTGTCTTTCCGGATTTGACAAAGATGATGATTATATCAGGCCTTAAGCCTGATGGGTCAGATGTAATCGGCACCTTTGCTGTATATTCTCCTGATACGCCTTCAACAATGATGCCCTGCGATGTGATCTCCTGAGCCCTTTTAGTATTGTGATCCAGGAGTGTGACATGGTATCCGGCATTAGTCAGGCGCGCTGCAAACAAACATCCCATTGCGCCTGGACCTGCTATCAGGATTTCCATGTGCATAACCTAGAGCTTTTCTGCCTCTCCCTGATCCATCCTGAATAGATGCTCAGGCCCGGGGAATACCCCTTTTTCCACATCTGCCTTGTACTGTTTTATGGCATCCTTTATCATGGGTGCAAGATTCAGATACTGCTTTACAAATTTTGGTGTGAATTTTTCATAGAGCCCTAAAAGGTCATGGTACACAAGCACCTGGCCGTCACTGTCAGGGCCTGCCCCTATGCCGATGGTCGGGATGTTCAGTTCAGCAGTTATGCGTGCTGTAAGTGAATCAGGTATGCACTCAAAGACGATCATGAATGCCCCTGCCTCTTCAAGGTCTTTGGCAGAGTGAAGTATCTTGCGGGCGCTCGCTGCGTCCTTGCCCTGCACCCTGTAACCGCCCAGCATGGTAGCGGTCTGTGGGGTAAGGCCAAGGTGTCCGCAAACCGGTATCCCTGCCTTTACTATGGCGTTTACTGTCGGGGCCATCTCGCTCCCGCCCTCAAGCTTTACAGCATCACAGTAACCCTCCTTTAAGAACCTGCCTGCATTCTCAACGGCCTTTTCAATACTAACCTGGTAAGACATAAAGGGCATGTCACCGATAATAAAGCCTGATTTTACAGCCCTGCTTACCGCTCTGCAGTGGTGAAGCATCTCATCCATTGTCACAGGGACGGTAGAATTGTAACCGAGCATGACATTTCCGAGGGAGTCGCCTATAAGTATGGTATCTATGCCTGCCGCATCTACCAGTGTGGCAGCCGAATAGTCATAGGCTGTCAGCATGGTAATCTTTTCACCATTCATCTTTTTTTGTTTGAGCCTTGCAAGTGTCATCTTTTCATTTGTCATTTTTCTCTCCTCTATATAAGTTCGGCTACCTTAAACAGACAAAATAATAGTATTAATACCGTTATATTGTCAATAACTAGTCAGGCTCAACTTGCTGCCTCGGGGGCATCAGGGAACAATTGCCTTGACAAGGTTCCTGATATAACTATATGAATTGAATAAGATCAGACAGAAGGGAAAACAAAAATGTTTATTAAACCTGATAACTGGAAGATGCTTTCTTCGGATGAAAAACTTATTAAAAGGCTTGATCACATGGTATCCCTTGATGGGATTAACTTCAGAAACGAAGAGGCCGCCAGGGCCTATCAGGAAAGAGTAACCATAATCCGCGATGCCTTTGAACTGAAAAGGATACCTGCAAGGATTCCTGTTATCCCCATGATAGGAGAATATGCACTCCGCTATTATGGCCTCTCCCCCTATGACAAGATGTACAACCAGGAAAAGGCAATGGAGGCGCACCTGAAATTCAATATGGAGTTTCAGCCTGATAATGCCTCATATACGGATGCCTTTTCAGGCAGCCTTTTTGAGATCCTTGATTATAAACTTATCAAATGGCCGGGCCATGGTGTGCCAAAGGAGAGCGGATACCAGGTGGTTGAAAGGGAGTACATGACCGCTGATGAGTACTGTCATCTCATGAATGATCCTTCGGATTTTCTTATACACAAATATCTGCCCCGCATTTTTGGTTCTATGTCTCCCCTTGCAAACCTGCCGGTGCTGACACACAACCTTTACGGGATAGGGCCTATGACATTTCTCCCGTTTTCAACCCCTGAGGTGAAGGATCTCCTTGAAAAACTTGTTAAGGCAGGCGAAGAGAGCGCAAGGGTAATGGAGATAGTCAAAAGGGCTGCCACAAGATCAAAGGAGGCAGGCTTTCCCATACTTATGGAGGGTTCAGGGACAGCGCCTTTTGATGCGCTGAGCGATACATTAAGGGGCACAAAGGGCATTATGATGGACCTTTACCGGAGGCCTGATACTGTTACAGATGCCTGTGAAAAATTCCTGCCCATGATGCTTGAGATGGCGATAGCCTCTGGCGACAGGTCTGACAGCCCCATGGTGCTTATTCCCCTGCACAAGGGTGATGACAACCACATGTCTGTTTCACAGTTTGAAAAATTCTACTGGCCAACACTTAAAA
>CAZXUA010000012.1:0-15912 GCA_964643755.1 uncultured Desulfatiglans sp. | reverse complement strand
ACTGATGCTCGGCATTGTAGATGAAGGGCTTATACCTGTGCCGTTTGCAGAGGGGAGCTATAACCACCGCCTTGAGATAATATCCGATTTCCCAAAGGGTAAATGCATATGGTATTTTGACCGGACAGACATGCACAGGGCAAAGGATATCTTAAAGGATGTCTGCTGTATTATGGGTAATGTGCCCACCTCTCTCATGCTGGCAGGTACACCTGATGATATCAGGGCCTATTGTAAAGACCTTATAGATTTCTGCGGCAAAGGCGGGGGCTTTATACTCACAAGCGGGGCATCAATTGACTATTCAAAACCCCAGAATGTGAGGGCGCTGATTGATTTTTGCAAGGAATACGGTGTTTACAGGTAGAAAAATAGGCAAATTTTGCCTTGACATTATTCCAAATAATTAGGATTCTGGCGCAGTTAGTCTTATATGGAATACTAAAACAGGTTATGCATTCAGGCTGCGTATATGTAGATTAGTTAAAATTAATGTCAAATTTGTAATATTTATAATTAATATAAATACGGAATAGATTACTGATTTTATTAATAAGCTTAAGGAGGGTGGAGACATGTCAGAGTTATCAACTTTATTAGCTGATCTGAAAGAACAGGAGGCCCTGGATGCAGTCAAAAAGATGCTGGG
The DNA here is from genome assembly GCA_964643755.1 of uncultured Desulfatiglans sp. GTDB lineage: Bacteria > Desulfobacterota > DSM-4660 > Desulfatiglandales > HGW-15 > JAAZBV01. The sequence continues at coordinate 15,263 of CAZXUA010000012.1, read as the reverse complement.
TGACCGTATGGACCCCATGCAGATACTTGCAGAGGCCAGAGAGGGCATGCAGGTGGTGGGACATAGATTTGGAAACGGGGAGTATTTTATACCTGACCTGATATACTCAGGCGAGATATTAAAGGGTATTGCACAGATGGTTGAGCCCTATATCAAGGATTCGGGCACTGAGGCAAAAAAGATCGGAAAGGTAATTATTGCCACGGTTGCAGGCGATATCCATGACATAGGAAAGGACCTTGTCGTGTTCATGCTCGATATCAGCGGTTTTGAGGTATATGACCTGGGCATTGATGTGCCTGTGCAGACTATCGTGAACAAGATAAAGGAGACAGGCGCAACCGTTGTTGGCTTAAGCGGTTTCCTCACACTTGCCTTTGATGCCATGAAAGAGACTATTGATGCTATAAAGTCAGCAGGCCTCAGGGATAATCTGAAGGTTATGATCGGCGGCGGTCAGATAGACGAGGAGGTAAGAAAGTATACAGGCGCTGATGCATATGGCAAGGATGCAATGGCCGCAGTAACACTGGCAAAGGGGTGGCTGTGCTAGCTCTTTAGCAGTGAATAACACAGGGGGATGCAATATCTCCTTTAATGACAGGCCGGGTTACTATAATCATTAAAGACCTCCTGTCTGAAATTCTGGTTTTGAGCCTTTATATAATGAGGGGGAGCGGGTTGAGATTATCTTTGCCCGTTCCTCCTTTTTAGTATATAGATATGGCGTTGACAATCAGTAAATGTGTTAATCACAGATGCGCTGAGGGCATGAGGCCCCCCCGGCATTTCGGGTTATGAATTATCACTAAACAGGCTGCGAAAGGATGAAGATATGATTATTATCGGAGAAAAGATTAATGGCACCAGGAAACGTGTAAAAGAGGCTATTGCCGCCAAGGATGCGGATTTTATTAAAGACCTTGCCTTGAAACAGGTAAAGGCAGGCGTGGATTTTCTTGATGTAAATGCAGGCACATCGCCTGATAAAGAGCCTTCTGACATGATATGGCTGATTAATAACATACAGGAGGTTACAGATGTTACCCTGTGTCTGGACTCTGCAAATCCTGAAGCCTTAAAGGCCGGGTTTACTGTTGTAAAGAAGAAGCCGATGCTAAATTCCCTGAGTGGTGAAAAGATCAGGATAAACGGGGTTCTTCCCCTTGCCTGTGAACATCAGACCGAGCTCATAGTGCTAACATGCGATGATGACGGTATACCCACAACCGTTGAAAAAAGGCTTGAGATACTTGACAGGCTAATTGAGATGACACGAAAGGGCGGCATCCCTGACAACAAGCTGCATGTCGATCCGCTTGTGGGAACCATATCAACCAGCACTGAAAGCGGTAACATGGCCTTTGATGCAATGCGCCAGATATTAAAGAAATACCCTGATGTCCATATTACAGGGGGCTTAAGCAATATATCCTTTGGTCTGCCTGCCAGGTCAATCGTGAACCAGGCATTTGCAGTGCTCGCTATTGCAGCGGGTATGGATAGCGCAATAATTGATCCTGAAAACCGGGAACTAAGGGAGATACTATATGCTGCTGATGTAGTCTTAGGTAAAGACCGTTTCTGCGGAAGATTTACAAAGGCCTTCAGGGCCGGTATAATCGGTAAAAAGAAGTAACAGCTTCCGGATAAAACATACCCGGATCAGAGGAGATTATGACCGTTAAAAGGATTAAAAACAGGGTATTAATAGCCAAACCCGGGCTGGACGGGCACGACCGGGGGGCAAAGATCATAGCAAGGGCACTCAGGGACAGTGAGTTTGAGGTTATATATACAGGCATACGTCAGACACCTGAAGAGATAGTCACAACAGCCATACAGGAGGATGTTGCAGCAATCGGACTTTCTTCCCTTTCGGGCGCCCATCTCAGGCTTTTTCCAGCGGTTGTGGCAGAACTGAAAAACAGGGGCGTAACAGATATAAGGGTGCTGGGCGGCGGTATTATACCTGATGATGACATTGAGACGCTGAAAGAGGCAGGGATAGATGCCATATTTACACCGGGCGCACCACTTGCCGAAATAATTGAGGCCTTTAAAAAGGCGTGTGATAAATTTTATGGCAGAAAAGAGGCAGAATAATTTCCTGCCCTGAAAATTAATTAGTTGAATAGGGCACGGTTAAGGATAAGGTTTAATGGGTAAAGATAAAAGAATTACAGAATGGGAAGAAAAGGTGCTGGCAAAAAGACTTGCCAGATCGCCCGAAAGGAAAGAGAGGTTTGTAAACCACGGAAATGAGAAGATACCAAGGATATTATTCCCGGCAAAACTGGATGATAAATATTTATCTGACATTGGATTCCCCGGCAGGTATCCCTTTACAAGGGGTGTGCAGCCCACCATGTATAGGGGACGCCTCTGGACAATGAGGCAGTATGCAGGTTTTTCAACCGCTGTTGAGACTAACAACAGGTTCAGGTATCTGCTTGATCAGGGCACAACAGGGCTCTCCATCGCCTTTGATCTCCCGACCCAGATTGGGTACGACTCTGATGACCCCATGAGCGCTGGCGAGGTTGGAAAGGTCGGTGTGGCAATAGATTCACTCTATGACATGGAGGTGCTTTTTAAAGGCATTCCACTGGATAAGATATCCACCTCCATGACAATAAATGCGCCTGCTGCTGTTCTTCTGGCCATGTATATTGCCCTGGGAGAAAAGCAGGGTGTTTCATCTGATAAACTCCAGGGGACAATACAGAACGATATTCTAAAGGAGTATGTTGCGAGGGGGACATATATATTTCCGCCAAAGCCAAGCCTGCGCATCATTACTGACATATTCCAGTATTGCAGCAGGAATCTTCCATCCTTTAATACAATATCCATATCAGGCTACCACATCAGGGAGGCAGGTTCCACTGCGGTTGAAGAGGTTGCATTTACCCTTGCAAACGCATGTACCTATGTTCAGGCTGCAATAGATGCAGGGCTGACTGTGGACAGCTTTGCAAAGAGGCTTGCTTTCTTTTTTAATGCCTCAACGAACATCCTTGAAGAGGTGGCAAAGTTCAGGGCCGCGAGACGACTCTGGGCAAAGATCATGAAGAACAGGTTTAATGCAAAGGAACCGGCAAGCCAGATGATGAGGTTTCATACACAGACCGCAGGCAACACCCTTACAGCCCAGCAGGTGGATAATAATATAGTAAGGGTTACCATTCAGGCCCTTGCAGCGGTTTTCGGAGGCACACAGTCCCTTCATACCAATTCCAAGGATGAGGCGCTGGGGCTCCCCACAGAGGATTCCGTGAGAACTGCGCTCAGGACCCAGCAGATCATCGCCTTTGAGTCAGGCATAGCAGACACTATCGACCCCCTGGCAGGCTCATATTTTATAGAAGATATGACCGATAGAATAGAGAGGGAAGCCTCTCTCCTTATGAAAGAGGTGGAAAAGGAGGGGGGGGTGATCGCTGCCATTGAAAAGGGATTTATCCAGAGGCATATAGAGACATCCGCCTATGAGTACCAGAAGGAGATAGAAAAAAAGGAGAGGATCATTGTCGGGCTCAACCGGTTCCAGTCAGAGGAGGGTGTGAAGCCACCTGTGCTGAAGATAGACCCGGAGGTAGAGGATAACCAGGTCAAAAATCTCAAAGAACTCCGGAAAAACAGGGATAATAATAAGGTCAATGACACCCTTTCTATTCTGAAGGATGCAGCAGAAGGCAGCGCAAACCTGATGGAGCCCATCCTTGCGGCTGTGATGGAATACGCCACTCTCGGTGAAATATGTAATGTTTTACGAGAGGTTTTCGGGGAATACCGCTACAGGGGATAGAGATGATACAGAAGATTGATCATATAGGAATAGCAGTAAGATCGATTGAACAGGCAAGGGGTTATTTTGAGAATACCCTGGGGTTAAAATGTGAAGGTATTGAAACGGTTGAATCCCAGAAGGTAAAAACAGCATTCTATTCGGTTGGCGAGGTGCATCTTGAACTACTGGAGCCGACATCTGAAGAGAGCGCTGTTGCAAAATTTTTAGTTAAAAACGGAGAGGGTGTTCATCATATTGCCTTTAAGACAGATGATGTTGATGCGCAGTTAAAACAGGCGGAAAAATGCGGTTGCAGCCTTATAAACAAAACGCCTGTTGATGGGGCAGGCGGAAAACAGGTTGCATTTCTGCATCCAAAATCAACATGCGGGGTACTAACGGAGTTCTGTTTCAAACTAGAATAGCGGGCTAAAAATGGCAGACAAACTGGACGAGTTATACAGGCTGCGCGAGCAGGCGGCCCTTGGCGGCGGACCCGAACGGATCAAAAAGCACAAGGAAAAGGGGCGGCTCACCGCAAGGGAGAGAATAGAGCTTTTCCTTGACAGGGGAAGCTTTGAAGAATTTGATATGTTCAAATCCCACAGGTGCCTTAATTTCGGGATGGAAAACAGGGAGGTCCTTGGCGATGGCGTTGTTACAGGCCATGGGACTGTTAACGGGAGGCAGGTATTTCTCTTTTCTCACGACATGACTGTTTTTGGCGGCAGCCTTTCAGAGACCTTTGCCGAGAAGATATGCAAGATCATGGATCTTGCAGTCAAAAATGGAGCCCCTGTTGTAGGGTTTAATGATTCGGGGGGAGCAAGGATTCAGGAGGGTATTGAAAGCCTTGCAGGCTATTCTGATATCTTTTTGAGAAATGTAATGAGTTCAGGGGTTATACCTCAGATATCGATTGTTTTTGGTCCATGCGCCGGAGGCGCTGTCTATTCTCCTGCCCTTACTGATTTCACAATAATGGTAAAGCAAAACGGCTATATGTTTCTTACAGGGCCAAGGGTTGTAAAGGCGGTTACCCATGAGAATGTCAGCACAGAAGAGCTTGGCGGCGCCTCTGTCCATACGGTAAAAAGCGGTGTGGCGCACCATGCTGTTTCATCGGATCAGGAGGCTATAGATTATGTCAAGGAAATGCTTTCATATTTTCCCCAGAATAACAGGGAAAGGCCCCCTTTTATTGAGAGCAGTGATCCATCTGACCGCGCTGACATGGAGTTGAACAGGATCATCCCGGAAATATCCAGCAGGGTCTATGATATGAAACAGATCATAAAAATGACGGTTGATAATGGCATATTCCTTGAGGTGCACGCAAAGTATGCAACCAACCTGATAGTGGGTTTTGCCAGATATGGCGGGTTCCCGGTCGGTGTTGTTGCAAATCAGCCCCGCTCTCTCGCCGGTGTGCTTGATAATAATGCATCTGTAAAGGGTGCAAGATTTGTGAGATTCTGTGACTGTTTCAATATCCCGGTTGTTACCTTTGTTGATGTGCCGGGATTTTTACCGGGGACAATACAGGAGTATAACGGGATCATCAGGAACGGTGCAAAGATGCTTTATGCATACGCTGAGGCAACCGTGCCAAAGGTAACCATCATTACCCGAAAGGCATATGGCGGTGCTTACTGTGTTATGTCATCAAAGCACTTAAGGGGTGATATTAACTATGCATGGCCAACAGCCGAGATAGCGGTTATGGGGGCAAAAGGGGCTGTTGAGGTGCTTTATAACAACTATTACAGCACAGACCGCGACAGTTTCCTTGCAGAAAAAGAGAGGGAATATTCGGAACTGGTCGCCAGCCCGATTGTTGCGGCAAAGCGCGGTTATATTGATGATATAATAGAACCGGCCATGACCAGGCCCAAAATCATTAAAGCGCTCAGGATGCTTAAGGATAAAACCGACACAAACCCGATAAAGAAACATGGAAATATTCCTCTTTAACAAGGATATAATCTATGAAATTCCTGATTGTTGATGATGATGCGGTAAGCAGGCAGATATTGATCAAAATACTTGCTCAATATGCAGAGTGCCATGAGGCCAGAAACGGCCTGGAGGCATTATCCATCTACAAAAAGGGGTTTGAAGACTGGGCGCCCTTTGATCTTTTAACCCTTGATATTACCATGCCTGAGGTGGATGGCAAAAAGGTACTACAGACCATCCGTGCTATTGAGAATGAAAAGAAGGTTCCAAAAGACAAGAGGGTGAAGATCCTTATCGCTTCATCCCAGAAAGAGAGGGAGACTATTCTTGAATGTGTCCAGATGGGCTGTGATGATTACATCTCAAAACCCTTTGACAGTGAGACCATACTGAAAAAGATCCATAAACTTGGGATATCAATACCTAAACATGATTTAAAAGGGGCCGAAAAAGGGCCTGTTACTGAAGATAGGGTGCCTGAACCCGGAAAAACTATCACTGAAGAAGATAAAAAAAAGCTGAGGGAGAGCATTCAGAGGATTGTACACAGGTTCAAGAGCGGAAATATAGAACTGCCTGTGCTCCCGCAGATTATTGATGATGTGCGGAAGGTAATGGTAAGCCCCAACTCCACAATTGATGATCTTGCAAAGGCCATTGAAAAGGACTCTGTCATCTCTATCAGGATAATAGCAGGGGCAAATTCCCCATTTTACAGGGGTGCGGAAAAGATAACTACACTTGACAAGGCAATAATGAGACTGGGTTTCAGGGAGACAGGGAGTATAATTAATGCCATAACAAATAAAAATCTTTATGATACAAAGGATCCTGTAATCAGGTCTCTTATGGAAAGACAGTGGATGCACTCCCTTGCCTCAGGGTATGCCGCAAAGGTTATTACCCAGAGGCTTCAGATGGAGAAGGCGGATTATCTCTTTCTGCTGGGGCTTACGCATGATATCGGCATGGTACTCCTGTTAAGGCATCTTGACAGCAGTTTTTTTGACGAAGATGCATCAAAGATAAATGAAATATATCCTGTCGCCCAGAAGGTTCATATGGAGTTCGGCGCTGCAATAGTTAAAAGGTGGGGCTTCTCGGATGATTTTATCAGGATAATCCTGCTTCATGACAGCCCGGTGTTTAATGCAAATACACCAAAAGAGGCGCTTATAGTGAACCTTGCCTTTAACATGGCATACAGGCTCGGATACGGGATCTTTGATATTAAACCTGATCTGGCCCAACTGGACTCCACAAGGCTGCTCAATATAAAAACTGACTCCTTTGATGAAATTTTAAGCGAGATAAAGGAAAATATTGCAGGGGCATCTGATATCTTCTGACACCCCTGATATGAGAAACCACCTTACTATGGGGTCATATTATGACAGGTGTTGCATTTTCTGTAGGCCAGATTGTCATCCTTGAATATCCTTTTTTCACTGTGGCAGACCTTGCAGTTTTTATGGTATGCGGCCTGAAGCCTTGGCCTGTTTTCTTTCTTTTCAACAGGGTCATGACAATCTGAACACTTTTTTGTTTCACCCCATGGCGACCAGGTATTTTTTTTATCCTCTTTGTAATCATGATGACATTCCCAGCATGAGATCTTGTAATCCCTGGCATGTTTTACATGTTCAAACCGTGAGGGACCCTTTCTGTCAGTCCTGTAGCCCTTGTTATCAATAATGATAACCTCATGGTTATCTTTTATCTGTGCAATCTCTTTTACCTCTTTTGCATCCTGGGCAGAGGTCTTTTTAGAATATGATATCAGGGAGAAGACCGAGAAGATAAATAGAAACATGAATGGAATATATCTGCTGTAAAAAACCGGCTTGTGATCAATACTCATTACAGATTCTCCAGTATAGGTGCATTATAAAACATTATTCAGCTAGCAACCGGCAAAAGACAAATAGAGCATGCCGGAAAAACAGCGCAACCATACTAAATCTGTTTAAAAAAGGATAGTATTTTTTAACACTGTTTTTTCTAATCAGGTCAGGGGAGGGGTCCCTGAGGGGAGAAAGGAGGGTGAAAAACTCAGGGACCTGGTGTGACAGGGATATCAAAGCCAACTCCCTGTCATGGCCTGAAAATAATCATTCAGATGTAATTTACAATAATAAGTTTGAAAAGAATAAAAATATTAATAATATCAGATTGATATGGCTATTTTAAAGGGGTGGCGCAGTCTGTATTGTCACCTGTAAGTTTTGAAATGGCGTGTTTCAGTGCGGGAAGCACAACCTCAAGATTTTCCTTTACCCCTTTTGGACTGCCGGGAAGATTAACTATAAGGGTAGTGCCCCGCACACCGGCCATTGCCCTTGAGATCATTGCATGAGGGGTTTTCTTGAGGCTCTCCGCCCTCATTGCCTCGGCCATGCCGGGCACCTCAAAATCCAAAATTTTTGACATGGCCTGGGGGGTGACATCTGACGGGCTCAAACCGGTTCCACCTGATGTAACAATTAGCGAAAGCTTTTTGATGTCGCACCAGTCTCTTATGGCGCCTGTTATCTCTTCTACTTTATCAGGGACGATTTTATATTCCACTATCTCAAAACCATCCGCTTCAAGCATACGGCTGGCAAGCGCTCCGCTTTCATCAACCCTTTCCCCGCGGGAGCCCTTATCACTCATGGTAAGGATACCCGCTTTAAATCTGATCTCTTCCATCATATTCTAAATTCCTGTGGACTACCTATTCCACCTCTGCTTCCTTCTTATGTTCGGCTATTATCTTATCCATGAGGCTTGCAGGCACTTCATCATAGTGGGAGTGCTCCACCCTGAATGAGCCCCTTCCTGCGGTTATGGCATTAAGATCAAGGGCATATTTGAGTATTTCAGACATGGGCGCCTGCGCCTTTATAACCTGGTATTTTCCTTCGCTGTCCATGCCGAGCACACGGCCCCTTCTGCTGTTAAGATCACCCATTACATCGCCCATGTATTCTTCAGGGACTACAACCTCCAGCTTCATTATAGGCTCGAGCAGTATAGGTGTGGCCTCCTCAACCCCCTTTCTGAAACACATGAGGGCCGCAATCTTAAAGGCCATTTCTGATGAGTCAACTTCATGTGATTTGCCGTCATAGAACCTCACCCTTAAGTCCACAACAGGAAACCCTGCCAGGCTGCCCTTCTGGATTGCCTCATGAAGCCCCTTTTCAACCGCAGGGACAAAATTACGCGGCACATTCATACCTACCAGCGCCTCATCAAACTCAAAACCTTCGCCTCTCTCTTTTGGAAAGAGGTCAAAATGCACCTCTGCAAACTGGCCGCGACCGCCTGACTGTTTTTTATGGCGGTAGACAATGCCTTTTGCCGCCTTTTTAATGGTTTCCCTGTATGGCACCTTCACTGGTTTCAGGTTTACCTCAACACCGAACTTGCGGTTCAGTTTTTCACAGGTGGTTTCAAGGTGGATCTGGCCGGTGCCTGATACTATTATATCGGCTGTTGTCTGATCCCTTTCAAGCCTCAGGGTCGGGTCTTCTTCGAGAAGCCTTACAAGTGAAGAGTATATCTTGTCTTCAGCGCCCTTGTTCTTTGCTTCAACTGCGTATGAGATCACAGGACGGAGCGGTTCGCTCGCCTTGTAAATAATCGGGTTATTTTCTACACAGAGTGTATCACCGGTCATGGTCTCCCTGAGTTTTGCCAGCGCTATAATATCCCCTGCAATAGCCTTATCCACTGCCTGCTGTTTCTTTCCCTCCATTATATAGAGTGAACCGAGTTTTTCCTTTATATCCTTTGTAGAGTTATAGACGGTTGAATCCGCATCAACTGTGCCTGAGACCACCTTTATGATACTGAGCTTTCCTGCAAACGGGTCTGCCAGGGTCTTGAATACAAGGGCTGAGAAGGGCTCATCCTCTGTTGATTTTCTTTTGATGATCTCCTCTGATTTTGGCTTTTTACCCTCTTTTGGAGCCCCTTCGGATGGGCCTGGAAAGCCCTGGACAATAAGATCCATAAGCTGTGTAACACCGATATTGCCTGTTGCTGAACCGCACAGTACCGGGATAATCTGCCCCGATTTAACCCCTTCATAAAAGGTCTTTTCAATATCCTTTGGATCAAGCTCCTGGCCTTCAAGGTATTTTTCCATGAGTTCATCATTGGCCTCTACGGTATTTTCAATCATCTGCTCACGCCATTCCTCAACTGTGTCAGCCATCTCAGCGGGGATATCCGCCTGCTCTGATTTGCCTGAACCGTCTTTTGCTGATATAAATGCCTTCATCCTGAGCATGTCAACAACGCCTGAAAATTTATCCTCTGCGCCAATGGGCAAAAATACAGGCGTTGCCTTTATTTCAAAGGTCTTATTAACCTCTTCAATAACCTTATAAAAATCAGCCCGCTCCTTATCCATCTTGTTCACGAAGATAAGCCTTGGGATATTCCTCTCTGTTACAAACTGCCATACCTTTTCTGTGCCTATCTTTACGCCGGCTGTGGCATCAATAACAATAACAGCGCCGTCCGCTGCCTGAAGGGCGGCCTTTGAGTCTGATAAAAAGTTGTCATCACCGGGTGTGTCTATGATATTCACATAATATTTTTTCCAGTCAAAGTGATGGAAGGAGGTGCTTATAGTAATTTTTCTCTTTATTTCTTCAGGTTCATAATCCATGTTTGAGCTGCCGTCATCCACACGACCCAGTCTGTTTGTGGATTTGCCATTAAGAAGCATGGCCTCTGCAAGTGAAGTTTTTCCTGAACTAACATGGGCTAATAGGGCGACATTTTTTAGTTGTTCTGTTTTTCTTTCCATCTATCAGATTCCTTTCATTTTTCAGGCTAGAGTATTGTTACTACAAGAGGATGAAAAATTACATTAACAGGGGAAAAAGTCAAGCTACAATTCAAATTATTAAATATTTAAAAAATGATATTTTAACCCTGATCTCTTGTGGAATCTGATATCTGCCATTTCCAAAAGGAGCCATCTTTTATTTCTTTAATGACTTTATGATCTTGTAAAAACTGACCTGTTCTGATATATTTCCCGACTTTATTTCGAAAGGTCAAAATATTGAAAAGCGGTTCCGGTTTTGAATCTTCCTCAGAGGGGAAATATATAGCATCAATAGATTTCGGGAGCCATACTGCACGGTTTCTTTTAGGCGAAATCTGTGCCCCGCCAACACTGTTCCGGCCTGTTATAAGAAAAAGGGTATATACCAATCTGGCAGAGGGTTTCCCCAAAGATGGCCAGGGGGTTATCAGTAAAAAGGCCATGGAGAGGGCAATTGATGCTGTCAGCCAGTTTGCAGCCATTGCAGGAGAATATTCAGTTGATAAGATAACAGGCGCAGCAACAGGGATTATGAGGAGGGCGGAAAACAGCATTGAGCTTTTGACACAGATCAAAGAGCGCACTGGCGTTAATATCAATATTATCAGGGGTGAAGATGAGGCAGCCCTCACATTTATGGGGATATCCCATGCCCTGAGGCTTGACAGCCCTCCTGACCTCTTTTTTGACCTGGGGGGCTCAACAACTGAGATTATCCTTAAGAGGGGAGAGGATAAAGAGGTTTACTCTTTTCCTGTCGGGGCATTTGTACTAAAAGAGCAGTATCTTAAAAATGATCCTCCCCTTGACGAAGAGATAAATAAGTTAAAACAATATGTTAATAGCATTATTTCAGATAATGTGGCATCCTGTAAAAAGAGAGGAAATGACACTCTTCTGATAGGCTCTGGCGGCACAGTAACATCACTCGCGGCTATGGCAATGGGAATAGATGAGGAAGAGGTTAGTCCTGACAGGATAAATGGCGCTATCCTTAAAAGGGATATGGTTAAGTCCATTTGCCGCTCTATAAGGCCTATGCATATTTCCGAAAGATTAAGGCTCAAGGGGATAGATAAGGGCAGGGCAGAGGTGATCTTAAGCGGCGTCATTGCCGTCATCTCCATTATGGAATTTTTTAGTGCTGACAGTCTGACTGTCAGTTATTCAGATATACTTGAAGGTTTAATAATATCTTATTTAAAGGGAGAAAAAAGATGAATAAGACTAATAAGATTAGATTTGGATATACCTTTGACGATCTTATCCTTATCCCGGATGAATCCAGCGTACTGCCTGATCAGGTTGATGTAAGGAGCAGGCTTTCTAAAAATATAACACTTAATATGCCACTGGTAAGCGCTGCCATGGACACGGTAACAGAGTCTGATACCGCCATTACCATGGCAAGACAGGGAGGTATGGGCTTTATACACAAGAACATGAGCATTGAACGCCAGGCCATTGAGGTGGAAAAGGTTAAAAAATCAGAGAGCGGGATGATTGTTAACCCCATTACCATAGAACCTGACAGGAAGATATATGAAGTCCTTGAGATCATGAACCAGTATAAGATATCAGGCGTCCCAGTAGTAAAGGCAGGCAACCTGGTTGGTATCATAACAAACAGAGACTTAAGGTTTGCAGTGGACATGAATGCAAAGGTCTCGGATGTGATGACAAAGGATAATCTGGCTACAGCAAAGGTGGGGATTACCCTTGAGGAATCAAAGGCAATTTTACATGAAAGACGTATAGAAAAGCTGCTTGTTGTTGATGATTCAGGCAGGCTTCAGGGGCTTATTACAATAAAAGATATAGAGAAGATAAAGAAATACCCCAATTCCTGCAAGGATAAACTTGGAAGGCTAAGGGTAGGCGCTGCGGTGGGCGTGGGCCCTGATATGCCTGACAGGGTACAGAGGCTTATTGAGGCGGATGTTGATGCCATTGTTGTCGATACTGCACACGGCCATTCCATGAATGTGCTTAAGACAATAGAGAAGATAAAACAGAGATGGAGCAGCCTTGAGCTCATTGCCGGGAATGTGGCAACGCCCGAGGGCACAAAGGCGCTTATAGATCATGGGGTTGATGCAGTTAAGGTTGGTGTGGGGCCTGGCTCAATATGCACCACAAGAATAGTCGCAGGCGTAGGCGTACCTCAGATGACAGCTATTATGGAGTGCACAGAAGAGGCTGCAAAATATGGCATACCGGTTATAGCTGACGGCGGCATCAAATATTCCGGCGATATCACAAAGGCCATTGCAGGCGGGGCTGATACAATAATGATAGGGAGCCTCTTTGGAGGCACAGAAGAGAGCCCCGGTGAAACAATACTGTATCAGGGCCGCACATATAAGGTCTACAGGGGCATGGGTTCTATTGAGGCCATGAAAGAGGGAAGCAAAGACCGCTATTTCCAGGCCGATGTAAAATCAGAAAACAAGCTTGTGCCTGAAGGTGTGGTTGGCAGGGTGCCATACAGGGGGCCTCTCTCAGCAGTGATTTATCAGCTTATCGGCGGCTTAAGGTCAGGCATGGGGTACCTCGGGTGTAAAGATATCAAAACGCTTCAGGAAAGGTCCAGATTCATGCAGGTTACATCAGCCGGGCTAAGAGAAGCTCATGTGCATGATGTGGATATTATAAAAGAGGCTCCAAACTACAGGGTAGAATTATGAGTAATGGCATTTATGAGAATAAGATACTGATACTTGACTTCGGTTCACAGTATACTCAACTGATAGCAAGAAGGGTAAGAGAGGCACAGGTCTACTGCGAGATCCATCCTTTTAGCTTTTCAATAGAAAAGTTAAAGGAGTTTAATCCAAAGGGCATAATCATGTCGGGCGGGCCGGCGGATGTCTTTGCAAAGGATGCCCCACTTTCAGATAACAGGATCCTGGGGCTTGGCATCCCTATTCTAGGCATCTGTTACGGCATGCAGTATATGACGCAGGCGCTGGGTGGCGTAGTAGGCAGGGCAGAGGAGCGGGAATTCGGTAATGCCATGATAAAGATTTTGGATGATGGTGACCTGTTTCACACCTTTGAAAAGGAGAGGGATGAAAAGGTGTGGATGAGCCATGGAAACCGTATTGATGTGGTGCCTGATGGTTTCCGTACAATAGCAAGCAGTTCGAGTAGCCCGGTAGCAGCAATGGCAGACTCAAAAAGAAGGCTCTTTGGTGTACAGTTTCACCCTGAGGTAGTGCATACACCAAACGGACTCAAAATCCTGAATAATTTTCTGTTCAGGATATGCGGGTGTAAACCATCCTGGACAATGGAGTCCTTTGTCAGGCAGACAGTGACGGCCCTGCAGGAAAAGATAGGTGATGAACGCGTTGTGTGCGGCCTGTCAGGCGGTGTGGATTCCACTGTTACTGCTGTCCTTTTAAACAGGGCAATAGGCGACAGGCTGATATGCATATTTGTCGATAATGGTCTTTTAAGGAAGAATGAGAGCGCTGAGGTTATGGACCTTTTCAGGGACAGGTATAATATAAATATAAACCTTGTTGATGCGGCAGAACTTTTTCTTAATAAACTTGATGGCGTTACTGATCCTGAGACAAAGAGAAAGATTATCGGCCATGAGTTCATATCCGTTTTTGAAAAAAGGGCAAGGGAGCTCGGGAATATAAAGTTCCTGGCACAGGGCACACTCTACCCTGATGTGATAGAGAGCGTCTCATTCAAGGGGCCATCCGCCACAATCAAGAGCCATCATAATGTGGGAGGCCTTCCGGAAAAGATGAACATGGCCCTTGTTGAGCCATTAAGGGAGCTTTTCAAGGATGAGGTGCGTCTTTTGGGCAGGGAGCTTGGCCTCCCCAATGAGCTTGTTTTAAGGCAGCCTTTCCCTGGTCCCGGTCTTGCTGTAAGGGTACTGGGAGAAATTACAAAGGAGAGGCTTGATATCCTGCGTGAGGCGGATGCGATAGTTATAGAAGAGATCAGGTCAGCAGGCCTGTACGAAAAGGTATGGCAATCATTTGCTGTGCTTCTGCCTGTAAAAACAGTGGGTGTTATGGGGGATGAGAGGACGTATGAAAATGTCATTGCAGTCAGAACAGTTGACAGCCTTGATGCCATGACAGCCGACTGGACACGCCTGCCATATGATGTGCTTGAAAAGATCTCAAACAGGATCATAAACAGTGTCCGTGGTGTAAACAGGGTCGTGTATGATATATCATCAAAACCCCCAAGCACGATAGAGTGGGAATAGAATATAGTAATAAATTCTACTTGGAAAAAAATTCCAGACAGTGCTGTAAATGGATTGATTTAAGCAAAGGATAAGACGTATCTGATAATGGTGGATATACCTGCCGGTTCTTTGACAATTGTACATTGAATAACTGATGCGGTCATAAAACCAATGGTTCCGCCCATTGCGGAGCCATTGGTACACACTGGTTTTTATTTGCATAGGAGAGCAATAGGAGGCATACACATTTAATAGAAAATAAAATGTGCCTTGAAATTGTGTCAAATGTGTAGACATGATAACCCTTTAATGGGTGACACCAATTGCCTTTCAACGTGGGGAAAAGACAGCAAAGGATTATAAATTAGATTGATTTCATATTTTTAATGGTCGTGCTCCTTTTACCAATAATCTAAAGAAAAGGCCCGTTAACAAAATTGTTAACAGGCCTTTTCAGTGAA